>DISR01000057.1:37326-62385 GCA_002421825.1 Thiobacillus sp. UBA6205 | reverse complement strand
CGGAAACGCTCGGCCATGGTCAGGCCGGTCAGCGCCACGCGCAGACTGTTGCCCGGGGGCTCGTTCATCTGGCCGTACACCAGCGCCACCTTGTCCAGCACGCCGCCTTCCTTCATCTCGTGGTAGAAGTCGTTGCCTTCGCGGGTACGCTCGCCCACGCCGGCGAATACGGAGAAGCCGGAGTGCTGCACGGCAATGTTGCGGATCAGTTCCATCAGCGTCACGGTCTTGCCCACGCCGGCGCCGCCGAACAGGCCGATCTTGCCGCCCTTGGCAATCGGCATGATCAGGTCGATCACCTTGATGCCGGTTTCCAGGATCTCGACGCTGGCTGCCTGCTCGTCGAAGGCCGGGGCCTTGCGGTGAATGGGCATGCGCTGGTCGGTGCCGATCGGGCCCTGCTCGTCGATGGCTTCACCCAGCACGTTCATGATGCGGCCCAGGGTCGCCTGGCCCACGGGAACCTGGATCGGACTGCCGGTGGCGAGGACCTCCATGCCGCGGCGCAGGCCGTCGGTGGAGCCCATCGCAATGGTACGGACCACGCCGTCGCCCATTTGCTGCTGCACTTCGAACGTGGTGTCGGGGTTCGACATCTTCAGTGCGTCGAACACCTTGGGCATGGCCTCGCGGGGGAACTGCACGTCCACCACTGCGCCGATGACCTGAACGATTTTTCCGTTGCTCATGGTTGGTTCCTAGTTCAATCTAAATAATCTGTTGTGCCGAATCAGACGGCAGCTGCGTTGTTGCAATTTGGTCTCGTCATAACGTTCGCTTCGCTCACATTAGCCTCGCCCGATTGCATGCGCCGCTGCCGCTAAACAGCCGCCGCATAATGCAATTTGGTCTCGTCATAACGTTCGCTTCGCTCACATTAGCCTCGCCCGATTGCATGCGCCGCTGCCGCTAAACAGCCGCTGCATAATGCAATTTGGTCTCGTCATAACGTTCGCTTCGCTCACATTAGCCTCGCCCGATTGCATGCGCCGCTGCCGCTAAACAGCCGCCGCGCCGCCCACAATCTCCGACAGCTCCTTGGTGATGGCGGCCTGACGGGTCTTGTTGTACAGCAGTTTCAATTCGCCGATCACGTTCTTGGCGTTGTCCGAGGCGGCCTTCATGGCCACCATGCGGGCAGACTGCTCGCACGCGATGTTCTCCACCACAGCCTGGTACACGATCGATTCGATGTAGCGGGTCAGCAGGGCATCCACCACCGGCTTGGCATCCGGTTCGTAGATGTAGTCCCAGTGGTGCTTGAGCTTTTCTTCCTCGCTGCCCGCGGCCTGCTCGAGCGGCAGCAGTTGCTTGAACGAGGGCTCCTGCTTCATGGTGTTGATGAAGCGGTTGTATACGATGTACAGCGCGTCGACCCTGCCTTCGACATAGGCATCGAGCATGATCTTGACCGGGCCGATCAGGCGTTCCATGTGCGGGACATCGCCAAAGCCGGTGAGTTGCGACACGACATTGCCGCCCATGCGCTGCATGAAGCCCAGGCCCTTGTTGCCGAGTGCGGTGACATCCACCTCGACACCGGCGGTTTCCCATTCCTTGATCTTGCCGACCACGACGCGCAGCGCGTTGGTGTTCAAGCCGCCGCACAGGCCCTTGTCCGAGGTGACGATGATGAGGCCGACGCGCCTGGTCTGCTCGCGGCGCACCACGAACGGGTGCTTGTACTCGGGGTGAGCGTACGCCATGTGCACAGCCACGTTGGCGATCTTTTCCGCATAGGGGCGAGCCGCCTTCATGCGGTCCTGCGCCTTGCGCATCTTGCTCGCCGCGACCATTTCCATGGCCTTGGTGATCTTGCTCGTGCTCTCGACGCTCTTGATCTTGGTGCGAATTTCCTTGCCTGCGGCCATTGCCGGGACTCCCGAATCAGTGCCGAATTAATAAACAGCGGTCTGCTTGAAGGACTCGATCGCCGTCTTCAATGCAGCCTCGCTGTCCGCGCCGAGCTCGCCGCTGCCGTTGATGGCGTCCATCAGGGCTTTCTGCTTGTCGCGCATGTAGGCCTGCAGCGCGGCTTCGAAAGGCAGCACCTTTTTCACTTCCAGGCCATCCAGGTAGCCGTTGTTGACGGCGAACAGGGTCACGGCCATTTCCGCCACGCTCATGGGCGAGTATTGCGGCTGCTTCATCAGTTCGGTCACGATCTTGCCGCGTTCGAGCTGCTTCTTGGTGGCTTCGTCCAGGTCGGAAGCGAACTGGGCGAAGGCCGCCAGCTCGCGGTACTGGGCCAGTGCCAGACGGATACCGCCGCCCAGTTTCTTGATGACCTTGGTCTGCGCGGCGCCGCCCACGCGGGACACGGACAGGCCGGCGTTGATGGCGGGGCGGATACCGGCGTTGAACAGGTCGGTTTCCAGGAAAATCTGGCCGTCGGTAATCGAAATCACGTTGGTCGGCACGAAGGCGGATACGTCGCCGGCCTGGGTTTCGATGATGGGCAGCGCGGTCAGCGAACCGGTCTTGCCTTTCACCTCGCCATTGGTGGCTTTTTCCACGAAGTCGGCGTTCACGCGCGCGGCACGCTCGAGCAGGCGGGAGTGCAGATAGAACACGTCGCCGGGGTAGGCTTCGCGGCCCGGCGGACGGCGCAACAGCAGGGAAATCTGGCGATAGGCCCAGGCCTGCTTGGTGAGGTCGTCATACACGATCAGGGCATCTTCACCGCGATCGCGGAAATATTCGCCCATGGCGCAGCCGCCGTAGGGCGCCAGGTACTGCATGGCGGCGGAGTCGGAAGCGGACGCAGCCACGATGATGGTATGGTCCATGGCGCCGTGCTCTTCGAGCTTGCGCACCACGTTGGCGATGGAGGACGCCTTCTGGCCGACCGCCACGTACACGCAGGTCACGCCGGTGCCCTTCTGGTTGATGATGGCATCGATCGCCACCGCGGTCTTGCCGGTTTGCCTGTCACCAATAATCAGTTCGCGCTGGCCGCGGCCGATGGGCACCATGGAGTCGATCGACTTGAGGCCGGTCTGCACCGGCTGGTTCACCGACTGACGCGCGATGACGCCGGGGGCGATGACTTCCATGGGGGAGGTCCTGCTGGTGCTGATCGGGCCCTTGCCGTCGATGGGCTGGCCCAGCGCGTTGACCACGCGGCCTTTCAGCTCGGGGCCGACCGGCACTTCCAGGATGCGGCCGGTGCACTTGGCCGTGTCGCCTTCGGTCAGGTGCTCGTAGTCGCCCAGCACGACGACGCCGACGGAGTCGCGCTCGAGGTTGAGCGCCACGCCGAACACGTTGCCCGGCAGTTCGATCATTTCGCCGGACATCGCATCGGACAGGCCGTGCACGCGGATGATGCCGTCGGTCACGGACACGATGGTGCCCTGGGTGCGCAGTTCGGAACCGGTTCCCAGGTTCTCGATCTTGGCTTTAATCAGTTCGCTGATTTCGCTTGGGTTCAGTTGCATGGTCATTTCCGGTTTTGCCGGTTCCGTATCTAAGTTAAATTCCTTACGCGCCTGGTCTTAAGCGCCGCGCTTCACGCGGCGAGGGCCGCTGTATTAATCATGCGGTCAAGGCCGCAGCCATTTTCTGCAGGCGGCCCTTCACCGAGCCGTCGATCACCTGGTCGCCCACGGTGATCACCGCGCCGCCGATCAGGCTTTCGTCCACCCGCACCGCCGCTTCAACATCGCGCCCGAACCTGGCCTTGAGTGCGGCCATGAGTTCGGTCTTCTGCGCTTCGCTTATTTCCTGGGCGGACACGATGGTGGCTTCAAGCACGCCTTCGGCCTCGGCCTTAAGCACTTCGTACTGTGCGGCGATTTCCGGCAGCAGCATCAGGCGATCGTTGCCGGCCAGCACGGCGAGCAGGTTCTTGCCCGCCTCGTCGGCGCTGGCAATGGAACCGATCAGTTCGGCCGCACGGCCGGCCGAAGTGCCGGGATCGGCGATCACG
Source organism: Thiobacillus sp. UBA6205 (assembly GCA_002421825.1). Taxonomy (GTDB): domain Bacteria; phylum Pseudomonadota; class Gammaproteobacteria; order Burkholderiales; family Thiobacillaceae; genus UBA6918. The sequence continues at coordinate 58,454 of DISR01000057.1, read as the reverse complement.
GTCCGCATCTGATCGTTGCTTACGATGGCGGCCAGGGTGGCCAGGCGGCCGGACCAGTCGGCCAGCGCGTTCTTTTCCCTGGCCAGGCGGAACACCGCTTCGGCGTAGGGACGGGCCAGGGTGGACAGTTCGGCCATGATTACAGCTCGGCTTTCAGCTGGCCGAGCAGATCGGCATGCGCCTGCGCATTGACCTCGCGGCGCAGGATCTTTTCCGCGCCGGCCACGGCCAGGGCGGCCACCTGCTCGCGCAGATCTTCGCGCGCACGGTTGGCTTCCTGCTCGATGTTGGCCTGGGCGGCGGCCAGCTGGCGCTCGCCTTCGGCCTTGGCCGCAATTTTTGCGTCTTCGACGATCTGCGCGGCGCGCTTTTCGGCCTGGGCCAGCACTTCGGCGGCCTGGGCCTTGGCATCGCGCATGTTGTCGGCGGCGGCCTTGGCCGCCAACTCGAGCTCGTGCTTGCCGCGATCGGCGGCGGCGAGGCCGTCGGCAATCTGCTTCTTGCGCGCTTCGAGCGCATTCATGATGGGCGGCCAGACGTACTTCATGCAGAACCACACGAAGAACACGAAGGTTATGGACTGGCCGATCAGGGTAGCGTTGAAATTCATATTCGCACCTTCACTGGGGAATGGGGATCAAGGGCGAAGCGCATGCTTCGCCAGGATTGCCGCAATCCGCCAGAATTAGCCAGCCACCGCGAACAGCACGTACATGGCCAGACCCACGGCGATCATCGGCACGGCGTCGACCAGGCCCATGACGATGAAGAACTGGGTGCGCAGCATGGGGATGAGTTCGGGCTGGCGGGCAGCGCCTTCCAGGAAACGGCCGCCGAGGACACCGATACCCACGGCTGCGCCCAGAGCGCCCAGGCCCATCATCAGCGCACCAGCGATATACAGCACGGCTTGAGTCATTTCCATTTGTTTACTCCTTGAGTTTTCAGATTAAATTGAAAAGGTAACTACAAATATCTGGCAAATTCTTAATGGTGCTCGGCATGCGCCATGTCCAGATACACGATGGTCAGCGTCATGAAGATGAACGCCTGCAGGGTGATGATCAGGATATGGAACACGGCCCACGCCCATTGCAGCACACCGCCAAACACGCCCAGCACGATGCCGCCGCTGAACATCAGCGCAATCAGGATGAAGATCATCTCGCCCGCGTACATGTTGCCGAACAGCCGCAGGGCCAGCGAAACCGGCTTGGCGATCAGGCCCACGCCTTCGAGCAGCAGGTTGACCGGGAACAGGAACTTGGGGAAGGGCTGGAAGGCCAGCTCGGCGAAAAAGCCGCCGGGGCCCTTCATCTTCACGCTGTAGTACAGCATCAGGAAAAACACCGACAGCGCCAGCGCAAAGGTGACGTTGGGGTCGGTCGACGGCACCACTTTCAGATAGGGCACGCCCAGCAGGGTGGCGATCCAGGGCAGCCAGTCGATCGGCAGCAGGTCCATGAAGTTCATCAGGAACACCCACATGAACACGGTCAGCGCGAGCGGCGCGACCAGGGGGTTCTTGTGCGAGAAGGAGCCGCGCACGGAGCCGTCGATGAATTCGACCACCCATTCGACGAAATTCTGCAGGCCGGAGGGCACGCCGATCGTGGCTTTTTTCGCCGCCGCGCGGAACATCAGCAGGAAGGCCAGGCCAAGGACGATGGCGAAACCCATGCTGTCGAGGTTGATGGCCCAGAAGCCCATTTCCTTGGCTTCTGCCGCGCTATGGGCTACGCCCCAAGTCCCGTCCGGGTGCTGGCCAAACGTCAGATTCTGCAGGTGGTGCTTGATGTATTCGCCAGAGGTATGTGCTTCGGCCATGATATTTTGGTTTGAATCAAGTAAGTTTTGGTTGTGGGGGCCTGCCGCTCTCCACAATCAAAACGCACCTGCATCAAGGTTCAAGGCTTTTTCAGTGCCGCCACCCAGCCCGTTTGTCCCAGCACAAAACCGGAAACCAGCGCCAGCGACTCGGTTTTGCCGGACATGAAACCCAAAGCCAGCAACGCCACCGCGAGAATGAAGCGTTCGGCCTCAAGCCGGAAAAACTGCCCCAGTTGACGCTGGGCCGTCCAGCCGGAATGCGCTTCGCTTTCCCGTTGCCGGGCCAGCATCAACAGGGTAATGATCAGGGCTACTGCCACTCCGTAAGCCGTCGACAATGCGGCCTTCCCCCCCCAGAACAGCCAGGCAACGCCCGCCGAGGCAAGGAGAATGGCGAATTGCGCAACCGCCACCCGGGTAGTAGTGGACCCGAACATTAGAACGCGATGATAGACCAATTGGCCAATCCAGTGCAATTAGGATTTATTAGGGGATTGATAGGTTTTATCTACTGCTCCCCCCGACCCCGGGTTCTTTGAATGTCCCCTTAGAGGGTGATTCCCAGCTTTTCCAGCATGCCCTGCAGCTGCTCGCTATCGGAAAACACCAGGGTGAGCCGTCCGCCGTGCCGGCTTATGTGCACGCGGGCCTCCATGCCCAGGGTCTCGGACAGGGTTTCTTCCAGGCGACGGATGTCGCGCGGCACGGATTTTTTTGCCGCCTTGGCCGTATCGCCTTCCTTCAAACGGGCGGCGCGGCGTTCGACCTCGCGCACGGAGAGTCCTTTTTCCTCGATTTCGTGCGCAAGCTCCTTCTGCTGGCCGGCATGCAGCGGCAACAAGGCACGCGCATGGCCCATTTCGATCAGGCCGGCGGTGAGCATGTCCTGCACCGGCTTGGAAAGGTTGAGCAGGCGCAGCAGGTTGGACACCGCCGCGCGCGACTTTCCCACCGACTGCGCGACCGCATCATGGGTCATGCCGAACTCCTGGATCAGGCGCTGCAGTCCGTGGGCCTGCTCGATGGCATTGAGGTCTTCGCGCTGGATGTTCTCGATCAGCGCCATGGCGGCCACGGCTTCCTCGCGCACGTCCTTGATCAGCACCGGCACTTCGGTCAGGCCTGCGCGCTGGGCGGCGCGCCAGCGGCGCTCGCCGGCGATGATCTCGTACTGGCCGCCATCGGTGCGCACCAGGATGGGCTGCATGAGGCCCTGGGTGCGGATGGATTCGGCCAGCTCGTCGAGCGCGGTTTCGTCGAAGTGGGTGCGCGGCTGGTAGCGGCCCGGCTTCAATTGCGAAATCGCCAAGGTGCGCAAGTCGCCCTTGTCGCCCGCACCGCCGCTGTCGCCGCCCAGGAGGGCGTCGAGTCCGCGTCCGAGTCCTTTCATTTTTGCCATGTTTGCCCCCTATAAAATTCGCTAACAGAGAGGTTCAGGGAGCCAAGGGAGGAATGCCTGGTTCCCTCTCTTATCCTCCCCTGCCTCCCTGTGAAATGCCTTTGGGTTTTGTCTGCGTCTTTGCCTCGACGGTTTCTCATCCGGCGGCGACCGCCGCCATGCCGTAGCGCTGCAAAACCTCGCGCGCCAGCTCCTGGTAGGCCTGCGCGCCTTTCGACGCCGGGTCGTACACCACCCCCGGCAGGCCGTGGCTGGGCGCCTCGGCCAGGCGCACATTGCGCGGGATCACGGTGTTGAACACCTTGTCGCCGAAATGGCTCTTCAGTTCGGAGGCCACCTGCTGCGCCAGCGTCGAACGCGGGTCGTACATCACGCGCAAGAGGCCTTCGATTTCGATGCCGGGATTGAGTCGCTGTTTGACCTTCTTGATGGTGGCCACCAGATCCGTCAAACCCTCGAGCGCGTAGTACTCGCACTGCATGGGGATCAGCACGGCATCCGCTGCGGCCAGGGCGTTGACGGTGAGCAGGTTGAGCGTGGGCGCACAGTCGATGAGCACGAAGTCGTATTCGTTCGCCACCTTGGCCAGTTCGGTCTTGAGCCGGAATTCGCGGCTCTCGATCTCGACCATGTCGATTTCGCTGCCCGACAGTTCGCGGTTGGCCGGCACCACATCGAATCCGCCTTTCGACGAGCGCAGGCGGCTGGAAGGAATGTCGGCCTGCTCCAGCAGCACCTGGTAGGCGGTGGGCATGGCGGTGCGTTTTTCCACGCCAGCACCCATGGTGGCGTTGCCCTGGGGATCGAGGTCCACCAGCAATATGCGCTGGCCGTTTTGAGCCAGCGCGCAGGCAAGATTGACGGCGGTGGTGGTCTTGCCGACCCCGCCCTTCTGGTTTGCGATTGCAAGAATCCTGCTCATCAATTTCTTTCCGTCAACACCCACAAGGAGGACAGGAGGACAGGAGGAAAACCCAATACGGAATACCTCTTGTCCTCCTTGTTCACGCTCTTCATCCCCGCTCCATCAACACGACGCAGCGCTCGGCGCCGAGTCCCGGCACCTTCAATTCGACAATTTCCCGCACCCGCACGTCTGCCGTCAAGGCGGCGATTTCCGCCTCGGGCAACTTCCCCTTCATGGCCGCCCACTGCCCGCCGGGTTTGAGCAGATGCCGGCTCAGATTGACGAAATCCGCCAGACTGGAGAACGCGCGCGATACCACGGTATCGGCCCCGCCTTCCAGCGCCACGTCTTCCACCCTGCGCCCTTCTATCCTAACGTTGGTGAGCGCCAACTCTGCCGCAGCCTGGCGCTGGAAGGCGGCCTTCTTGTCCACCGCCTCCACGCTCACCACTTGCCAGTCGGGCCGCACCATGGCCAGCACCAGGCCCGGCAGCCCTGCCCCGCTGCCCACATCCACCACCTGCGGGCCCTGTGCGTGCGGCAGTAGCGACAGGCTGTCGAGCAGGTGGTGGGTCACCCATTCGCCCGGATTCCGCAGCGCGGTCAGGTTGTAAACGCGGTTCCACTTGGCCATCAGCTCCAGATAGGCCAGCAGTTTTTCCTGCGCTTCCGGATTAACGTCCAGACCCAGTTCAGCAATGCCGGCCGCCAGTTGCGCCGCCAGCGTCATGCGGTTTTTTTCAAATCTTTGAAGCCGCGCCTGGCATACACCATCAGCACCGAAATCGCCGCCGGGGTAATGCCCTGCAGGCGCGAGGCCTGGCCCAGGGTTTCCGGCTTGTGCTTGTTCAGGCGCTGGCGCACTTCGACAGACAGGCCGGAGAGCTGCATGTAGTCGAAATCCTGCGGCAGGCGCAACGCCTCCTGTTCGCGATGCTTTTCCACCTCGTCCTTCTGGCGCTCGATATAGCCCTGATACTTGGCCTGGATTTCCAGCTGCTCGATGACTTGCGCATCCTCCACGCCGGGCGCGCCGCCCGGCAGCCTGAGCAAATCGGCATAGGCCACTTCCGGCCGGCGCAGGAGTTCGTACAGGTTGTGCTCGCGCTCGATGGCCTTGCCCAGCACCGCCTCGGCGTCTTTCGCCGGCAGCACTTCCGGGCGCACCCAGGTGGTTTTCAGGCGTTCCGCTTCGGCCGCGATGGCGTCGCGCTTGCGGTTGAAGGCATCCCAGCGCGCATCGTCCACCAGCCCCAGTTCGCGGCCGATTTCGGTCAGCCGCATGTCGGCATTGTCCTCGCGCAGGGACAGGCGATATTCGGCACGGCTGGTGAACATGCGATAAGGCTCGGACACTCCGCGCGTGATGAGGTCGTCCACCAGCACGCCGAGGTAGGCTTCGTGCCGCGCCGGGTGCCAGGCTTCCTTTTCCCGGGCATGGCGCGCGGCGTTGAGCCCCGCCAGCAGGCCCTGGGCCGCCGCCTCTTCATAGCCGGTGGTGCCGTTGATCTGGCCGGCGAAGAACAGGCCCTGGATGGACCTGGTTTCCAGCGAGGCCTTCAAGTTACGCGGGTCGAAATAGTCGTACTCGATGGCGTAACCCGGGCGCAGGATGTGCGCGTTTTCCAGGCCGGGAATGGAATGCACCGCGGCCAACTGGATGTCGAAGGGCAGCGAGGTGGAAATGCCGTTGGGATAGACCTCATGCGTGTCGAGGCCTTCCGGCTCCAAAAATATTTGATGGCTGGCTTTCTCGGCGAAGCGATTGACCTTGTCCTCGATGGAGGGACAGTAGCGCGGCCCCACGCCTTCGATCACCCCGGTGAACATGGGCGAACGTTCGAAACCCGAACGGATGATGTCGTGGGTATGCGGGTTGGTATGGGTGATCCAGCACGATACCTGGCGCGGGTGCATGCTGCGGCTGCCGAGGAAGGAGAACACCGGCGTCGGCGAGTCGCCGGGCTGTTCCTGGCACTGGCTCCAATCGATGCTGCGCCCGTCCAGCCTGGGCGGGGTACCGGTCTTGAGCCTACCCACCGGCAGGTCAAGCTCGCGCAGCCGATGTGCGAGCGATCTGGCCGGCGGATCACCCATGCGGCCGGCTTCATAATTATTCAACCCGACATGGATCAATCCGGCAAGGAAGGTTCCGGCGGTCAGCACCAAGGCGCGCGCGGAAAACTCCAGGCCCAGTTGGGTGCGGACGCCGGTGACGCGCTCGCCTTCCACCACCAGATCGTCCACCGCCTGCTGGAACAGGGTGAGGTTGACCTGGTTTTCCAGGCGCCGGCGGATTGCCGCCTTGTACAGCACGCGGTCGGCCTGGGCGCGGGTGGCACGCACGGCCGGACCCTTGGAAGCATTCAGCGTACGGAACTGGATGCCGGCCTCGTCGGCAGCGAGCGCCATCGCCCCGCCCAGGGCATCGACTTCCTTGACCAGATGACCCTTGCCGATGCCGCCGATGGACGGATTGCAGGACATGGCGCCCAAGGTTTCGATGTTGTGGGTCAGCAGCAGCGTCCTGGCACCCGCGCGCGCGGCCGCCAGCGCGGCCTCGGTGCCGGCATGGCCGCCCCCCACCACGATCACATCGAAAATCTCGGGAAATTTCATGGGCGCAATTCTACGCTACGGCAGCGTTTCACGTGAAACACGCGGGCAAATACCGCTCAGCCCCGCCGCAGGATTTCGCCCAGCAGGCGCGCCAGCTCGGCCGCACGCGGCCCTTCGCCATGCAGGCACAGGGTGTCGGCGCGCACTCGCAACACCCCGCCATCGAGGGTATCGAGCGCCGCGCCCGCCGCGATTTTTCGCGCTTGCGCGCGCACTTCGTCCGGATTCTCGATCACCGCGCCGGGCCGGCTGCGCGGCGCCAGTCCACCGCTACTTAAATAGCGCCGGTCGGCAAAGGCTTCCTCCAGGACACCCAGGCCCGCCGCCCTCGCCCAGGCCGCCAGCGGCGAGCCGGCCAGCACCACCAGCGCCAGGCCTTCCAGCTCTTGCATGGCGGCAATCAGCGCCCGGGCGGTTTCCTCATCGACGGCTGCGCGGTTATACAGCGCGCCATGCGGTTTCACGTGAAACAGCGCCATCTCCAGCTCTGCCGCCACCGCCTGCAAGGCAAGCGTCTGCTCCACCACCCAGCGCATCACCGCGGCCGGCTTGGCGGTCATGGCCTGGCGGCCGAAACTGGCCGGATCGGGATAGCTCGGGTGCGCGCCGGCCATGACGCCGTGCTCCCTGGCAAGGCTTAGCGCGGCCCGCATGGAGGCGGCGTCGCCCACATGGCCGCCACAGGCGATCGACACCCGCTGCACGTACGGCATGACCTCTTCATCCGGCCCGCCTTCGCCGACATCGGCATTGAGCTCGATCAGTCTTCCCACAGGATTGCCTCGTCCAGATTCTGTTGCAGCCTGCGCCAGGCGTTTCTCGCCTCGTCCAGGCTGACAAACGAGAGCCGCAGACCGTCCCCCGGCCCAAGCTGGCCAAGGTGGGGCAAATCCGCGGCAACGATGGCGGCAATCACGGGGTAGCCTCCGGTCACCGGGCCATCCCAGCCGAGAACGATGGGCTGCCCGTCCGGAGGCACCTGGATGGCCCCCGGCAGCACGGCCTGTGAACCGGTCTGGCCGCCCGTGTAATCCAGCCTCGCGCCCGACAAACGCAGGCCCTGGCGGTTGGCATCCGCGCTCACCCGATATTCGCTCGCCGTCAGGGCCTTGAGCGCCGCATCGCTGAAACCGGCCAGCTGAGGCCCCGGCAATACGCGCAGCGCACTCGCGCACGCAGCGCATGAAAGCCTGCCTTTCCGCCCCCGACCCGGGCGCCCCAGAGGCAGACGGTCCCCGGCTTTCAGCGCGCGCCCCTTCCAGCCGCCGAAACCGCCAGCCAGGAAGGTGGCGCAACTGCCCATAACCGGCATGGCGTCGATCCCCCCGGCCACTGCCAGGTAGCCGCGCAATCCTGCGCTGGCTTGCCGCAGCTCCAGCAAGCCGCCCGCCGGGACCGCTTGTTCCCGCCCGCGCTCGACACCGACCCCGTTGATGCGCGCCCCCATGTCGGCGCCGGCCAGGGCAACCCTGCCTCCGAGAGGAAAGCGCAGCGTCGGGCCACGCAGAAGCAGTTCCAGCCCGCTGGCATTGTCGGCATTGCCTACCAGGCGGTTGGCCCATATCAGCGCCGAGCGGTCTGCCGCCCCGCACTCCGGCACCCCCTGGGCGCGGAAACCCGGGCGCCCCAGGTCCATGACCAGGTCCTGCAATCCCGCTCTGACGACGTCTATCATGCCGCGTCTAGCCTTACCGAATCGCCCGGCTGAAGCAGGGCCGGCGGTCTCGCCTCGGGATCGAACAAGCAAGCCCTCGTCGAGCCAAGCACATGCCAGCCGCCGGGGCCCGCCGATGGATAGACGCCGCAATAGCCGCCGGCCAGCGCCAGGCTGCCCGCGGGAACACGCTTTCTGGGGCTGGCACGACGCGGCAAATGCAGCTCGGCCGGCAAACCCCACAAGTAGGCAAAGCCTGGCTGAAACCCGAGAAAGCCGACCCGCAACTCGATAGAGCACAAAAGCCCGATCACCTCCTCCGGCGTATGGCCCGAGCGGCCGGCCACTTCCAACAGGTCCTCCCCGTCGAACCGCACCGGCAGCCGGTGCAGGCGGGCCGGCGCAGCGCCTGACGGCGGCGGGCCGTCCGGCACGCCCCGGGCCAGCAGTTCCAGCAATTTTTCAGGAACCGCCGCGCCCGGCTCCAGCACGACGAGCAGGCTGCCGTCGGCCGGCACCACCTCCATCACGCCGGGCAAGCACATGCCGGCCAGCAACCGGTACAGGTCCAGCGAGCCGGCGCCGGCGACAACACAAAGCCCACGATCCGTCATCCAGCGCAAGGGGGGCGTTTCACGTGAAACCATGACTGTCCCTCGTGCCCTCGAATTGACGAGCCTGCGGCTTTAACGTAGCTTGCTGCTTGCCCGACAGAATTGCCATGCCCGTGCTCATTCGACTGATCTTCGTTTTTGCCCTGAGCGCTCCCGCCCTGGCGCTGGCCGCCTACTCGGCCGCCAACCCCAGGCTTTCCTCCCTGCCGGCCGCCGAACGCCCGAAAAAAATCCTGCTGCTGCCGCCGCAGCTGTTCGTTGCCGAACTGTCCGCGGGCGGCGTCATCCAGAGGCAGGACGACTGGACAAAAGAAGCCAGCGAGAACCTGCTGGCTGCCGCAGAAACCTATTTTCGCGAGAACGGCCGCTTTGAAACCCAGCGCATGCCCCTGCTCGAAAGCCAGGACGCGGAAAAAGTGGAAAGCCACATCGGCCTGTACGACCGACTGGCCTTCGCCATCTATATCTATGGCCGCGGCATGGACAGCGCCTGGCGGCACAAGAAAACCGAGTGGGATTATACGCTCGGCGAAGGCCTCGCCTTTCTGCGCGAGAAAACCGGCGCCGATACCGCGCTCATCTTCACGGGTGCCGACATCATATCCACCAGCGGGCGCAAGACCGCCTTCGCGGTTGGCCTGATGCTGGGAATCACCATCCCCGTGGGGCAGTCGTTCATCAGCGTAGGGCTGGCCGACTTGAAAACCGGCGAGATCCGCTGGATGTCCTACGACCAGAGCATGACGCTCGATTCCCGCAACCCCGATGCGGTCCGGGAGCTGGTAAACGACTTTTTCGCCAGCTATCCGCAGCCATGACGTGCCCGAGGCTTTTCGCGTCCCTGACCCTGACCCTGAGCCTGGCCGCCGCCGCCGCAGAAGTCACCCCATGGGCCTATCCGGTCAGCATCGTCAGCCTGGAGCGCGAGGAGAAGAATCTTTGGGCCGAGGCCGACGAGTTCGACAGGGCCCTGGGGCGCGCGGGCAAGCTGTTGAACAATCCGGCCCTCAATGCCTATCTGCAAGGCGTGATGGACCGGCTCTACCCGGAATTTGGCGGCAAGGTCCGCATCCGCGCGCTCGACTCCAACCAGTTGAACGCCTTCGCCCTGCCCAATGGCAGCGTTTACATCAACACCGGCCTGCTCGCCCGGCTGCAGAACGAAGCCCAGCTTGCCGCCGTGCTCGCGCACGAAGGCGCGCATTTCGTGCATCGTCATTCCTACCAGCAAGTCGAGAACGTCAAGAATGTAGCCACCCTTGCGCTCATCGTCGGCATGGCCGGAGTGCCGGTTGTCGGCAACGTCGTGGCGCTTGCCTCGATGTCGGGCTTTTCACGCGAGCACGAGACCGAGGCCGACAACATCGGTTACCGGCGCCTAGTGGCCGCAGGCTATTCCGCAAAAGAGGCGCCGAAAACCTTCGAACACCTGATCGCCGAAATCAAGGCGCTCGACATCAATGAGCCCTTCTTCTTCGCCAGCCACCCCAAGCTGCAGGAGCGCGTGGACACCCTCGGCGAGCTGGCCCAAAGCGCGGGCAACGGCGAGGTGCGCCGCGAACCTTATGTCATGGCGCTGCGCGAGGTGCGCCTGCATGCGCTGCAGGAAGACCTCGATGCCTACCGTTACAAGCAGCTCATCCTGGTGCTGGCCGACCCCGAGCGACGCCGGGAATACCCGCCCGAGGCCAGTTATTTCCTGGGCGAGGCCTACCGGTTGCGCAACGAGGAAGGCGACACCGCGCTTGCAGAGCGTGAGTACACACTCTCGTTGGAACTCGCGCCGGAGTTTGCTCCCGCATATCGCGCTCTGGGCATGTTGCATTACAAGCGCGGCGAGAAAAACCGCGCCTCCCCCCTGTTCAGGCGCTACCTGGAGCTCGCCCCCGCCGCCCCCGACCGCGAATACGTCGAGTTCTACCTGAAAGATGCCGGTTGATGAAAAGCTTGCGTCATGCCCTGTTCCTGCTTCTGCTGACCCTGGGCGCCTGCGCCCCCTGGTCCGCCGTCGATCCCGACAACCGCAGCATTGCGGTCAAGGACGATTACGCGCTGCAAGCCCCGCTCGGCTGGGTGCGCAAAAATTATGACATCTACGATGTCTTCTTCTCGCGCGACGGGCCGCTGCTCAATTTCATCGTCGGCTACCGCGAAAAGCACGACCGCGAACTTGCCCGCACCAAACGCAAGACCAGCCCGGACTTGCTGCCGCACGAAGTTGCCGAACTGGTCATCGCCGAACAGAAAGCCGGCGGCACGCGCGGCGCCTTCATGGTGGTTTCCAACAACCCCGCCACCGTCGGCGGCAAACCCGCGGTGCGCGTGCACACGCGCTGGAAAACCGAGCGCGGGCTGCCCATCGAACGCCTCACCTACGCCCTCGTCGACCAGAAGGGCCGCCTCGCCTTCATTTTCGAAGCGCCCGGGCTGGTGTACTTCCCCAAGGGGCTGGCGGATTTCGAGGCGATGATGAAGAGCGTGGTTTTCCTCTGAACCGGGGCCGCCGGGGCGCATGGTAGAATGCCCGCCCAAACAGACTCTTATCAAATGAGCTTCTACTATTACCAGAAGCGCCTGCTGCGGGATTTCACCAACCTGTCCATGCTGTTCCGTCGTAATTACGACGGCCATATCGTCAGCATGCATCAGGCGGGAACCCACTGGTTGCGCAACCTGCTGACGCATGTCATCGCGCGCGAGTACCAGTTGCCGATTCCCGACAACATCCGCAGCAACGCCATCGTCGGCGGCCCCAACAAGATTCCCGCGCATGCGGGGCCCCGCATCGTGCAAAGCCACAAGATTCCCGGCCCGCTGTTTTCGCTGCCGGTCTGGCGGCGTTTTCTGAAGTTTCCCAAATATCTGGTGCTGATCCGCGACCCGCGCATCGCCACCGCCTCGCATTACAAAAAGCACGGCAAGGAATCGCCCAAGAGCTTCTCCGAATTTTTGCGCAACCGGGGCGGCGACGAGCATTTCATGAAGGACATCTGGGACGACATCCGTTTCCTGAATGTCTGGATGCCGCTGGCAAGGGACTGGCCAGAGCAGGTAAGGCTGGTGCGCTACGAAGACCTGCGCAACGACACTGCCGGCACGCTAAAGGACGTGACGGCGTTTTTCGGGATGGCGCCTGATTCAGGCACGCTCGACTGGAGCATAACGCAATGCTCCAAGGAAACCATGTCCAACCGCGAGGATGCTACGCGCAGGTTCAAGGTGGTCCGCGAGGACGAGGCCGCACCGCTTGCCATCTATTCAGCCGCCGACAAGGCCTATTTCCTCGACACTTACCGCCGCCACCTCAAGGCAGAAATTCCCTACAACCTGAACCAGTGGTAAGCCGCACGCATACGCCATGATTTCCCCATACTGGAACGCCCGCCTCACCCGCGACCTGACCAATCTGTCCCTGGTGCGTCACCGCAATTCGGACGGCCACATCATCAGCATGCACCAGTCCGGCACCCACTGGCTGCGCAACATGCTGTCGATGGCCATGGCCAGGGCTTATAACCTGCCCGAGCCGGAGTACATCCAGGACAATGACTTCATTTGCGCACCGCAGGACGCCTCCAAATATCCGCAGATTCCCCGCATCGTCAGCAGCCACCAGATACCCACCCCGCTCATCACCAACCGCCTGGCGCTTTCATTGATCAGGCTGCCTGATTACGTACTGTTGATGCGCGATCCGCGCGTCATTGCCGCCTCGCATTACCGTCGCTTCGAGGCGCGCTACAAGATCCCGTTCTCCGAGTACCTGCGCGCGAACGTCGAATTGCTGCGGCAAAACTCGAGGAAACGCAAATTCGACAAGGACATCTGGTGGGACCTGCGCTTCCAGAACAGCTGGGGGCGCATGATGCAATTGCGGCCCGGCCATATCCATCTGGTGCGCTACGAGGAATTGCGGCGCGATACCGCACGCCACCTGCGCGACATCATGCAGTTCCTGCACATGCCGGCCATTGACGACGAAACCCTGGCCTGGTGCATCGAGCAGTCCTCCAAGGAAAGCATGGCGCAGAAGGAATCGCCGGACATCGCACACAAGGTCGTGCATCAGGACAACAAGAATCCGCTCGCCATCTATTCGGACGATGACAAGCGCTTCTTCCTGGAAACCTACCGCAAATACTGCAAGGCCGATTTCGGCTACGATCTCGAATCCGGCTGGTAGAAGGCTTTTGATCCCCTTTCCGAATCAATGATGTCGACAAGTCAGCGTTGGTTTCGGAAGGGGGTCATTTGCCGATGCAGAATCGGCTGAATATCTCGCCCAGCAAGTCGTCCGGCGTGAGTTCGCCGGTAATTTCAGACAGCGCCTCCTGGGCCAGGCGCAACTCCTCCGCCTGCAATTCCAGCCGCCCGGCCAGCGTCTGAGCGGCCTGCAGCCGCGACTCGGCACGTGCCAGCGCATCCAGATGCCGCTGGCGCGCCATGAAGCCGCCCTCTCCCGCCGGTTGCCAGCCCGCCGTGCGGAGGAGCTCCGCACGCAGCAGGTCGATGCCTTCGCCGCTTTTCGCGGAAAGCCAGACTTCCGGACCGGGCTCCATCCGGGAGTGCTCGCCGGAAAGGTCGGTCTTGTTGTGCACGGTAATACGCGTGATGCCTTGCGGCAGGCGCGCGATGATGGCGCGTTCCTGCTCGCCCAGGCCGTGCTGGCTATCCACCAGCAGCAGGGCAATCCCCGCCTTTTCCAGCGCCGCCCAGGTACGCGCGATGCCCATCTGCTCGACCGTGTCCGCGGTTTCGCGCAAGCCGGCGGTATCGACCAGATGGAAGCCGACCCCTTCGATATGGATTTCCTGGCGCAGCGCATCGCGCGTGGTGCCGGCGATGTCGGTGACGATCGCCACCTCCTGCCCGGCCAGGGCGTTCATGAGGCTGGACTTGCCGACATTGGGCTGGCCGATCAGCGCAACCTGCACGCCGTCCCTGAGCAAGGCGCCCTGTCTGGCCGCAGCCAGCACGCCCGCCAGCTGCTGCAGGGTTTCGGCGATGCCGGCGCGCACCTTTACCTGCTCCGCCTCGACTACGTCTTCTTCTTCGGGAAAATCCAGGCTCGCCTCCACGCGCATGCGCAGTTCGGTCAGCCGCGCCTGCATGCCCTGGATGCGTCGTGAAAATTCGCCGCTGAGGGAATGCAGCGCCGAGCGCGCCGCCTCCGCGGACGAGGCGTCGATGAGGTCGGCCACGCTTTCCGCCTGCGCCAGGTCGAGCTTGCCGTTGGCATAGGCGCGATAGGTGAATTCGCCCGGTTCGGCCAACCGCGCGCCCAGTTCTAGGCAGCGCGCCAGCAGCGCCTGCATCACCGCCGGGCCGCCATGGCCCTGCAGTTCCAGCACGTGTTCGCCGGTAAAGGAATGCGGCGCGGGAAAATACAGCGCGATGCCCTGGTCGATGGGCGCGCCGCTGGCGTCGAGGAAAGCGGTATGGCGGGCGTAGCGCGGCCTGGGCAGGCCGCCGACGAGGCCGCGGGCCAGGACAGCGAGATCGCCGCCGGACACCCGCACCACGCCGATGCCGCCGCGCCCTGCCGGGGTGGCAAGGGCGGCGATGACATCGGCCTTATTTCCTGGCATGGGCGGGTTTCGCGCCGCCTGCGCCATCGCCGTACTTCTTGTTGATGACCCATTGCTGGGCAATGGACAAGATGTTGCTCAGCAGCCAGTACAACACCAGGCCGGAAGCGAAGAAGACGAACATCACGGAAAATGCCACCGGCATGGCCATCATGATCTTGGCCTGGATGGGGTCGGGCGGCGTCGGATTAAGCTTGACCTGGATGATGGAACTGATGCCCATCAGCACTGGCAGCACGTAGTAGGGATCCGGCGCGGACAGGTCGGTGATCCAACCCAGCCAGGGCGCGCCGCGCATTTCCACCGCCGCAATCAGCACGTAGTAGAGGGCGATGAACACCGGGATCTGCAGCAGGATGGGCATGCAGCCGCCGAGCGGGTTGATCTTTTCCTTCTTGTACAGATCGGCCATCGCCTGGTGCAGCTTCTGGCGATCGTCGCCATACATTTCCTTCATTTTTTGCAGGCGCGGGCCCAGGGCGCGCATTTGCGCCATGCCCTTGTAGCCCGAAGCCGACAGCGGGAACAGCGCGAGCTTCAGCAGGATGGTGAAAATCACGATGGCCCAGCCCCAGTTGCCGACGAAACCGTGGATTTTCTCCAGCGCCCAGAACATGGGGGCCGCGATCGGCGTCAGCCAGCCATAGTCGCGCGTCAGATCGAGGCCGGGCGCGGCGGCCTCGAGGGCGCTTTGCACTTGCGGACCGATATACAGCCGGGTGGTCAGCATCGTGCTCTGGCCGGGCAACAGCGTGCCGTGGGGTTGCTTGTAGCCGGCCGAATAGAGATCCTCGCCCAGCCTGTCCACGTAGTAAGTGCGCGACGCGCCCGCCTTGGGCAGCCAGGCGGCGACGAAGTGGTGCTGCAGCATGCCGATCCAGCCATCCTTGGCGGTCTTCTGGAACTCGGCATCGCCATCGGCGATGTCCTCGAACTTGATTTTCTGGAACTTGGCTGCGTCGGTATAAACCGCCGGGCCGGTAAACGTATAGAGAAACCTGGATTCGCCTTCCGGCGCCTTGCCATGCCGCACCAGCTGCGCATAGCTTTCCAGCTGCACCGGCTCGCTGCCGCCATTGCTGATTTTCTGGGTGAGCTCGATCTCGTAGCTGCCGCGACGGAATACATAGGTTTTTTCCACCGCCATGCCGGTTGCCGGGTTGTGCCAGCTCATTGGCACCGACAGCGTGTCGCCGGCGAGTTTGTGCGTGCCCGGCGTCAGCTGGAACACGTCCTTGTGCGTGGGCAGCCCCCACAGCAAACCGTTCTGCATCACATAAGGCGTATTGACGGCATCGTTCAGCAGCACCAGGGCCCTCTGCGCATCGTCCAGCTCATGATAGCCGATGAGTTCGAGCCTGCGCAGGTCGCCGCCGTTGGCATCGATTTCGGCACGAACCACGTCGGTTTCCACAATGGCTCGCGTACCGCCGGCCATTGTCGCGCTGCGCTGCGGCGACTGTTGCTCAACCGGCTTGCTTGCCTGTGCCGGCGTTGCCGAGGGCACCCCGTCTGCCGACTGCTTGGCGGCTTGTTCGGTTGTTGCGGTCACTTGCGGTGCCTGATCCTTGGTTTGCCAGGCCTCCCACAACAGCAACAGGGAGAAGGAGAACACGACAAAAAGAATCAGACGTTGGGTATCCATGATTTGGTAACTTGCTCCGGGTGCTTCTATCGTAACAGCCGTATATTACGGCACCGGGTCGTGCCCGCCGGGACAACCCGGCCGGCAGCGGCCGATGCGCTTGATTGCCAGCCAGCTTCCCCTGATTGCACCGTGCTTGCGCAATGCCTCCTGCGCATAGTCCGAACAGGTGGGCAAGTAGCGGCAACTGGGTGGCAGCAGCGGGCTGATGGCGTATTGATAAAACCGTACCAGCAGAATCAGCAGGCGGGAAAGCATTTTCTTGCCGCTTTTTCCAGTGCGCCGCGCAGGTCTTCGGACAAGGCCGTGCGTGGGTCGTGCTTGCCCGAGGCGATGTTTGGACGTACGACCATGTCCAGTGCGGGCAGATCCACGGCCATTCGCCTGAAGGCCTCGCGAATCCGCCGCCTCATGCGGTTGCGGTCAACGGCATGCGGAAACAGGCGCTTGGAAACAATCATCCCCAGGCGGGCGAACCCTTGTTCGTTGGGCCTCGCCAAGACCTGGAAATATACGCTGCGCACCGCGCAACGATGCGTGAATGTCGCCTCGTATTCCGCCGCCGTCAACAGGCGCTGGCGGCGGGAAAATCCCTGTCCGCCTGACAAAACCGGAACTTTAAACAGCCAGGCGATGACGGCCTTTGGCGCGGCGGGCGTTGATGACCGCGCGGCCGCCGCGGGTTTTCATGCGCACCCGAAAACCGTGGGTACGCTTGCGACGGGTAACGGAAGGCTGATAGGTACGTTTCATTTTCTGCTGCCTTTGCTAAATGGTCGGGCCGAAAAAAGCCCATAAAAAACCGCATATTAGACGCTCTCCCCCCCTGCCCTGTCAAGGCATGTTTACCCTCCCCCCCTGTGGATAAGTCCGTCCGTTCCGGGTAGAATGGCCCCTTCTGCTCGCGCCTGCCAAAACATAACCAATTCCCGCGCATGTCCGCCATTACCTCTTCTTCCTTCGACGGCTTCTGGGAAACCTGCCTCGACCGTCTGCGCGTGGAACTTACTCCACAACAATTCAATACCTGGATCAAGCCCCTGTCTTGCCAGGAAAACGAGGGCGGACTGAAAATTTCCGCTCCCAACCGCTTCATTCTGGACTGGGTGCGCGACAAGTTTTCCCTGCGTCTCCAGGAATGGGCGCAAAACCATTACGGCACCGAAAAGCCGCTGGAATTCACCCTGTTGCCGCGTTCCTCGGTTCCGCCCGTTTCCGCGCCGATGCAGTCCCCGTCCCCCCTGGTTCCCGTTCCGGCCCCGGCCAGCAGCGACATCAATCCTTCCAGGCTGCGCACCAATCCTCAGTTCACTTTCGACAATTTCGTGAGCGGCCGCGCCAATCAGCTGGCACGCGCCGCTGCCATGCAAGTGGCTGAAAACCCCGGCCAGGCCTACAATCCCATGTTCATCTACGGCGGCGTCGGGCTGGGCAAAACCCACCTGCTGCTTGCCATAGGCAACCGGATCCGCCTGGAAAACCCGGCCGCACGCATCAGTTACATCCACGCCAACGACTATGTCAACGACATGGTAAAGGCCTACCGACACCGCAATTTCGAGGATTTCAAGAAACATTACCTGACCCTGGACGTGCTGCTGGTCGACGACATTCAGTTTTTCGCCCAGAAGGACCGCACCCAGGAGGAGTTCTTCTATGTCTTCAACGCCCTGATCGAGAACAAGAAGCAGATCGTCATCACCAGCGATACTTTCCCAAAGGATCTTTCCGGCATAGAAGACCGCCTGAAGTCACGCTTCGCCTGGGGGCTGACCGTGGCGATCGAACCGCCGGAGCTGGAAATGCGCGTCGCCATCCTGCAAAAGAAGGCACAGACCGACGGCATCGATCTCGACGAGGACGTCGCCTTTTTCATCGCCAAGCAGGTGCGCTCCAACGTGCGCGAACTGGAAGGCGCGCTGAAACGAGTGGTTGCCTACGCCAAATTCAGCGACAAGCCCGTCACGGTCAACCTGGCCAAGGACGCGCTGCGCGACCTCATTGCCTCGGCACACAAGCAAGTGTCCATCGAAAACATCCAGAAAACGGTGGCGGATTTCTACAAGATCAAGGTGGCCGACATGTATTCAAAAAAGCGCACCCGCAATCTTGCCCGCCCGCGCCAGATCGCCATGGCCCTGGCCAAGGAACTCACGCCGTTATCCCTGCCCGAAATCGGCGATTCTTTCGGCGGCCGTGACCACACTACCGTCCTGCATGCCTGCCGCAAGGTGGCCGAACTGCGCGAACAGGATCAGAATATCAGCCGCGACTACCTGGTGCTGCTGCAAACACTGACCAGTTGATGTTTTGGGGATAAACATGCACAAAGCGGGAGCTATTCGTGAATGGCGGAAAATGATCCACAGCAACGCACAGCCAATATCGAAATTACCCACAGACCCAGGCCGGCCTGATAACCGTGCCGCACCTGGGGAAGCGCGAGTTATACCGGATTTGCCTGTCCACCAAACAACGAACACAAGGAACATATAGACATGGTACTGCTGGAAACGGAACGCAACAGCCTGCTTGTCCCGCTTGCCGCTACGGTCGGTGTCGTCGAAAAGCGGCATACCCTTCCCATACTTTCCAATGTACTGTTGCAAAAACAGGGCGATCGGCTGACCCTGCTTGCAACCGACCTGGAGCTGCAAGTCAGCACCACTCTGGACGGCAAGGCAACGGAAGACTTTGCCATTACCGTTGCCGCACGCAAATTGTTTGACATCGCGCGGGCGCTTCCGGAGGACGCCAGGCTCAAGCTGGACAGCAAGGATTCCCAGCTGGAAGTGCGCGCGGGCAAATCCAGATTCACCTTGCAGACCCTGCCGGCAGCAGACTTTCCGCGCATGGAAACCGGCGCCGGCGTGGCGGGCGAAGTCAGCCTGCCGCAAAAAACGCTGAAGCATCTTCTGCAGCTGGTGCAGTTCGCCATGGCGCAACAGGATATCCGTTACTATCTGAACGGCATGCTGCTGGTGCTCGACGGCACAACCCTGCGCGTCGTCGCTACCGACGGTCACCGTTTGTCGCTGGCGGAGACCACGCTGGACAAGGCGGGGCCGCAGAAGGACGTCATCATCCCGCGCAAAACCATCGTCGAACTGGTCAAGTTGCTGCAGGACAGCGACGAGCCGGTCATCCTGCGTGTGGGCGAGAACCAGGTCACCATCGAGCTGGGCGGCACCCGCCTCGTGTCCAAGATCGTGGACGGCAAGTTTCCCGACTACCAGCGCGTAATTCCGGTGGGCCACGACAAGATACTGGTGGTCAACCGGCAGCTTGCAGGCCAGGCGCTGCAGCGCGCCGCCATCCTGTCAAACGAGAAATTCCGCGGCGTACGTTTGGTGACAAGCGCAAACAGCCTCACCGTGGTGTGCAACAACAATGAGCAGGAAGAGGCGCAGGAGGAAATAGAGGCCGCATACGATGCAGACCCGATCGACATCGGCTTCAATGTCACCTATTTGCAGGATGGCCTCAACGCGCTGTCCGCCGACGAAGTGACAATCGCCTTCTCCGACCCCAACAGCAGCATGCTGCTGACGACAGAGACCGAGCCCGGNNTGTGAAAGATTTTGTCTTTTCCCTCTCCCGCAAGGAGAGAAAGCAGCAAGCAAACTTAGGAAGTAAACATGGCAGAACAGTACGACGAATCCAGCATCCAGCAGCTTGAAGGCCTGGAGGCGGTGCGCAAGCGGCCGGGCATGTACATCGGAGATACATCTGACGGCACCGGCCTGCACCACATGGTGTTCGAAGTGCTGGACAACGCCATCGACGAAGCGCTGGCCGGACATTGCGACGATATCAAGGTCATCATCCACCCGGACAATTCCATTTCCATTTCCGACAATGGCCGCGGCATTCCCGTGGGCGTCAAGTTCGACGACAAGCACGAGCCCAAGCGCTCGGCAGCGGAAATCGTGATGACCGTGCTGCATGCGGGCGGCAAGTTCAACCAGAACAGCTACAAGGTGTCCGGCGGCCTGCATGGCGTGGGCGTGTCCTGCGTCAACGGCTTGTCCAAATGGCTGCGGCTCATCGTGCGCCGCGACGGCAAGAAATATTTCATGGAATTCAAGCGCGGCAAGATCGAGGAGCGCGAGCTTGAAATCCAGAACGGCGTCGAGGTTTCGCCCATGAAAGCGGCCGGCGACACAAAAAACCGCGGCACCGAAGTGCACTTCCTGGCGGACGAGGAAATTTTCGGCAAGGTCGAGTACCACTTCGACATCCTCGCCAAGCGCATCCGCGAACTGTCCTTCCTCAATAATGGCGTGAAGATCGAATTGCAAGATCACCGCGACGGCAAGAGCGAAAATTTCGCCCATTCCGGCGGCGTAAAAGGCTTTGTCGAGTACATGAACAAGGCCAAGACCCCGCTGCACGGCAAGGTGTTCCATGCCGTCGGCGAAAAGGACAACATGACGGTCGAAGTCGCCATGCAGTGGAACGACAGTTATTCCGAAACCGTGCAATGCTTCACCAACAACATCCCGCAGCGCGACGGCGGCACCCACCTGACCGGCCTGCGCACGGCAATGACCCGAGTCATCAACAAATACATCGAAGACAACGAACTGGCGAAAAAGGCCAAGGTGGAAACCACCGGCGACGACATGCGCGAGGGCCTGACCTGCGTGCTGTCGGTGAAAGTGCCGGAACCCAAGTTCTCCAGCCAGACCAAGGACAAACTGGTGTCCTCCGAAGTGCAGCCCGTGGTGTCCGAAGTGGTGGCGCAAAAGCTTTCCGAATACCTGCAGGAAAATCCCATCGACGCCAAGATCATTTGCGGCAAGATCGTGGAAGCCGCGCGTGCCAGGGATGCAGCCAGGAAGGCCCGCGAGATGACGCGCCGCAAGGGTG
>DISR01000057.1:0-37305 GCA_002421825.1 Thiobacillus sp. UBA6205 | reverse complement strand
CCGCAAGTTCCAGGCCATCCTGCCCCTGCGCGGCAAGGTGCTGAACGTCGAGAAGGCGCGCTTCGACAAGCTGATTTCCTCCGAGCAGATCGTCACGCTCATTACCGCGCTCGGTACCGGCATCGGCGCCAACGATTTCAACATCGAGAAGCTCAGATACCACCGCATCATCATCATGACCGACGCCGACGTGGACGGCGCGCACATCCGCACCCTGCTGCTCACGCTGTTCTACCGTCAGCTGCCGGAACTGGTCGAGCGCGGCCATATCTACATCGCGCAGCCGCCGCTGTACAAGGTCAAGTCCGGCAAGCGCGAGCAGTATCTCAAGGACGAACATGCGCTCAAGGAATTCCTGCTCAGCCAGGCGTTGTCTGATGCCGCGCTGGTGCCTGCCGAGGGTGCGGGCCCGATCATGGGCGAGGCACTGGAAAACCTGGCGCGCGAATATTTCCTGTCCGAAGCGGTGATCGACCGTCTTTCCCGCATCCTGCCCGAGGAAGTGCTGCATGCGTTGATGCACATCCCTTCGCTCTCGCTTGCCGACAGCACCCAGGCCATGATGGCCGAGGCGGCGCTGGCCGCGCAGCTGGATGGTGGTGTATACAGCGTGGAAACCGAATTCGTGCCGGAAACGGAAGCACACCGGCTGAAAATTATTCGCAATCTGCACGGCAACGTCATCGTCAATTTTCTTGAGGAAGACCTGCTCGAGACCGGCGATTATGCGCAATTGGCCAAGACCGGCGAGATGCTGCGCGGCCTCATCGGCAATGGCGCCAGCATAGGACGCGGAGAAAAGGCTGCCGGCGTGCAAAGCTTCAAGGAAGCCATGGACTGGCTGCTCGGTGAGGTCAAGCGCACGCTCGGCGTCCAGCGCTACAAGGGGCTGGGCGAAATGAACCCCGAGCAACTGTGGGAAACCACCATGGATCCCAAGGTGCGCCGCCTGATGAAGGTGCGCATCGAGGATGCCATCTCTGCCGACCAGATATTCACCACCCTGATGGGCGACGACGTCGAGCCGAGGCGCGCGTTCATCGAAACCAATGCGCTGGGAGTCAGAAATCTGGACGTCTGATGGGCGAGATGATGTAAGCGGTTCCAATTGTGTGAAAGGCGGCAGATGAACCCTGCATTCTTTGGAGCTGTGCTGAATTCGCTCGATGAGCAGTTGGCCATTCTCGACCGCGACGGGCGCATCTTCTTCGTCAATGACAGCTGGGTACGCTTCGGTGCGGAGAATGGGCTCGCGGACGACCACGAATGGCTGGGCACCAACTACCTGGGTGTGTGCGATGCCGCGCGCCAGCACGGCGACCACGATGCGGAGGCCGCATTCAAGGGCGTTTGTGCGGTGCTGGCCGGCGAAACACCCTCTTTTACCCTCGAATATCCCTGCCACAGCCCCGATCAAAAGCGCTGGTTCATTCTTCGCGTCACCCCGGTAAAAGACTCGGACGGCAGCACCTTCGTCGTCAGCCATCAGAACATCACGCGCCGCAAGCTGGCCGAAGAAACGGCCGAATACCTGTCGCAGCACGACCCGCTCACCGGTCTGGTGAACCGAAGGCGCTACAACGAATTCCTCGCGGCCGAATGGCGGCGCGGGCACAGGAACAAGCGGCCGCTGTGCCTGCTGATGCTCGATCTCGACAACTTCAAGCAATACAACGACGACAAGGGCCACCTGCAAGGCGACCTGTGCCTGAAGGCAGTGGCCGACATTCTGCGCATCCAGGCAAAGCGCGGCACCGACCTTTCTGCCAGGTTCGGCGGTGACGAGTTTTCCCTGGTGCTGGGCGAAACGCCCCTGCAGGGCGGGCAGCATGTGGCTGCTGCAGTTCTGGAAAAAATTCGCGCGCTCGGACTGAAAACCACCGCCGGCAAAAGCATTACCGCCAGCATCGGCCTGGCCTGCCGCATGCCCGGCGCCGCGGAAGATTGCGCGGACGGGATGGCCCTGGTTGCGCTGGCCGACAACGCGCTGTACGCGGCGAAGGCGCAAGGCAAAAACCGGCTGGGAATCGGATAACCCATGTTCAAGGCTGAGCCCCACCCCTTTCTGGTGCCGCACGACGCCAGCTTCCGGCTGAAGAAAGCCGATCCCGACCCCGGCAAGAAGGCGCCGGACAAGGAAGAATGCGAGCGCAGGCTGACGGAGTGCGTGGCCGAGATCGCCGAGTTGCAGCAGGTGCTCTACGCGGACGATCGCTACGCGCTGCTGCTGGTGTTCCAGGCCATGGACGCGGCGGGCAAGGACGGCACCATTCGTGCCGTCCTTTCCGGCGTCAATCCGGCCGGCTGTCACGTGACTTCGTTCAAGACGCCTTCCGCTGAGGAGCTCGACCACGATTTCCTCTGGCGCACGACGCGGCACCTGCCGGAGCGCGGGCGCATTGGCGTATTTAACCGCAGTTACTACGAGGAGGTGCTGGTGGTGCGGGTGCACCCGGAATTTCTGGCGGCGCAACGGCTGCCGAACGGAATTGACAAGAAGGATTTCTGGCAGAATCGCTTCACGTCCATCCGCGAGCATGAACTGCACCTGGCGCGCAACGGGACGGTAATCCTCAAGTTTTTCCTCAATGTTTCGGAGAATGAACAGCGCAAGCGATTCCTGTCGCGCCTGAACGAACCCGAAAAGCACTGGAAGTTCTCCGTGAAGGATGTGGACGAGCGCGCCTTCTGGGACCGATACCAGGCAGCCTACGAGGAGGCCCTGAACGAAACCTCCAGGCCTTGGGCGCCCTGGTTTGCCATTCCCGCCGACGACAAGGATTACATGCGCATGAGCGTGGCCGAAATCATTCGCGATGCGCTGAAGTCGCTGGATATCGATTATCCCCGCCCGGACAGGGAAACGCTGACGCGATTCGACGAGATGCGCAAGCGCCTCGACCAGGACAAGTGAACACTTACAAACCCATTGGTGCCTCATTCGCATGAATCTCACCAGGTTGCTGCAGTCGCAGGGCTTCGGCACGCGGCGCGAATGTCGTGGCCTGGTCGCGGCCGGCCGCGTCGGCCTGGCCGGCCGGGAACAGGAAGACCCCGATGCCGAAGTGCAACCGGAAGGGCTAATTTTCTCCGTCGACGGAGAAGACTGGCGTTATCGCGAAAAGGTCTATGTCATGCTGCACAAGCCGGCCGGCTACGAGTGCTCGCAAAAGCCCAGGCACCATCCCGGCGTGCTGGGCTTGTTGCCGCCGCAACTTCGCAGGCGCGGCCTGCAGACCGTGGGCCGGCTCGACGAGGACACCACGGGACTGCTGTTGCTGACGGACGACGGGCAATTCCTGCATCGCTACACCTCGCCGAAACAAAACATCGCAAAGGTTTACCGGGCCACAGTCAGGCACCCGTTGACGGAAAGCCAGTTGAGCGCCCTGCGCACGGGCGTGGTGCTGCACGACGGCCCGGATCCGGTGGCCGCACAAGCAGCGGTCGCGCGCAATGCGCATACCCTGGAGCTGACACTTACAGGAGGCAAATATCATCAGGTCAAGCGCATGGTGGCGGCGGCCGGAAACCGCGTCGACGCCCTGCACCGGGAAAAGATGGGTGCCTATGCGCTGCCGGCGGATCTGGCACCGGGAGAGTGGCGCTATGTCGAAGCGGACACGGCCAGTTGAAGCATTGAGGCGGATACGGGCAGCGGCAGGGCGGCGTCAATGCGGTGGCGCCTTTTCAGCAAGGCCATGTCGGCGGCATGGAGCGGATCGTAAAGAATGATGATGCGGGTAGCCGGATTGCGCGAGGCCGCGGCCAGCAGCGATTCCAGGTTGCTGACACGGTCGTGGAAATGGCGCTTGTGCAAATTGGCGATCAATATGTCGGGCGGGTCATTTCTCAGGCGAGCCATGCCGCGCCGCGCCGAGACCTCCATGCCTGCTTCATATTCCGGCGCTTGAAACAGCGGCAGCAGGTCGCCATGGCCGACGGCCTCCATGACCAGCAGAAGTTTTTTGGGTTTGGACATTCATTTGCGCAATAAAGACGCCAAGCCAGATGATATTGGAAAGCCCAATCGCATGCCGGCGCATGGACGATGCCGAACCGCTTGAGCGTGAGGCCTCTCGTTCGAGAATTTTTTGCGTATTCTGAAATTTTCCGGAAATTACCTATATTTAAAAAACAAGTGTTGCTACGATGTCAGAAACCAGGGAGATAAGCACGGTACGCATACCGTACTTGCTCCAGTCCGCCCTTTAATTAATAACAGGAGTAAAACCATGCGTACCAGGATTTTCCTAATGCAATTTGCCGGTGCCGCCCTTATCTCGGCCGGCGCGATGAGCGCGCAGGCGCAAGAAGGCTATTATGATCCGTCCAACGCAGCCAGCCCGACAGGCAAGACCATTGGCTACGAGCTTTACAAGACCATCGGTTGTCCCGGCGAGCAGATTTTCGGCAAGCCCTGCAAGGACGTTCCGCTCAAGGACAGCGACGGCGATGGCGTGACCGATGACAAGGACAAGTGCCCCAACACCCCGAAAGGCCGCAAGGTCAACGCGGAAGGCTGCGAGCTCGACAGCGACGGCGATGGCGTGGTCGACGGCCTCGACAAGTGCCCCAACACCCCGAAAGGCCGCAAGGTCAACGCGGAAGGCTGCGAAATCGACACCGATGGGGACGGCCTGGTGGACGGCGTGGACAAATGCCCCACCGTGTATGCCAAGACCGCGGATGGCTGCCCGTTGCCTGAGCCCAAGAAGCTGACGCTTGAGGGCGTGAACTTTGAAAATGACAAGGCCACCCTGCGTCCGGAAGCCATTGCCAAGCTGGATGAGGCGGCCGCCGCGCTCAAGGAATGGGGCGACGTCAAGGTCGAGGTTGCCGGCCATACCGACTCCAGGGCGAGCGATGGCTACAACATGTCGCTGTCCCAGCGCCGTGCCGAGTCCGTGCGCGACTACCTGATCGGCAAGGGCATCGCGGCAGAGCGGTTGTCCGCCAAGGGTTACGGGGAATCGAGCCCGGTTGCGGACAACGAGACCGAGGAAGGCCGCTTCAAGAACCGCCGCGTGGAACTGGTGCCCCAGAAATAATCGGCAGCCCTCACGCAAAAACGGGGACTTCGGTCCCCGTTTTTTTGTCCCCGGCGAAGCGGCAAGGGGTCTCGTGTGCGGCTGGGGGCGCTGGCATTGCATCGCGGTTGCGGATGGGCGCGCAGGATTTCGCAGCCATCCGGGGCGGTGAATTTGCAGGCGGGGGCGCCGAGGACGGACATGAGGCAACAAACAGGGAGGAACGGCGGGCGCTTATTGCGTTCCTCCCTGAGAAAATCAGGGTTTCGCGGCTTTCCTCGCGGGCGCTTTTTTTGCTGGCGCCCTCTTCGTCGCGCCGCCCTTCCCCGCCGCGCCCTTTTCCGCCCTGGCCGCGATCAGCGGCAGGGCATCGAGCAGGGTCACGCTTTGCGGATCGATATCCTTGGGCAGGGTGGCGTTGACCTTGTTGTGGCTCACGTACCAGCCGTAGCGGCCGTTCTGGAGAAAGACCGGCTTGTCGTCGTCCGGATGCTTGCCGAGCGCCTTCTTCTCGCCGGCGTCCGCGCCGCGCCCGCGCGCGGCAGGCATTTCCAGCACCTCGACAGCACGCGCGAGGCCGATGGCGTAGACATCGTCGTCCTTGGGGATCGACTTGAATTTGCCGTCATGCAGCAGATAGGGGCCGAAGCGGCCGATGTTGGCGACGATGGGCAGCCCGGTCTTGGGGTTGTGCCCGACTTCGCGCGGCAGCGACAGCCACTTGAGCGCATCCTCCAGGGTCGCGGACTCGGGGGCCATGCCCTTGGGCAGGGAAGCACGGCGCGGCTTCGGCGCCTTCTTGTCCTCGGGCGTCGTGCCGACCTGCACATACCAGCCGTAGCGGCCGTTCATCAGCAGCACGTCCTCGCCGGTGGCAGGATATTTGCCCAGCACCGTGGGGCCGCCTTCGTTGCCATGCAGCGGGCGGGTGTAGTCGCATTTCGGGTAGGCCGAGCAGCCGATGAACAGGCCGCGCTTGCTGGCCTGCAGGTTGAGTACGGCGCCGCACTTGGGGCATTTTTCGTCGAGCGGGATGCCGCGTTCGACATCCTGCTTGGCGGCCAGGGTGCCGTCGAATTCTTGCCAGAAATCGGCCAGCAGCTTGGTCCATTCCCGCTTGCCGTTTGAGACATCGTCGAGCTTGTCTTCCAGCCTGGCGGTGAAGTCATAATCGACGTAGTGGGTGAAATGCAGGGTGAGGAAGCCGTTGACGATGCGGCCCATGTCGGTGGGCACGAAACGCTTCTTGTCGAGCACGACGTATTCGCGGTCCTGCAGCGTGGAAATGATGCTGGCGTAGGTGGAAGGTCGGCCGATGCCGTATTCCTCCAGCGCCTTGACCAGGCTCGCTTCCGTGTAGCGCGGCGGCGGCTGGGTGAAATGCTGTTCGCCGTAGAGCTTGTCCACCGGCAGGGTTTCGCCTTCCTTCAGCGGCGGCAGCCTGGTCTCTTCCTCGTCTTCCTCGTCGTCATGGTAGACCGCGAGAAAGCCGGCGAAGGCCAGGGTCTGGCCGGTGGCGCGAAATACACCCTGCCCGACCATCAGGTCGGCGGCCACGGTGTCGAATTGCGCTGCCGTCATTTGCGAGGCCACGGCGCGCTTCCAGACCAGTTCGTACAGGCGGGACTGGTCGTGGGACAGGAAATTCTTCAGGCTTTCCGGCGTGCGCGCCACGCCCGTGGGGCGGATGGCCTCGTGCGCTTCCTGTGCGTTCTTGGTCTTGGCGCGGTAATGGATGGGCTGGCTCGGCAGGTAATCCTGGTCGAACTTCTTGCCGACGAAGGCGCGAATGTCGGCAACCGCCTCCTTGGCAAGATTCACCGAGTCGGTGCGCATGTAGGTGATGAGGCCGACGGTGCCGGAACCGATGTCGATGCCTTCATACAGCTGCTGGGCAGTGCGCATGACGCGGTCGGTGGTCATGCCCAGCTGGCGCACGGCGGCCTGCTGCAGCGTCGAGGTGGTGAAAGGCGGCGGCGCGTGGCGCGCCTTGCGCTTTTTCTCCACCTGCATGACGCGGGCTTCCCTGCTTTCCAGCATCTTCAGCATCTGTGCCTGGCGCGCTTCGTTCTCGACCGAGAACTGGGTGAGCTTTTCGCCCTCGAAGTGGGTGAGCCTGGCCGAGAAACTCTGCTTGTCCTTGTGCGAGTCAAGGTGCAGGGTCCAGTATTCGCGCGGCTTGAATTTCTCGATTTCCGCTTCGCGCTCGACGATCAGGCGCAGTGCGGGGCTTTGCACGCGGCCGGCGGAGAGCCCGGGGCTGATCTTCTTCCACAGCAAGGGCGACAGGTTGAAGCCCACCAGATAGTCCAGCACGCGGCGCGCCTGCTGGGCATTGACCAGGTCCATGGAAACTTCACGCGGGTGCGCCACGGCATCCTTGACCGCGCTTTCGGTGATCTCGTAGAAGGCCACGCGCTTCAGCTTGCCCGGCTTGAGCAGCTTCTTTTCGTTGAGGATTTCCGCCAGGTGCCAGGAAATCGCCTCGCCCTCGCGATCCGGGTCGGTGGCGAGCAGGATTTCGTCGGCCTTTTTCGCGGCCTTGCAGATGGCGTCGACGTGCTTCTGGTTGCGTTCGATGATCTGGTATTTCATCGAAAAATCGGTCGTGTTCACCGCGCCGGTCTTGGGCTCGAGGTCGCGCACATGGCCGTAGGAGGCGAGGATTTCATAATCCTCGCCGAGGTATTTCTTCAGCGTCTTGGATTTGGAGGGGGACTCAACGACGACCAGTTTCATGTTCAGTGCAGGGTGGTTTCGTTGAGCAGCAGATCTTCCAGAAAGGTGAAATGCTCGATTTGGCCCCGGCTCCACAATACGACCAGGCTCATCCAGCGCACTTCTTCCGGACCGATATCCTCGCCGGACAGGTGCATCAGGCCGTTGATCACCCATTCGCGCGATTCGGCGTCGAGAACCTTCGCTTCCTCCAGAAAGCGCAGGCTGGCGCGGCAGTCCTCGTCGAGCCGGTCCATTTCCTCGCGCGCATAGTGGCGGAAGAGGGCGCTTTCGGTGAGACGCGGATGGGCCTCGGTGGCCGCCATGCGGCCGAACCAGTCCAGTGCGCGCTTTACCGAAGGCGCGTCGAACCCGGCGGCAAACAGCTTCTTTTCCAGGGTATCGCGGTCAGGCGCCAGTTCGGCCATGCGGTAGCTTTCGTACAGATAAACCAGGATTTCAAGCATTTATTCGTTAGGGGTGAGGAGTGAGGAGTGAGGGGTGGGGAATGCCGCTTGGCGCCGCGTCCCCTCACCCCTTATTCCTTACGCCTCGCGCATTTCACACAAGTCGTTGGTAGCGCCCGCCCGGAAGCTGGGTAACCCGTCCTTCGAGCTCGAGCGCCAACAGCTTCGCCGAAAGCGCTTCCACCGTCAACCCGCTGCGCTCGGCCAGCTGGTCGAGGCTGGCCGGGTCGAAGCCCAGATGTTGCAAAAGCGGGTCCGTCGCAGTGGTTTTCCCGCTGCTCGCCGCACCGGCAGCCGCCACGGCCGGCCAGGACAGCTCTTCCGCGATGTCGCGCGCGGATTCCACCAGCTTGGCCCCCTGTTTGATCAGCGCATGGCAGCCCTTGGACAGTGGCGAGTGAATGGAACCGGGTATGGCAAGGACCTCGCGTCCCTGCTCCAGCGCCAGTCTGGCGGTGATGAGCGAGCCGGAATTGAGTGCGGCTTCCACCACCAGCACGGCGTGCGACAGCCCGGAAATGATGCGGTTGCGCCTGGGGAAATGGCCGGCTGCCGAGATCGTGCCGAGCGAAAATTCGGAGAGAAGCAGGCCGTTTTCGGCGATTGCGCGCGCCAGCTCTTTGTTGCGTGCCGGATAAACGCGGTCCAGGCCGGTGCCGACCACGGCAATGGTGGAGCCCGTGCCCCTGAGGCCGCCGCGGTGGGCGGCGGCATCAATGCCGAGCGCCAGCCCGCTGACGATGGTGATGCCGGCCTCGGACAAAATTTGCGCGAACGCCTCGGCGTTGGCTTCGCCCTGCGGCGTGGCATTGCGGCTGCCGACGATGGCGAGGCAATTTCGCCCAAGCAGTTCGCGCCGGCCCTTGCCGTACAGCAAAACCGGGGGGACGGCTGTTTCGCGCAGCTGGTCCGGATAATCCTGGTCCTGCCAGGTGATGAGATGGTGCCCTTCCGCGTCGAGCCACGCCAGGGTTTGCGCAAGCTGCGCCGCATCCGGGCCCGCCTGCAGGGCATCGACCTGCCTTGCGTTCAGATGCGGGGCCAGTCGCGCGCGGGGGGCGGCGAGCGCGTCGGCGGGAGAGCCGAAGGCCTCGATCAACCGGTGCAGCGCGACATCCCCGATGCCGGATATCAGTGCGAGGCGTAGCCAGGCTTCCCGGTCCGGCACGGCGTTCAGGCGTCCTGGTACATGGGCTTGTTGTCGTAGAAGTTCAGCATGCCCTTGACGATGCGGTAGATGGCCCAGATGCCGGCGGCGATGAAAATGACGATCCCGATGCCGATCCAGGAGGTCAGCATGCCGATGACGCCCCACATCAGTGAAAACCAGAAGGTGCGGATCTGCCAGCGGAAGTGGGTTTCCAGCCAGGTGCCCGCGACCTCGTCGCGCTTCAGGTAGTTGATGATGACGGCGATGATGGCCGTGACGCCGGCAAGCACGGAAGCGATGTAGAGGAAATAGACGATCTGCGTGAGGTTGCG
Source organism: Thiobacillus sp. UBA6205 (assembly GCA_002421825.1). GTDB lineage: Bacteria > Pseudomonadota > Gammaproteobacteria > Burkholderiales > Thiobacillaceae > UBA6918. Next base: position 27,608 of record DISR01000057.1, on the reverse strand, counting down.
CGCTTTTTCCAGGTCCTGGGTCACGGTCTGCCTTCTTTCATTGAGGGTCGTATAAAGAAAAACCGCCCGGGGGGCGGTTGCAGTGTGGCGTCATTTTGCCAAAATCGGCCGCGGCCTGCGTTCAAGGGTTTTTCACCTTGTCCAGCAAGAATACCGGCCCGTCGGACTGCATCACCAGGGCATAGGAAACCCTGTCGAAGACGCGATAGACCATGACCAGGCCAGTGCGCGCATCGGGCAGCTTGACCTTGCTTGCGTCCTGCTCCAGACAGCCGACGCGGGTCATTGCCTTGAGGTCGGCGGCCTGGTCGTAGGTCAGCTTGCTGTCGCTGTCCTTCAGGCAGCGCACATCGCTGTACAGCCAGGCGCCCCCATCCGGGATGGCGGCGTTGCGTGAGGCGAGCCAGGTCATTTTTTCCTGTTCGGCCTTGCTGAGCTGGATCGTGTTGCCGGTGTGGTAGATCGCCAGCACGTGGCCTGGCGCCAGGCCGTGGTTGCTGCCGCGATTGAGCACGACCGTCTGGTGGCGGCCGGTGTCGGATACCCCGCCGTAGGCCGAAATGATGCGGCCTTCGACATTGGCTTCCGGCGCACGCGGGACATACTCGAACGTGTCGCTGTCCACCGCGGCCACCAGTTTGTCCTTGGCCAGGGCCTCCTGGGCGGTGCGCGTGATGCGGATCTTCTGCGGCGCGCCGGGCGACAGGGTGCGCGCATCGCCGACATATTCGACTTCATAGCCCAGCACCTCCCCGGTTTCCGGGTCTTTCAGGGCCTTGCCGGGGCGCAGGATGTTCCAGCGCGAGACGCCGGCCGGGCCGCCGGTGGCAAAGGCGTCGTCGCCCTTGGCGAAGATCACGCGCTCGTCGTTGCTGCCGAGGATGAAGGGCGCGGTATCCAGTGCGCCGCTGGAAACCACGCGCGGCTGCGACAGGAAGGCATGGATGGCGGAAATCGGGATGGTCTGGATGGCCCCGCTCTCGACTTTTTCCTCGCGAACGGCGGGGGACAGCTTTACCGTCGTCAGTCCGTGGGCATCGCCCTTGATCAGGCGCAACCGCGGCTCGGCGCCGCTGCGGTCCAGCACGATGATGTCGCCCGGATAAATCCAGTGCGGATTCTTGATGCTTTCCTTGTTGAGCTGCCAGATTTCCGGCCAGCGCCAGGGCTTGGCCAGAAACTTTCCGGAGATGTCCCACAGGGTATCGCCCTTGACTACCACGTGCCGGTCCGGGGCATTTTCCTGGATTTCCGGGGCCTCCGCCCAGGCCGGTGCGGACAGGGCGAGAATGGATAAAGTCAGGGCAGACAACAGTTTGCGCATGTTTAGACCTTGTCTAATTTTCGTGGAGAGGCTACTGTTGCGTTTACGGACAATCGTGGCGGGAATTTAGCATTTGTCGATATTTTTCCTGAGAGACCGCGACCAAGCCCCTGCTAACACAAGTATTTCATGGCCAAGCTTAACATCCTCCGCTATCCCGATCCCCGCCTGCACACCGTGGCCAAACCGGTGCAGAAGGTAGACGAGCGCATCCGCAAACTGGTCGACGACATGGCCGAGACCATGTACGCCGCGCCCGGCATCGGCCTGGCGGCGACCCAGGTCAATGTGCACGAGCGCGTTATCGTCATTGACATCAGCGAAGACCATTCCGACCTGCGCGTGCTGATCAACCCGGAAATCCTTTCCAGATCCGGCGATATCGAATGGGAAGAGGGCTGCCTGTCCGTACCCGGCATCTACGACAAGGTCCGCCGCGCCGAAAAAATCCGCGTACGCGCCCTGAACCGCGACGGCCAGCCCTGCGAGTTCGACGCGGACGGCCTGCTCGCCGTCTGCGTGCAGCACGAGATGGATCACCTGATGGGCCGCGTGTTCGTGGAATACCTTTCGCGCCTCAAGCAGGTGCGCATCAAGACCAAGCTGGTCAAGCAGGAGCGCGAGCACAAGCAGGCCCATACCGAGCGCCAGCCGGTGCTCTGATGAAAATCATCTTCGCGGGCACGCCCGAATTCGCGCGGCTTGCCTTGGCGGCGATCATCGAGGCCGGCCATGAAGTGGCGCTGGTGCTGACCCAGCCGGACCGGCCCAGCGGCCGCGGCATGAAGCTCGCGCCCAGCCCGGTCAAACAGGAAGCGGAAAAGCACGGCATTCCGGTCTTCCAGCCGGAAAGCCTCAAGGACTCCGCCAGCCATCAGCCCATCAAGGAAGCCGGTGCCGAAGTCATGGTGGTCGCCGCCTACGGGCTCATCCTGCCGCAGGCGGTGCTGGACATTCCGGCGCGCGGCTGCCTCAACATCCACGCCTCGCTGCTGCCCCGCTGGCGCGGCGCGGCACCGATCCAGCGCGCCATCGAGGCGGGCGATGCCGAGACCGGCATTTGCATCATGCAAATGGAAGCCGGACTGGACACCGGACCGGTGCTGCTGGAAAAGCGCCTGCTCATCCTCGACACCGACAGCGGCGCCAGCCTGCACGACAAGCTGGCCGAACTGGGTGCTGCGGCCATCGTCGAGGCGCTGTCGAAACTGGAAGAACTGAAGGCGGTTCCGCAACCGGAGCAAGGGGTGACCTATGCAAGCAAGCTGTCCAGGGAGGACGCCCGGCTCGACTGGGCTCAGCCTGCGGCGGTGCTGGCGCGCAAGGTTCGCGCCTTTAATCCCGTACCCGGGGCGTGGACGATTTTCAGCGGCGAGCCGCTGAAAATCTGGCAGGCACAAGCCGTGCCCGGAAAAGGCCACCCGGGAGAAATTCTCGAAGCGGCAGCGAACCGCCTGCTGGTGGCCTGCGGCGAGGGCGCTTTGCAGCTGATGGAGCTGCAGAAGGCCGGGGCCCGGCGCGTGGATGCGCGCGCGTTTCTTTCCGGCTTGAAAATTTTGCCGGGTGCCTCGTTAAGCAATTGAATTTTTTGGTCGGTACCGCATCTACAGTGCGGACCCGAAGCTGTTTTAAGGAGCAATCCAAGGACATGTTCAACTGGATCAAGACCACCCTCCTCATGGCCGGCATAGTCGCGCTGTTCGGCGCGGTGGGCATGGCGCTGGGCGGCGCGCAGGGCATGCTGATCGCGCTTTTGATCGGTGCCGGCATGAACGTGTTCGCCTACTGGAACTCCGACAAGGTGGTGCTGCGCATGTACCGCGCGCAGGAAGTGGACGCGCAGAGCGGCGGCCGCTATTACGCCATGGTGAAGGAGCTCGCCGCCAATGCCCGCCTGCCCATGCCGCGCGTGTACATCATCGACGAGGCCCAGCCCAATGCCTTCGCCACCGGGCGCAATCCCGAGCACGCGGCGGTGGCGGCCACGCGCGGCATCCTGCAGCTTTTGTCCGAGCGCGAACTGCGCGGGGTGATGGCGCACGAGCTCGCGCACGTCAAGAACCGCGACATCCTGATCTCGACCCTGAGCGCGACGGTGGCGGGCGCCATTTCCATGCTGGCCAATTTCGCCATGTTCTTCGGCGGACGCGGCGACAACCGCGCCCATCCTTTTGTGGCGCTGGCGGTGATGATCATCGCGCCGATCGCCGCCATGCTGATCCAGATGGCGATTTCCAGGAGCCGCGAATTTGGCGCCGACGCCGGCGGCGCGGAGATTTCCGGCGACCCCGAGGCGCTCGCTGCGGCACTGAGGAAGATCGAGGCCTACGCCAGGGGTCTGCCCATGCCGGTGGCGGACGCGCATCCGGAAACCGCGCAGATGATGATCATCAACCCGCTCTCGGGCAACGGCATCAAGAGCCTGTTCTCCACCCATCCGTCGACCGATGTCCGGGTGGCGAAGCTGCTGGCCATTGCGCGTGGCGCATAAGCCCCAGGGCGGCCCCTCCAATGTATCGGCGGCGCTGGCCGCCGATGTGCTTTCCAGGGTGCTGCAGGGCCGCACGCTGACGCAGGCGCTCGAAGCCGTCACGCTGAACCCTGTGGGGCGCGGCCCGGTGCTCGACATGGCCTATGGCACGTTACGCTACAAGGGCACGCTCGAAGCCGTGCTGTCACGACTCCTGAAAAAGCCGCCGGATGACAAATATGTCCACGCCCTGCTGCTGGCCGCGCTCTACCTCCTGGCCTATACAAGGGAGGCGCCTTATGCGGTGGTCGACAATGCGGTGAAAGCCGCGCCGCATCATCTGAAAGGCCTGGTCAATGCGGTGCTGCGCAATTTCTTGCGGCAGCGCGAGGATTTGCTGGAAGCGGCGAAGCAAACCCGGGCCGGCCGCACCAATTTCCCAGACTGGTGGGTGGAAAAGCTGAAACTGGCCTACCCCGGGCAATGGGAGTCCGTTCTTTCCGCCAGCCAGCTTCACCCGCCCATGACGCTCCGGGTCAATTGCCGCAAAGGCACGGTCGCGGCGTATCTGGCCGGGCTCGCGGCCGCCGGCATGGTGGCGCGCCAGAGCGGGGAAGACGCGCTCACCCTGGAAAAGCCGGTTGCCGTGGACAGGCTGCCGGGCTTCGCCGACGGCCGCGTCTCGGTGCAGGACGCCGGTGCGCAATGGGCCGCGCGCATCCTGGACGTGCGGGACGGCATGCGCGTGCTCGATGCCTGCGCCGCACCCGGCGGCAAGACCGGCCATATCCTGGAACTCGCAGATTGCGCGCTGCTGGCGCTCGATGCCGATGCGGCGCGACTTGAGCGCGTGCGGCAGAACCTCGCGCGCCTGGGCTTGAATGCGGAGCTGCGGGTCGGCGACGCGGGCTCGCCGCAGGACTGGTGGAACGGGCGGCCGTTCGAGCGCATCCTCGCCGACGTGCCCTGCTCCGCCTCCGGCGTGGTCAGGCGCAATCCCGACATCAAGTGGCTGCGAAGGCCCGCGGACATCGCCAAATTCGCCCGCCAGCAGGCGGCGATTCTCGACGCGCTCTGGCAGACGCTCGCGCCCGGTGGTAAATTGCTTTATGCAACCTGCTCCACCTTCCCCGAGGAAAACGCGCAGCAGATAGAAAGTTTCCTGGCGCGCCAGGCCGACGCATCATTGCTGGCGCTGCCACCGGAGCTGGGCAACGGCCAACTTTTGCCAGATGATGACCACGACGGTTTTTACTATGCGTTGCTCCAGCGCGCCCATGCGGCGCCCGAATAGGCTTTCGGCCGGCCGCGGCTTGCTGTTCCTGTGCTTTCTGTTTTTTTCGGCCATGCCAGCCCGGGCCGCCGACGATGCGGTCAGCGTACTGTATGCGGCGCTCAGGCCGGCGGGCGACAACTGGGTGCTGGATGCCGCCCTGGATGTACGGCTCAACCATACCCAGGAGGAAGCCTTGAAAAAAGGCATTCCGCTCAATTTCTTGACCGAGGTGAAGCTCGAGCGCATACGCCCATGGTGGATCAACGAGGATCTGGCCGCGATCGCCCGCAGCGGGCGTCTCAACTACAGCCCGCTGACGCGGCGCTACCAGCTTGAAACCACCGAGGGCTTCAAGGCCTATGACACCCTGCCCGAAGCGTTGGCCGAGCTTGGGCGCAGCGAAAACTGGGTGATCGTTCCGGGCAGGACGCTAAAGCCCGGCAATGTCTACTTGGCGGCCTTGCGCCTTCGCCTGGATGTCGGACAGTTGTCCAAGCCGCTGCAGATCAATGCCCTGGCTTCCGGCAAATGGGAAGCGGAAAGCGATTGGTACGAGTGGGAAGTCACACCCTGATGCGTTATCTGCTGGCCGCCGCCGCGATGCTCGGGGCTGCCGTAGTGGCGTTGCTGTTTCCGGCAAGCGGCGACACGCCCCTGCTTTCCGAAGGCTTTCCCACGCTGCTGGTGGCGGGCAGCGTCATTGCGGTTGCCCTGCTGGCATTGGTGGGGTGGCAACTCTGGCAGATGCGGCGACGCATCCGAGCGGGCGTCTTCGGCAGCAAGCTGACCTTCCGCCTGATGCTGTGGTTCGGGCTGGTTGCCCTGCTGCCGGCGACGGTGGTATTCAGTGCCTCGGTATTTTTCCTCAACCGCAGCATTGAGACCTGGTTCGACGTGCGCGTCGACACGGCGCTCGGCTCCGGCGTAAACCTGGGCCAGGCCGCACTGGACGATTTGCTGGTCGATCTTACAAAGAAAACCGAGCGCATGGCCCTGGCCCTGTCCGACGCGGGGCCGGGTTCGGTCATTACCATGCTGTCTACCCTGCGCGAGCAGGCTGCCGTGAACGAAGCCACGCTTTTCGACGACAAGGGCGGCGTGATTGTGACTGCGGCCGGCGAACAGGCCGGGTTGCTGCCCGAGATCCCGGAGCGCGCCATACTCTGGCAGGTGTTGCAGGAGAAGTCTTACAGCCGGGTAGATGACCTGCCGGAGAAAGGTCTGGTCATGCGCGTGCTGGTGCCGGTCTACAGCACCTCGTTCGCCGGCGAAACACGCGTGCTGCAGGTCTTGCACGCGGTGCCGCCCAGCCTGGCCAGAGACGCGGAGGCAGTGCAAAGCGCCTACCGCGATTATCAGGAGATCGCCACCTCGCGCCTGGGGTTGAAGCGCATGTACGGCATGGCGCTCACCCTCACCCTGCTGCTGGCGCTCTTGCTGACCATTGCCTTGGCCTATCTTCTGTCCGACAAGATGGGTGCGCCCTTGCGCACCCTGGCGCGCGGCACGCGTGCGGTGGCCAAGGGCGATTTCTCGCAGATGCAGGCCGTGCAGAGCCGGGACGAACTGGGCGCGCTGATCCAGTCCTTCAACGACATGACGCGCCAGTTGTCCGAGGCGCGCGGCGAGGCCGAGCGCAATCAGCTGCAGACCGAGCAGGCCAAGGCCTATCTGGAGAGCGTGCTGGCGAATCTTTCTTCGGGCGTGGTCGCGCTGGATCACAAGCTGCGCGTGCGCGCCATTAACGACGCCACCGTGCGCATACTCGAAGCGGGCAACGAAGATCTTTTGGGCAAGCCGCTGGTAGAGTGGGGCGAACCTGCTTCGCCCTTGCGCAAGCTCGGCGAACAGATCGCGGAGCGTTTCATCGCCGCCGAAGGCGAGGACTGGAATGCGCAGATGGAATTTCCCCGGCCCGGCCACATGCAGATACTGCTGGCGCGCGGCAGCAAGCTGCCGGAGGAAGTGCGGCGCGGCTACACTCTGGTGTTCGACGACGTGACCAAGCTTATCCGTGCCGAGCGCGATGCAGCCTGGGGTGAGGTGGCGCGCCGGCTTGCGCATGAAATCAAGAATCCGTTGACTCCGATCCAGCTTTCCGCCGAGCGCCTTTCGCTCAGGCTGAAAGACAAGCTTGCCGGCAACGATGCCGAGATGCTGGTGCGCGCGACCGGCACCATCGTCAACCAGGTCGGCGCCATGAAAGGCATGGTGGATGCCTTTGCCAGCTATGCGCGCATGCCCAGCGCACAGATTGCGCCGCTGGACCTGAATGCCTTGGTGCGCGAGGTGCTGACCCTGTATGACGGCTCGGGCATGCAGCCTGATTTGCCCCCGGCTCTGCCCTTGGTGGCCGGGGACTCCACACTCCTGCGCCAAGTGATACATAATTTGTTGCAAAATGCGCAGGATGCGCTGGCCGGCAAGCCGGAAGGGCGGATCCGCATACACACCGAGGCGGCGGAAGACGGCGTCAGGCTTGCCATTGCCGACAACGGCCCGGGCTTTTCCGACCATATGATGGCGAGGATGTTCGAGCCGTACGCCACGACGAAGTCAAAGGGCACGGGACTGGGTTTGCCGGTGGTGAAGAAAATCGTTGAAGAGCTCAAGGGAAGCATCCGGGTGGAAAATATGCCTGGCGGAGGCGCATGCGTATGTGTAACGTTGCCGGTTTACAGGGGATCCACGGGGGGTAAGCAGTGAGCGGTTATGTATTGGTAGTGGACGACGAAGTCGGCATCCGTGACCTGCTGTCGGAGATCCTTGCCGAAGAAGGTTACGACGTGCACGTTGCCGAAAACGCCGAGGAAGCGCGGCGCTATCGCTCCGAACGGCGCCCCGATCTGGTGTTGCTCGATATCTGGATGCCGGATACCGACGGCGTCACGCTGCTCAAGGAATGGGCGGCCAGCGGCCAGCTCACCATGCCGGTGGTGATGATGTCGGGGCATGCCACCATCGACACAGCGGTCGAGGCGACCAAACTCGGGGCGGTGGATTTTCTGGAAAAGCCCATTGCGCTCGCCAAGCTGCTGGCTACCGTGACCAAGGCCATCAAGAAGGCCGACGCGCCGCGCCGGGCGCCCTCCTTCGAACTTTCCGCCCTGGGCAAGAGCCAGGTAGTGCAGGACCTGAAAAAGCGCCTGGCCCAGATTGCCGGCCATACTCACCCGGTGCTGCTGTCGGGCGAGCCGGGCAGCGGCTTCGACTTGTGCGCGCGTTTCCTGCATCCCGCCAACATGCCGTGGGTGGAGATTGTCGAGCGCGGCCAGTTGGTGGCCTCCCCGTCCGAACTGGCGGAGAAGGTCGAAAACGGCACCCTTTACCTGCCCGAGCTGTGCGAACTCAACAAGCTCGAGCAAAAAGGACTGTCGCTGCTGATCGACAAGCTCAACGGCAGTACCGCGAGGCTGGTGTGCGCGACCAGCCGCAGCATGGACGAATTGATCGCGACGAACGAATTCGACCCGCGCCTCTACTACAGGGTGTCGACCGTGACCGTGCACATCCCGCCGCTCAGGGAGCATCGCGAGGACATTCCCGACATCGCCAACTTCATGCTGACGCAATTGATCGAAAGCGGCGAGTGCCCGCCGCGCAAGTTCAGCATTGCGGCGCTCAACCAGCTGCGCCATTTCGACTGGCCCGGCAACCTGCCCCAGCTCAACAACATCGTGCGTTCCCTGGCGATTGCGGCCTTGTCCGACGAAATCGCCAGTGAGGACGTCAGCCGCGTGGTGGTGCCGCTCAAGCAGGAGTCGAGCCCATCGATCGCGCAGATGATTCCCATGGATGCGCCGTTGCGGGAGGCGCGCGACGTATTCGAACGCCTGTATTTCGAGCAGCTCATCCAGAAGGAGGGCGGCAGCATGACCAAGGTGGCGGACAAGGCCGGACTCGAGCGCACCCACCTTTACCGCAAGCTCAAGCAGCTCAACATCCGGCATGGTAAACGGCTGGACGAGGACCTTTGACGTGGGAAAGGGGAAGGGTAAAGGAAGAAGGGCGGTCTGGGTTCAGGCTCCACCCTTCCCCCTCTACCCTTCCCCCTTCACAAGAAAATGAAAATCATCATCCTCGGTGCCGGTCAGGTCGGCGGTACGCTGGCGGAAAGCCTGGTGGCGGAAAACAACGACCTTACTGTCGTCGACATGGATCGCGAGCGGCTGGCGCTGCTGCAGGACCGCCTGGACTTGCGCACCGTACAGGGACATGCCGCCCATCTCTCGGTGCTGAAAAAAGCCGGGGCCGAAGATGCGGACATGATCGTGGCCGTTACCCAAAGCGACGAGACCAACCTGGTGGCCTGCAAGCTGTGCGCCAGCGAATTCAACGTGCCCACGCGCGTTGCGCGCCTGCGCTCGCCGGACTACCTTGCCGAGGACGAAGCGGATGGGGAAACCCTGGCGCACAGGCATTTCGCTGTCGACCATACCATCAGCCCGGAACAGGAAATCACCCACTATCTGCGCCGCCTGGTCGAGCACCCGGAGGCGCTGCAGGTGCTCGATTTTGCCGACGGCCGCGTGCGGCTGGTGGCGGTGCGCGCCTACCATGGCGGCCCCATGGTCGGGCACGAGCTGCAGGTCATACGCAAGCACATGCCGGATCTGGATTGCCGGGTAGCGGCGATTTTTCGCAGGGACCGCGGCATCGTGCCCGAGGGCCATACGGTGATCGAGCCTGGCGATGAAGTGTTTTTCCTCGCCAGGCAGGGAGATATCCAGCCCGTGATGCGTGAACTGCGCCGCATAGACCGACCGGTCAAGAAGGTCATGATCGCCGGCGGCGGCAACATCGGCAAGCGCCTGGCGGCGATCCTCGAGCGCGAATATGAAGTCAAGGTCATCGACCACAACAAGCAGCGCTGCGCCCAGCTTGGCACTGAACTGAACCGTACCCTGGTGTTGCAGGGAGAGGCCACCGACGAGGAACTGCTCGACCAGGAAAACGTGCAGGACATGGACATGTTCTGCGCGCTGACCAATGACGACGAGGACAACATCATGTCCGCGCTGCTGGCCAAGCGCATGGGTGCGCACCGCGTGCTGGCCCTGATCAACCGGGCGTCCTACGTCGACCTGGTGCAGGGCGGCGAAATCGACATTGCGGTGTCGCCGGCACAGGCCACCGTGGGACCTCTGCTTTCCAGGATCCGCCGCGGCGACATGGCGGTGGTGCACAGCCTGCGCCGAGGCGCGGCCGAGGCGCTGGAAGTCGTGGTGCATGGCGACGCCAAGACATCCAGGGTGGTCGGCCGCCGCATCGAGGAGATCAAATTGCCGGAAGGCGCCACCATCGGCGCCATCATCCGCGGCGAGAATGTCATCATCGCGCATCACGACACGCTGATCGAATCCGAAGACCACGTGATCATTTTCGTCCTTAACAAACGCATCATTCCCAAGGTCGAAAAACTTTTCCAGGTCGGTTTCGGCTTCTTCTGATGCTGGCCCTGTTCTCACTGCTGCATGTGCTTGGGGGCGTGGTGTTCCTGTTCGGCCTCACCCTCGGCCTGCCCATGATGGTGGCGTGGATCAACGACGAGCCCACCCTGCGGCTGTTCGTCAAGGACCTGTTGATCACCTGCGGTGCCGGTTTGTTCCTGTGGGGGGGGTTTCGCCCCTTCCGGCGAGAGCTGCGCATCAAGGACGGCTTCCTGCTGGTAGCGCTGGTCTGGACCGGGTTGCCGCTGTTCGGCATGTTGCCGCTGCTGTCCCATCTGGACATCGGCGTGACCGACGCCTATTTCGAGGCGGTGTCGGGACTGACTGCGACCGGCGCCACTGTGCTCGCCGGGCTTGACGGCTTGCCCGCCTCGATCAACATATGGCGCGGCGAACTGCAATGGTTCGGCGGCATGGGCGTGATCGTTCTGGCGGTGGCCATCCTGCCCATGCTGGGCATCGGCGGCCGTCAGCTGTTCAAGGCGGAAACTCCGGGCCCCATGAAGGAAACCCGCCTGACGCCGCGCATCGCGCAGACCGCCAAAGGACTCTGGCTGATCTATGCCGGCCTTACTGCCGCCTGCTTTGCCGCCTACTGGGCATTCGGCATGAGTTGGACCGATGCCTTGATGCATGCCTTCACCACCATGGGATTGGCGGGGTTTTCCTCGCATGACGCCTCGTTCGGCCATTTCGATTCGCAGACGCTGGAAATCATCGCCATCACGTTCATGCTCATCTCCGGCATCAATTTCGCCACGCATTTCAATTTTGTGCGCGCGCGCACTTTCGGCATCTACACGCATGACGGCGAAGCCGGGGTTTTCGTGCTGACCGTCCTGACCAGCGGAATCCTGATCGGCGTCTATCTTTGGGCCGCGGGACAGTATCAGGAGATTGGCACGGCCTTGCGCTATGCCATGTTCAATACCGTGTCGGTGGCTACGACCACCGGCTATGCCACGACCGATTTCGGATTGTGGCCCGCATTTGCCGGCTTCTGGATGTTGCTGCTGGGCACTTTTTCTACCTCTTCGGGTTCCACCGGCGGCGGCATCAAGATCATCCGCGCCCGCCTTCTGGTGCAGCAGTTGTACCGTGAGCTCAAACGCCTGCTGCATCCGAGCGCCCAGATACCGGTGCGTTATGCCGGGGCCAGCGTGTCCAACCAGATCATTTTTGCGGTGCTGGCATTCTTTTTCGTTTTCGTGCTGACTGCCGTGGTCATGACGCTCGCCATGATGGCGACGGGGCTCGACCCGGTAACGGCGATGACGGCGGTCGTGGCGACGCTGTCGAATATTGGCCCGGGCCTTGGCCAGGTCGGGCCGGCCACCACTTTTGCGGTGCTGAACGATTTCCAGACCTGGCTTTGTTCGTTTGCCATGCTGCTCGGCCGATTGGAAATGTTTACTTTTCTGGTGGTGCTCACGCCGGCATTCTGGAGAAAATGACCCCCGCCATCGAAACCTTCAAAAAATGCCCGCGGCCGGCAAGGACAGCGTCCTGTTGCGCTTTTCCCTGGGCAATGCCTGCCTCGGTGCGGGCGAAGCCGCCCAGGCGGCGCTGCAAACTGGATTCGATGCCGATCGCTTCGCAATCGTGTGTTCATGCGCCTTTGGCTCATTTCCCGGGCCGGCCTGGTGAAATGTCCGGTCCGGGGAAATGGCGGTGTTTGCACGGCGCATCGAAAATGCACTGGGCTTATAATTGGCCATCCGTCAGTTTTTGATTTCAGGAGCAGAACATGACCCGCATGGTGAATTGCGTAAAACTCGGCCGCGAGGCCGAAGGCCTGGCCTTCCCCCCCGTGCCAGGCGAACTCGGCAAGAAGATTTTCGACAACGTGTCCAAGGAAGCCTGGGCCGCCTGGACCCGCCACCAGACCATGCTCATCAATGAAAACCGCCTGAGCCTGGCCGATCCGCAGGCGCGCAAGTACCTGCTGACGCAGATGGAGCAGTACTTCTTCGGCGCCGGTGCCGACCAGGTGGCCGGTTACGTGCCGCCGGCGAAGTAAGTCGTTCCTCGCGGCAATGCGAACACAAACGGGCCCATTCGGGCCCGTTTGTGTTCACCGTGGCGGAACGATTACATCAATTCCTTTTCCATTTCCTCCGGCGAGGTGTGGCGCACGTCCTTGCCCTTGACCATGTAGACCACGTATTCCGACATGTTCTTGGCGTGGTCGCCCATGCGCTCGATGGCCTTGGCCGCGAAAAGGATGTCGATGGAGACGGAAATGGTGCGCGGGTCTTCCATCATGAAGGTGATGAGCTGGCGCAGGTTGAGGCGGAACTCCTCGTCCACCTCGTCGTCCTGCCGGGCGATCGCGGCGGCGTTGCTGGCATCCAGGCGGGCGAAGCCGTCGAGCGCCTTGCGCAACATGTCCAGCACGATCGTGGACATGTATTTGACCTCATTGAAACGCGGCAGCGACAGGCGCTCGCTCTGGTGGATCAGCTTGGCCATGCGTGCGATCTTGGCAGCCTCGTCGCCGATGCGCTCAAGGTCGGTGATGGTCTTCACCACCATCATCAGCATGCGCAGGTCGGAGGCGGTGGGTTGGCGCTTGGCAATGACGTGCGCCACATCCTCGTCGATCTGGACCTCAAGCGCATTGACGTTATGGTCGTGTGCGATCACTTCGTCGGCCAGGCCGAGATCGCCGCCGGTCAGCGCTTCGACGGAACGGGTGATCTGTTCTTCCACCAGACCGCCCATTTTCAGGACGTTGGCGCGTATGCTTTCCAAGTCCATGTCAAACTGCTTGAAGGTATGTTCAGTGGGCATCTTTATATCTCCTGGAGCTGGTCCATTATAAGCCGGACTATGACATTCGCATGACAGCCGGGATCAGCGCATGTTGAAGGCCAGGGCATAGGGGCGGCTGTCGAGCGTGAGTTCCGCGACCCAGCCCCCCCGGCTCACGGTGCACACCGGCAGGGTGACCTGTGCGGTCCAGTTGCCTTCGGCATCCTGGAGCAGTTCGTAGCGGTTGAAGCCCATGTCCATGTCCGCCATCTGGAAGGAAACCGAGGCCCGGCGCAGCCGGCGCGCGGAAATCGACAGCACGAAGGGCTTGAGCGCCTCGGGCCGGGCGGAAAAGCGCAGGGTTGCGGTCAGGCCGTCGTGCATGAAGGTGCAGCCTGCGGTGGGCTCTGTGCAATTGATGGCTTGTGCCTGCCGGGGGGGATTTTTGGGCCGCGCCCCCCACAGCGCGAGCGCGGCCAGCGCGGCGATGATCAGAATGGGCGCGGCGAAGCGTTTCACGTCCAGGCGCCTCTCAGCATGGCGATGCCGTGCGCACCATGGCCGCGCGCAGTGTCGAGGTCGGCGCGGCTGACGCCGCCCAGGGCATACACCGGGATCGCGCTTTGCGCGGCCAGTTGCGCAAACCTTTCCCAGCCCAGGGTGGGTTCGCCGGGATGGCTTGCCGTGGGCAGCACCGGGGAAAGCATGGCGAAGTCGGCAATGTTTGCCGCATGCGCGAGCTCCTCGGCGCTGTGACAGGAGGCGCCGACCCATTCGCAGGCAGGGCGGGCCGTGCATTTCATCAGCGCCCCGCTGTCCAGGTGCACGCCGTCGGCGCCTGCTGCCGAGGCCAGCTCGACCGGGCCGTTCACCAGCACGCGCGCACCATGAGGCTTGGCGCGCTTGACCACCTCGCGTGCGAAGTCCAGGCGCTCGGCTTCCGGCAATTCCTTGTCGCGTACCTGAATGAGGCGCAGGCCGTTTTGCAGGGCGGCATCCAGCCGCTGCAGAAACACTTCGCGCCCCAGTGCCCCGGCATGGCTGATGCCATACACCGGAGGCAACCGCAAAGCCTTGAGAATGGGGAAATTGGCCGGCAACAGCGGCTCGACCGAATGCCCAGCCGGATTGTCCCATGCGAAGGCCTGGCCTTCATGCGGGTGCGGCTCGCCCTGCCAGTCCCACACGCGAAAGAAGTTCAAGCGCACGGTGGCGTGCGGATAAGCAAAGACTTTCGTGATCCAGCGCGTGGCGCGCACGGCTGCGATGCCAAGTTCTTCCTTCAGTTCACGGGCCAAAGCGTGCTCCAGCGACTCGTCCGTCTCCACCTTGCCGCCAGGGAATTCCCAGTAGCCGGCGTAAACCTTGCCGGCCGGGCGCGAGGCGAGCAGGACTTCGCCGTTTGGACGGGTCAGCACCGCGGCCACGACTTCGATGATTTCCTCATCATCCCTGCCCCCCGTCATTTGCCTTGTCCTGCCCAATCGCGCGCGAACTGCCAGGCGGTGCGCCCTGAGCGTGCGCCCCGGCCCAGGCTCCATTGCAGCGCGGCGCGCGTAAAGGCTTCGGAACGGAAGTCGCTCGCGCCCAGTTCGGCAGCCCAGTGCGCGGCAATGGCGAGGTACTCGTCCTGGTCCATGGGATAGAAGCTGACCCACAGGCCGAAGCGCTCGGATAGCGAAATCTTTTCCTCGGTGGCTTCGCCCGGATGCACTTCGCCGCCCAGATGCCTCGCCTCCTCGTTCTCCGCCATGTATTCGGGCATCAGGTGGCGGCGGTTGCTGGTGGCATAGATCAGCACGTTGTCGCCGGGCGTGGCGAGCGAGCCGTCGAGCGCGGCCTTCAAGGCCGGGTAGCCGGGCTCTTCGGAAGTGAACGAAAGGTCGTCGCAGAACAGGATGAAGCGCTGCGGGCCTTGCGGCAGCAGATCGAAGAGTTCCGGCAGATGCGCGAGCCCGGCCTTGTCGAGTTCCACGAGGCGCAGGCCCTTGCCCGCGTACTTCGCCAGCATGGCCTTCACCAGCGAAGACTTGCCGGTGCCGCGGCTGCCCGTGAGCAGCACGTTGTTGGCGGGCTTGCCGGTTATGAACTGGCGGGTGTTGGCGTCGATTTTCTGCTTCTGCTCGTCGATGTTGAGCAGATGCCTGGCCTCGATGCGGTGCGGGCGCGCGATTGGGCGCAGGCTGCGGCTTTCCGCGATCCAGCGCGCGGCATGCACTTTCTTCCAGTCGACCGGCGCCGTGGGTGCGCCTTCGAGTCGGTCGAGCAGGCGCTCGATGCGCGGCAGCAGGGTGTCAAGTGGGCTCATGCTTTAAAACCTTGAACAAGGAGGACATGAGGACAAGAGATTTTGTCTTTCCTCCCGTCCCCCCGTCCTCTTTGTGGGAAATCATGTTCTGTATTCTGCGTTGATTTTCACGTAATCGTAGGAAAAATCGCAGGTCCACACCGTGGCTTCAGCCCTGCCGCGGTTGAGCACGACGCGAATCGTGATCTCGGCTTCCTTCATCACCGCAGCACCCTGCGCCTCGGTGTAGCTCGCCGCGCGCCCGCCCTTTTCCGCCACCAGCACGTTGCCGAGGTAGACCTGGATATTGTCCACGTCGAGGTCCGCCACGCCGGCATAGCCGATGGCGGCGAGAATGCGGCCGAGGTTGGGGTCGGAAGCGAAGAACGCGGTCTTGACCAGGGGCGAACGCGCGATGGCATAGGCGACCTGCTTGCATTCGGCACGGTCGCGGCCCTTTTCGACCTGCACCGTCATGAACTTGGTGGCGCCCTCGCCGTCGCGTGCCATGGCCTGTGCAAGTTTGATCGATACCCCGGACAGGGCGGCTTTCAATGCGGCGCAGTCGGCGGAAGCGGCATCATCGATTTCGGCATTGCCGGACTGGCCGGTGGCGATGAGGATGAAGCTGTCGTTGGTCGAAGTGTCGCCATCCACGGTCACGCAGTTGAACGAGATCTCAGCGACTTCCTTCACCAGCTGATTCAATACAGCCTGCGACACCGCGGCGTCGGTGGCGACATAGCCCAGCATGGTGGCCATGTTGGGATGGATCATGCCCGAGCCTTTTGCGATTCCTGTCACGGTCACGGTCTTGCCGCCGATTTTTGCCAGCGCGGAAGCGGCCTTGGCCACGACGTCGGTGGTCATGATGGCGTGCGCGGCCTCGGACCAATGGTCGGGTGCGAGGTCGGCCTTGGCATCCGGCAGCGCAGGCAAAATTTTGTCGATGGGCAGCGGTTCGAGGATCACGCCGGTGGAAAACGGCAGCACCTGCTCCGGCTTGATGGCGAACATTTCCGCCACCGCGGCGCAGGTTTGCATTGCGCGCCGGATGCCCTCCTCGCCGCTGCCGGCATTGGCGTTGCCGGTGTTGATGGCCAGCGCGCGGATGTCGCCGTTTTGTAGATGCTGTTTGCACACCGTCACCGGTGCGGCGCAAAAGCGGTTTTGCGTGAACACGCCCGCCACTTTCGAACCGGCTGCAAGTTCGATGAGGGTAATGTCGCGGCGGCCGGGCTTCTTGATGCCGGCGGAGGCGATGCCGAGTCTGACTCCGGCGACGGGGTGCAGCGAGGCGGGGTCGGGAACGGGAAGATTAACGGGCATGGCGGCAGCTGGTGAAATCCAAAGCTGCCATTTTACTTCCCTCCGTCAGGTTTTTTTCCCGCCAGCTTGCGCATGAGCTCGTGGCTCAGGCTGTAAAAACGCGGGGTGGGGCCGAGGTCTTCGTAGATGGGGTCGCCCTGGTCGTCTTCGGCGATGATGCGCTTGCCCGGCACATAGGGCATGGCCACTTCAAGCTCGTCCAGCGCGGCGTGCAACAGGTCGGACAATATTTCCTCTTCCGAGCGGTCCGGGTACATGATCTGCAGGGCTTCGATGCGGGCCGCATCGCGCAACGGCAACTGCATGTGGTAATGCTTGCCCGCTACGGGCGGGTGCAAATGGCTGCCCCAGCGGGGAATGAGGTCGCTGATCTTCATATGATTTTTTATAGCCCAGAACCGCACGCTGCCAAGCTCAATTTTTCATAAAGACCAGCAGCCGGTTGTTGGCCGGCATGGCGTGGTCGGCCTGCAGATGCAAGCCGTTGATTTCCGCGCATTTCACCACGGCCTCGAAATCGCGGATGCCCGAGAGCGGGTCGCGGTTTTTCAGCCATTCGTCGAAACGGGCGTTGCTGTCCGACGTGAATTGGCCCCCGTAGTTGAATGGGCCATAGACGGCCAGAAGCCCACGCTTATCCAGCAAGCGCGCGACGCCGGCGACCAGTTTCTGCGCCAGGTCCCAGGACACGATGTGCAGGGTGTTGGCGGTGAACACGCCGTCAAAAGTTTGTTCCGGCCAAGGCCCGTCGACATCAAGCTCGATCGGCGCGAGTACGTTGGACAGCGCGGCGTCCTCGATCCAGGCACGGATGCCGGGGTGGTTGCTTGCGAGGTCGCTGGTCTGCCAAATGACATGCGGCATGGCCTTGCCGAAATGCACCGCATGCTGGCCGGTGCCGGAACCGATTTCCAGGATGCGTGCAGGCTGGCTGAATTCCGCGCGCAAAATCGCGAGTATGGGTTCCCTGTTGCGTTCGCAGGATTCGGAAAAGGGCTTTTCGCTCATAGCTCGAGCAATTTGCCGTCTGCCAGAATGATGCCGGCCCGTACCGGCTTGCCGGGCAGCAAGGCCGTGATGGCGTCTGCGTAGGCCTGCAATTGGGCTCGATGGCTGGCGAGGAGCGCATTCTTCCCGCTCGCCAGGTCCGCTTCGCCGGTCTTGTAGTCCAGCACCCAGGTTTCGCCTTGGAACTCGACCAGGCGGTCGATGCGCTGGACATTGCCGTCGCGGTCGAGAATCGCGAGTTCATTGCGCGCTCGCCGGAACTGCGACGGATCGAAGTAACGTGCGAGATGGGGCATGGCAATCAGCCCGTGCGTGCGGCCTTCGATGTCCGCAAGCATTTTGCCGTCGATGCCGAGGCGCGCGGCCAGGGCCTTGAGATCACGAGGGGAACCGGGCGGGGCGTGGCGTTCGAGGCAGGCATGGAACAGCTCGCCCAGGGCGGCAGCCCGGTTCTTCGGTTCGATGGCGGCTCGTCGGCCAACGGCTGGCGCCTGCATGCGCGCCAGGGCGGCGGGCGGGGCCGGCGCCGCGGCTTGCGTGCAGGCCGGCAGGTCCTTGGGCTGTCCATTCCCGGCCCAGGCGGCAGAGATGCGCTTCAGCCATTCGTTCTTGTTGGCGTCGCCGCTGACGACAAGACCCTGTTTTGCCCGGGTCAGCGCCACGTACAGCAGGTTGGTCGCCTCGCGCTCGGCCAGCGCCGCTTCTTCCTCGAACCAGGCCTGGCGGAAGGCGCCGTGTTCGTCCTTCCTGCCAAAGAGCGAGAAATGCTGCGGACGCGCGGCTGTCGGCGGCCAGGGCGACAGCACATGGTAGGTTTCGCCCAGGCGATGGTCGCTGCCGCCCAAAACCCAGACGATGGGCGCTTCCAGGCCCTTGGCGCCATGGATGGTCAAGAGGCGCACGGCATTTTCGCCGTCGGCGGCGATGCCTTCGCCGGGTGCGGCGTCGACGTCGTCCACCAGGGTTTTCAATTCGCGGATGAAGCCCGCCAGCGTGGGATAGCGTCCGCCGTCCTGAGTCAGCGCAAGCTGAATGAAAGCGCGCAGGTTGGCGGCGACCTGCGGCCGCATCGCGGCCGGCGCGGCCGCGGCATAGCGCGCCTCGACGTCGCCTTCGAAATAGATGCGATCGAGCAGATCGTGTACAGGCAGCTTGCCGATGCGCGCGCGCCAGCTTTGCAGCAATCCCCGGGCGCGCGCCAGCCGCCCGGGGCATTCGGCTTTTGCAGCCAGCTCCTGCAGCCGCCCCCACCAATGCGTGCCGGGTTGCGCGCTCAACTGCAGGAGCTCTTCGTCGCTGCAGGAGAACAGCGGGCTTTTCAGGGTGTGCGCGAGCCTGAGGTCGGCGTGCGGCGTCAGCAAGGTTTCCAGCAGCGCGATCATGTCCTGCGCTTCCAGCGCGTGCAGCAGGCCGCCGCGGCGCGAGGTGATGAAAGGGATGCCAGCCTGTTCCAGCGCGCGCTCGTAAAGCTGCAGGTGGGTACGCTTGCGCACGAGGGCGAGCACGTCGCCATGGCGCGCCGCGTGCAGCCCGCCATGCCTGCCCTTTACTTGCCAGCGCCCGATGATTTCATCGCGCAAGACCTGTGCGAATCGTTCCGCCTCGCGGTGCACGGCCCTGACTTCCGCGTCAGGCAGGGCCGTGGTCAGCGGATTGCGCAATTCGTCGCGGTCCGGCGTTTCGGTTTCCGGCACCGCCACGGCCAGGCAGCGCACCGCGCCCGCAAGGGTCTCGTTCGCTTCGGCGTGGCTGTGGGTTTCGAAGCCGGCCTCGTTTTCGAATACCGGATTCAGGGCCTCGACCAGCGCCGGCGCCAGCCGCCGGGTCATGTTCTGGGTAAAGCGCTCGGCGCCGAAATGCGCTTCCAGAAACTCGGCGGCGGCATCGAATACCCGCGCCTCGCCACGGCGGAAACGGTAGATGGCCTGCTTGGGGTCGCCCACCATGAACACGGTCATGTCGGCATCCGCCGCGCGGCTTTCGGAAAGCCATGCGGACAGCCCCTGCCACTGCAGCGGGTTGGTGTCCTGGAATTCGTCCAGCAGCAGATGGCGATAGCGCGCGTCCAGCTTCAGCGCCAGGGGCGGCGCGTATTCCTCGTTTGCCAGCAGGCGGCAGGCCAGCCATTCGGCGTCGGCGAAATCGATCACGCCCAGTTCGGCCTTGGCTTCCTGATAAGCCCGCAGGAGCGCGTGGCCGAGCAGCAGGCCGTGGCGGTTGAGTTGCCAGGCGCGGATTTCGGCGAGGTGATCGCCGACCTGCTCGAGCGCGGTCTCGATGCTGTCGAGGTCCCCGAGGTAGGCATCGAGACCTGCCCCCAGCGCCTTCTGCAACTCCTTTGTGGCCCGGGTCTTGCGCCGCGCCCCCGCCGTCATCAGGTATTTCATCAGTGCGGCATGCGCGTCCTCGGCTTCGAGCACGAGGCTTTGCAGAATCGGCGCGGCGCGCTCGCGCTCGGTTTTGGAGCCCTTTTCCAGCGCCTCGCCCACGCGCTTGATGCGTGCGCGCATCGGTTCGTCCGCCCGGAACGCGGCGAGGGGGTCCTGCTCAGGGTCGAAGCGCAGGCCGGCGCGCAGCCTGTCGAGCGCGAATGCCACCGGGTCGGCCTGGCCTTCGGTATAGGCCCACCATTCGGCGCGGCGCTGCAGGAAATGGAACAGCAGGCTTTCCAGATTGGTTTGGCCAAGGTCTTGCAGCAGGGCCGCCAGCGCCATGCCCTCGGGCGATTCCGGCGTGCCCGCCCATTTCTCGGCAAGCCGGTCCCAGACTTCGTGCTGCAACTGGCTTTCGCGCTCGATCAGCGGCGCCCCCCAGGGCAGGCCGGCTTCCAGCGGCGCGCTTTTCAGGAGGTCCATGAACCAGCCATGGAAAGTGGTGATGGTCGGGCCGGGAGTTGCGGTCAGCACCGTTTCCAGCAGGCCGCGCGCACGCGGCAGCAGCGCTTCGATTTCGGCTTCCGCAACCGCGCGCTCGCGCAGGAATTTGCGCACTTTTTCATCGGGCTCCAGCGCCAGGAATTGCAGCCATTCGTTGAGGCGGTCGGTCATTTCCTGCGCGGCCTTGCGCGTGAACGTGATGGCGAGGAGTTCGGAGGGGGCGGCCCCTGCCAGCAGCAGGCGGATCATGCGCGACACCAGCAGCCAGGTCTTGCCGCTGCCGGCACAGGCCTCGACCACGCACGATCTGTGCGGGTCCAGCGCGGCGGCGGTATCGAGCGGCCTACTCATCCCACGCCCCCTTGCGGCACAGTCCGCGTGCTTCGCAGTATTGGCACACCGCATCCGCGCCATTGGCCGGCAGCCTGGCGCCCGCGGCGATCGCTTCCAGCAGCCGCGGCAGGCGCAGGCTGATTTCTTCGACGTCGGTTTCGCCGTCCAGGCCGATCGGTGCGATGTTTTCGTCGTCGATGGGCAGGAAGGCCGCTTCGGCCGCAGCCAGCCAGGCATAAAAAGGCAGCTGCACGTTTTCCTCGGGGTCGGCCGCGGCGTTTTTCAGCGCGCGCAGGTTTCGCGTCTTGTAGTCGATGACGCGCAGCGCATCGCCCTTGCGGTCGATGCGGTCGACGCGGCCGTGCAGCCGCACTTGGCCCAGGCCGGGCACGCTGTGCAGGGTTTCCAGGTCGGTCTCGCCTGACTGGTAGCGCCAGCCTTTTTCCACCTGGGCCAGCCAGGCATCGATGTAGAAAGGCTGAAGGCTTTGCCAGCGCGCGCGCCAGGCTGCAGCGGTGTAAGCGGGCAGGCTGGCGAACCCGGCTTCGGAATATTCCTGCAACAAGGCTAATGCGGCCTCGCGCTCGTGCGGCGGGCCGGCATCGTGGAAGCGTTTGAGGATGTCGTGCAGGGCGGTGCCGTAATCGCTCTTGTCGAGCGCCTCGTCGGCTTCGTCGAGTTCCTGAAGCCCAAGTACGCCGCGGGCGAAAAAACGGTAAGGGCAGTCGAGCAGGGTCTGGTAGGCGGTGGGCGAATAATGGTCGGGCAGGCGCGCAGGCGGCACGGCGGGCGCGGGTCGGCGGGCAGCATCCGGCAGTTCGCTTGCCTCCGTCGGCAGTGTTGCCGCGGCCTGGATTTCCGGCTTGCCGTCCCAGGCCGCCTGATGCAGCGCCTGCAGGCGGATGACCAGTGGCGAGGCGGGATTGGGCTCGTCATCGTGCCAGGCCTGCCAGGACAGCAGCGCGGGACCCGAGGCGAGCAGCGGAATCAGGTCGTCGATGGCCTGGTTCGCAGCCTCGGCAAAGGTTGGCAGGCCCAACTGCGCGCGCGCGGACTGGTTGAACAGGCTGGCGCCCGGCGCGCCCGGCAGTTTCGCGGCATCGGCGCCGATCACCGCCACGGCCTCGAAGCTGCGCCCGCGCGATGCCGGCAGCGAGGTGAGCACGACCGGGCTGTCGACGCCGCGGTCGACGAAGCTCGCGCTTTCCAGCGCGCGGTTGAGCCAGCGCCGCCATTCGCCGAAGCCGTATTTCTCCGTGTCGGCATCGAGTTCGCCGCGCAGTGTGGCCAGGGTGTCCAGCAGGCTGGCGCCGGCAGCGTCGGACCCCAGCGCTTCGAGCGCCTGCAGCCGGGACAGGCTTTGTTCCAGTCGGCCCAGCCAGGTGCCGAGACCGCCGCGCGACTGGGCGAAGCCGCGCGATGCGCCCGCGAGCGCATCGAGCCAGGGCAGGGCATCAGGCGCCTGCAGTTCGGCGAGGCGGCGCAGTTCGCTCATGCCTTGCGCCACGCCATGGCGGCGCATGGCCAGTTCCAGCGCCAGCACGGCATCCTGGCGCGCGGCCGAATCGCCCAGCAAAAAGGGCGATTTCAGCAGGTCGAGGAACTCCATATGCGCGAAATCGCGCGCCACGCATTCCAGCCAGCGGTCGATCACGGCGGCGGCGGCAGTGGTGGAAAGCGTCCAGCCGGTTTCGTCTGCCACCAGCACGTCCATGCGTTCCAACAGGGCGCGCACGCGGCGCGAGGTTTCGCGGTCGAGCGCGATCAGCCCGATCGCGCGCCGTCCGGCATTCAGCTGTTCGGCGACCCAGGTCGTGATGGCGCACGCTTCCGTTTCCAGGTTCGGGGCGGGGCAGAGGCGCAAGCGGCCTTGCAGGGGCGATTCGGCGTAAACGCATGCCAGATCGGCGGCTCTTGTCTTGAGCGGGGGCTCTTGCGCCAGCCAGGCGGCTTGAAGCGACGCTGCAACGCCGTCATCGGCCTGCCGGGCGAGTTCGAAAAGCCCCACCGGCGCGTGCTCGGCATGGCGTTCGAGAAAACGCTTTTCCAGCGCAGTCAGCGGGCCGAGCGCAAAACCATAGAGCGGCCGGGGAGAGGCGGCCGCTTGCTCGACCAGGGCGTCGAGGCCGCGCGCATAACGCGCCTGCGGGTCGCTGCCGCCGGTGTTGAGCGCCTGCCATACCGCTTCGATGAGGGCGGTTTCGCGGCCGAGGCATTCGCCGCGCAGCGCGCGGATACGGCCGGCGATTTCCCCGCCCAGGCGCGCGGCGGATAACTCATCGGCCAGTTGGAGCAATTCCTCGGCCAGCGCCCAGCGGTCGACCGGGCCCAGCCAGTACTCGCGTCGCAGCACGCCGTAGAGGCGGGCGAGCCGTTGCGATTGCGGTTCGGCCGCGTCCGTGGCGAAGGTTTCGGCCCAGGCCTTGAGCGGCGTGATGAACGGAGAAACGAGCGAAGGGCGCCCGGATGCGCGAGACAAGGCCCGGGCGAGGTCCTGGCCGGCGCGATGGTTGGGCACGAGAAGCACCAGCCCCGACAGGTCGGGAAGCTGGTCGTCGTGGCGGGCGAGAAGGTGGCGGGCGACAGACTCGGGGAGGGGGGCGCCGGCGAGGGGAATCGATTCGATTCCCACGTGAGCTAGCGTTCCAGGTACTGCAGCTTGTCCTTGACCTTGGCCCAGTCATCGGCATCCGGCAACGGATCCTTGCTTTCGATGATGGGCTTCCACTTTTTCGCCAGTTCGGCATTGATTTCAAGAAAATGGCGCTGGTCGGCCGGGCAGTCGTCCTCGGCGAAGATCGCTTCCACCGGGCATTCCGCCACGCACAGGGTGCAATCGATGCACTCGTCGGGATCGATGGCCAGGAAATTCTCGCCTTCACGGAAACAGTCAACGGGACAAACATCCACGCAGTCGGTGTACTTGCACTTGATGCAGGACTCGGTAACGACGTAGGTCATGGTGGCAGCCTTGGTTAGATCGAAAAAACCACCCCGGCGGGGGGTGCTTTCAATTTTTGTGAAATTTCAGGTAGGATAGCGGCAACACCTTGGTTTTGCCAACTTGAACCATAAACTTTCCCTGTTGCCGCAGCGATTCGGCATGTCTACGTTTCCCGTCAGGAGTTCTCCACAATGAGCGAACACATTAACTACATCTCCGATGCGTCTTTCGAGCAGGAGGTCCTGCAATCCCAGTTGCCGGTGCTGGTGGACTACTGGGCCGAGTGGTGCGGCCCCTGCAAGATGATTTCGCCGGTGCTGGACGAAGTGGCCAAGGAATACGCCGGCAAGCTCAAGGTCTGCAAGCTCAATATCGACGAAAACCAGGCCACCCCTCCCAAGTACGGCATTCGCGGCATCCCCACCCTGATGATCTTCAAGAACGGCAATGTCGAGGCGACCAAGGTCGGCGCCCTCTCCAAGTCCCAGCTCACCGCGTTTGTTGACAGCAACATCTAACCCAACTAGGCTTACCAACACAAAGATGTATCTCGCCGCCCGCGTTCGCGGGCGGATCCTCAAACCACCGTATTCCTTCTTCCGGCTCCGCGCCGCCTTAACCCATGCACCTTTCCGAACTGAAGCAGTACCACGTCACCCAGCTGGTGGAAATGGCCACCGCCAACGGCATCGACAACGCCAACCGCATGCGCCGGCAGGAGTTGCTGTTCGCGATCCTGAAAAACCACGCGAAGAAGGGCGAAAGCATTTACGGAAACGGGGTGCTGGAAGTGCTGCCCGACGGCTTCGGCTTCCTGCGCTCGCCCGACACTTCCTATCTGGCGAGCCCCGACGACATCTACGTTTCGCCCTCGCAGATCCGGCGCTTCAACCTGCATACCGGCGATACCATCGACGGCGAGATCCGCACGCCGAAGGACGGCGAACGCTACTTCGCCATTACCAAGCTCGACACCATCAACAACGAAGCGCCGGAAGCGGCCAAGAACAAGATCCTGTTCGAGAACCTGACGCCGCTGCATCCGGACAAGCCGCTCAAGCTCGAGCGTGACATCCGCGCCGAGGAAAACGTCACCAGCCGCGTGATCGACATCATCGCCCCCATCGGCAAAGGCCAGCGCGGCCTCCTGGTGGCCAGCCCCAAGTCCGGCAAGACCATCATGCTGCAGCACATTGCGCATGCCATTACTTCCAACCACCCTGAAGTGGAACTGATCGTGCTGCTGATCGACGAGCGCCCCGAGGAAGTGACGGAAATGAGCCGCATGGTGCGCGGCGAAGTGGTCGCTTCCACCTTCGACGAACCCGCCAGCCGCCACGTGCAGGTCGCGGAAATGGTGATCGAAAAGGCCAAGCGCCTGGTCGAACACAAGAAGGACGTGGTCATCCTGCTCGATTCCATCACCCGCTTGGCGCGCGCCTACAACACCGTGCAGCCGGCCTCCGGCAAGGTGCTCACCGGCGGCGTCGACGCCAACGCGCTGCAAAAGCCCAAGCGCTTCTTTGGCGCTGCGCGCAACATCGAGGAAGGCGGCAGCCTCACCATCATCGCCACCGCGCTGATCGACACCGGCTCGCGCATGGACGACGTGATCTACGAGGAATTCAAGGGCACCGGCAACATGGAAATCCATCTTGACCGGCGCATGGCGGAAAAGCGCGTCTATCCCGCGATCAACGTCAACCGCTCCGGCACCCGCCGCGAGGAACTGCTGCTGCCGCAGGACATCCTGCAGAAGGTGTGGATACTCAGGAAACTGTTGTACAACATGGACGACCTGGAAGCCATGGAATTCCTGTTGGACAAAATGCGCGCCACCAAGAACAACGGCGAGTTCTTCGATTCCATGCGTTCAGGAAAATAAGGCCGCTTCCAGGCCGCGGGGCTACGCGGTCGCACGTGCCGAGGCTCCGCGCTTCGCCCCGCACCTTCCAGCGATGGAATTCCTGCTCGACAAGATGCGCGCCACCAGGAACAACGGCGAATTCCTCGACTCGATGCGTAGCGGCAAGTAAGGCCGCTTTCAAGGCTCGCCACTGCTGATTAACACAGAGGAAGCAGAGGTAACAGAGGAAACCCTCTCAAGTATTCCTCTGCTCCCTCTGTTACCTCTGTGTGAATTTAATTTCTATTTTTCCCTGCCTCAGTCGTCCAGGTCCTCGATCAGGTCCATGATGACGCGGGTGCGCACGTTCATGATGCCGACATCCGCACCAACCATGACCCGCACATAATCCTCGGGCAGGCGGTCCAGGCGCCGCTCCAGGTTGGCCGGGAGATACCCCCACTCAAGTCCGGGCGGGACCGGCTGGCCACGCGCGAGCTTCCTGGCATGGCCGGGGGGCACCTTGCCCTTCTTGGCCAGCCCTGGCGGCAGGCTGCGGTAGTTGATGCGGTAGTAGTCGCGAATTGCAGCGCGGTCGTGGTCGCTGAACACGACGCGTACGTCATAGTCGCGGCCATGAACGCGCACATCGCCATGAGTAGGCTGTATTTCGCAGCCGCTTATCCCAGCAAACCCGGCAAGCAATACCATCAGCGGCAGTGTTTTTTTCATTTGGCGCTCCTGTCTATTTTTTGAGTTTGGTGAATTTCGAGCCTTCCAGGGTCAGGTTGTACATCAGGCCTTTCTGGTCGAAGATGAAGGCGACGATGGGGTCCTTGATGGTTTGGGTGGAAAGTTCCCGGCCGGCGCCGATGTCGATCAGGGCGATGGAACCGTCCACACCGGCCTTCCAGCCTTCGCTGTTGCGGAATTTCCTTAAAGCTTCGTCCTGCATGAACAGGATGATGATGGACTTGACCTGGCCGCCGAGCTGGAAGCCGATCGAAGCGGCCGCGGTACTGTAGTAGTCCACGGTTTTTCCGCCCATGCGCAGGGCGCCTTCCCCATATTCACCGCCGATGCCGATCCCGGCCTTGTAAACCTTGGGGAAAACCAGCACGCCCTTGGTGCTTTTGAGAAAAGCCTCGGCCCCGGCGACCTCCTTGGTGAAGCGGGACAGGGTGTGGTTCACGCCAGCATCGATTTCTGCGGAACTCGTTGCATTGGCCGGTGTGGCGCCCAGGGCGAGCAGCATGAACAACACCGCCGGCAGGCGAAAGAAAGTGAGAAATTGCTTCATGGCGACCTCCTGTGTAAAAGCCCTCAACAAATATCAGTCTAGGCCAGGATTGCCTCGACGACAGGGGGGGTCGTCGGCTTGCGTAACGGCTTGATTTGCTTTATATTACGCGGCTCTTTCGCGTACTCGCCGCGAAGATTGAATAAAAGGACCCCCCATGAAAGCTGACATCCATCCCGAATATACCGAAATCGACGTGGCCTGCTCCTGCGGCAACACATTCAAGACCAGTTCCACGCTGGGCAAGGCCCTGCACGTGGAAGTCTGCTCCGAATGCCATCCCTTCTACACCGGCAAGCAGAAGATCGTCGACACCGCGGGGCGCGTGGAAAAATTCCGCCAGCGCTACGGCACCAAGAAGTAATCCGGCGCGAGATCGACCGAAAAGGCAGCTTCGGCTGCCTTTTCAAT
>DISR01000032.1 GCA_002421825.1 Thiobacillus sp. UBA6205 | reverse complement strand
AGACCATCAACAAGATGAACCGCATTTCGCGCCAGATCCTGCAGGAGACCGGGCAGGAGCCCGATCCCGCCACGCTTGCGCTGAAAATGGAAATGCCCGAGGACAAGATCCGCAAGATCATGAAAATCGCCAAGGAGCCGATTTCCATGGAAACCCCGATCGGCGACGACGAGGATTCCCACCTGGGCGACTTCATCGAGGACCAGAGCACTCTGGCCCCGGACGATTCCGCACTCTACGCCAACCTGCGCGACGCCACCCGCGACGTGCTTGACAGCCTGACCACGCGCGAAGCCAAGGTGTTGCGCATGCGCTTCGGCATCGAAATGAACACCGACCACACCCTGGAAGAAGTGGGCAAGCAGTTCGACGTGACGCGCGAGCGCATCCGCCAGATCGAAGCCAAGGCACTCAGAAAGCTGCGTCATCCCACCCGTTCGGAAAGGCTCAAGAGCTTCCTGGAAAGCAGCGAGTAACCGGCCCTGCTTGCTGGCGGCATAATTTCAGTACAATCGGGCCTGTAGCTCAGTCGGTTAGAGCAGAGGACTCATAATCCTTTGGTCGTGGGTTCGAGCCCCACCGGGCCCACCATAAAATAAACCTCAACAAATGAAGAGGGAATATTAATGGGAGGAGAAAACAAGAAGACGGGCGAGAAGCGCCTGCTCATCCTGCAGACCCTGGCGGCCATGCTGGAGGAGCCCAGCCCGGAAAAAATCACCACCGCGGCGCTGGCGCGGCGCCTGGACGTTTCGGAAGCGGCGCTCTACCGCCATTTCGCGAGCAAGGCCCAAATGTACGAAGGGCTGATCGAATTCATCGAAGACACCCTGTTCGGCCTGATCACGCGCCTCATGGCCGAGACCCCGGACCCCGTCAGGCAGATCGAAAGCATCCTCTCCATGCTGCTGGGATTCGCCCAGAAGAACCGCGGCATGACCCGCGTGCTGATCGGCGAAGCACTGGTCAACGAAGACCCGCGCCTGCAAAAACGCATCAACCAGTTGCACGACCGCCTCGAAGCCCAGCTCAGGCAATGTCTGCGCTTCATGGACACCGGACACGCCGGCAAGGATCCCAAGCTGCTGGCCAACCTGTACATGGCGCAAGTCGTAGGACGCTGGCATCAATTCGCGAAAAGCGGTTTTGCCCGCGACCCGGCCGGCGACTGGCCTTCCCTGTGGCGCGAACTGGCCTTGTCCCTGGAGAGGGAAGTCCCCGCCTAGGAAGGTTGCCCGCAAACCGCACAGGCCGGGTCGCGCGGCACCCGCATCGTGCGCCATTCGCCCGAAAGCGCGTCATACAGGCTCAACCGGCCTACCGCCGCGCGGCCGCAGCCAGCCAGCAACTTGACCGTTTCCACCGCCTGCATGCTGCCAACCACGCCCACGAGGGGCGCCAGCACACCTGCCTCGCTACAGCGCAGCCCTTCTTCCACGGTTTCCGGAAACAGGCAGTGATAGCAGGGCGACTCTGCCTCGCGCGAATCAAACACCGCAAGCTGTCCGAAAAATCCCAGCGCAGCACCGCTCACCAGGGGTTTGCGTTGCTCCACGCAGGCACGGTTGACGGCATGGCGGGTTGCGAAGTTGTCGGAACAGTCCAGCACCGCGTCGACGCCGGCAATCGCTTTCACAAGCCGTTCACCTAGCAGCCTTTCCTGCAGTACATCGACATGGATACCGGGATTGATTGCATGGATGCTGTCGCGCAGGGAAACCGCCTTGTTGATCCCGATCGCGTCGGTACGATGGCCGATCTGGCGCTGCAGATTGGTGAGGTCCACAGTATCCGCATCGGCAATGACCATCCTGCCGGTTCCGGCCGCGCCGAGGTAAAGCGCCGCCGGACACCCCAGGCCGCCGGCGCCGACGATCAGCACCGAGCCGGCGGCCAGCTTCTCCTGTCCCTCTACCCCAATCTGCGGCAGCAGGATATGGCGGCTGTAGCGCAGCAAATCATCGTCATTCATGATTTTCGGGAGCCGCACGCGGCCGAAGTTTTTATTTGTATTCGCGCCACTCTTCCGGCGTCTCGTCTTTGTCGCCATGCGGATGCAATTCGTAAACACGGGCAAAGACTTGCTGTGATTTGACGTCCGGCGCATTAATGGCCATGTTTTCACGCTGCACGTTTTCGCAGAAATAGATCAGCGCGCGCCTGATTTTCTGCAGCAGGCTGTTGTCAAGGTGGAAGCCCTGGGCTTCGAGCGCCTTTTCCAGCCCAAGCAGGGTGTAATGAGTGATCTTGTACTGCACCACAAGGGTTTTTGCACACTCTTCCTTGAGGCAGGCCTGGATGCCGTCCAGGCCGTCCAGCAACTGACGTGCGCGCTCTGCCTGCCCGGAAGGCAGTTCATGGAAGGCAATGTCGCGGATCTTGTCGAGGTCGGTGGGCTGCATGGATGGGGGCGCACGAACTAAACTCGTGTCCAGTATCGCGCCGGCACCGCCGCAACGCAAGTGGGGCCGCGGCCCCTATTTGCCCTGGATGATGCTGATGCCCTTGAGCAGGTTCAGCGCCTGGTTGACCTGGTAATCGTTCTTGGAAACCACTTCGCCCGGCTCCAGCGGCCTGGCCTCGGGTTTCTTGCCGTTCTTGTCCTCCTTGCCCCCCTTCTCGGGAGCCTTGGCGGGTTCCGCCGGCTTCGATTCATCGCCCTGCGTGTTCTGCAGATGCTTGGCGAGATCGGCTTCGCGCACGCCCAGGTCCTCGTCGGCCGGGCTGTCCGGATCCTCGACCTTGATGTCGGGCTCGATGCCCTTGGCCTGGATGGAACGCCCGGAAGGCGTGAAGTAGCGCGCCGTGGTGAGCTTGATCGCCGTATCGTTGCCCAAGGGCAGGATGGTTTGCACCGAACCCTTGCCGAAAGTCTGCGTGCCCATGACGACTGCACGCTTGTGATCCTGCAGCGCGCCCGCCACGATTTCCGAAGCCGATGCCGAGCCGCCGTTGACCAGTACAACCATGGGAACGGTCTTCACCCCGTCGGGCAGGTTTTTCAGGAAATCGGCCTGCATCGGGCGCAGGTAATTCTCGCGGCTCGCCGTCAGGCGCATCTTCGAATCCTCCGCACGCCCTTCGGTATAGACCACCAGCGAATCGGACTTGAGAAAGGCCGCGCTGACCGCGACCGCACCGTTGAGCAGGCCGCCGGGGTCATTGCGCAGGTCCAGCACCAGCCCTTTCAGCGGCACCTTGTTTTCCTTGTACAGGCTTTGCAGGGCTTCAACCAGCAGATCGCCTGTGTGCTCCTGGAACTGGGTGATGCGCACGTAGCCATAGCCTGGTTCAACGAGTTTGTGCTTGACGCTGCGTATCTTGATGACGGCGCGCGTGATTGACACGACGAAAGGCCTGTTCGTACCCTTGCGCAGGATGGTCAGGCTGATCTGGGTGCCGGGCTTGCCGCGCATGCGCTTGACCGCGTCATTGAGATTCATGCCCTTGACCGGGGTATCGTCCAGCTTGATGATGAGGTCGCCGGTCTTGAGTCCGGCGCGATGGGCGGGCGTGTCCTCAATGGGTGCAACAACCTTGACGAAGCCGTCTTCCATGCCGACCTCTATGCCCAGGCCGCCAAACTCGCCCTGGGTGCCGACCCGCAGGTCCTTGAATGCCTCGGCATCCAGATAGGCGGAGTGCGGATCCAGCCCGGAAAGCATGCCGTTGATGGCCTCGGTGATAAGCTTCTTGTCTTCCACCGGCTCGACATAATCGCTCTTGATGCGTGCAAACACATCGGTGAAGGCGCGCAGCTCCTTGACCGGCAAAGGCGCCGCGGCTTCCTTCTCGGCTTGCGCGGAAAAATTCAGCGTCAGTGCGAAACCCGCCAGCAGGCCCGCAAAACCCGCCAATATCACTTTGCCGTATTGCCCTGCCATGCTCGTCTCACTTGATCCATGCCATCGGATTGATGGGGCGGCTCTGGTGCCGCAATTCAAAATAAACGCCAGGACTTTCCTGGCCGCCGCTATTGCCTACCGAAGCAATCGCTTCGCCCGTTTTTACAGGGTCTCCGGCCTGTTTATACAGGCTTTCATTATTGCTGTATAGGCTCATGTAGCCCTCGCCGTGATCGACGATGACGAGGTTGCCGAAGCCCCTCAGCCAGTCCGCGAAGGCCACCGTGCCGGCTGCAACCGCGCGAACTTCGGCGCCTTCCGGCGCGCGAATGAAAAGACCTTTCCAGCTTACGCCGCCGCCTTCCCTGGGAGTGCCGAACCTGTTCATGAGTTCCCCCGCGACCGGCAGTCGCAGCAGGCCTTTCAAGCGCGAAAACGGCGTGCCGTCGCGCCCGGGTTCAGGCACCCGGGTATTCACTGCGACCGGTTTGCTGCCCGTGGCGCCGGGTTTTGCGGGCGCCGTAGGCTTGGCCGGCGGCTTGGGTTTGGCTGCGAGTTTGGCCAGCCTCGCCACCAGTTCGGACAGGCGCTGCTCGTTGCGCTTGAGCGTGGCGATTTCCTGCCGCTGTTTCCTGATCTCGCCGGCCAGCTTGTTCAGCACTTTCTGGCGCGCCTGCCTTTCCCTGAGCAGGGTCTCCCGTTCCTTGAGTTGAGCCTGGCGGATTTCGGCCAGCGCGCGATCCTTCTCGTCCGCCGACTGTTTGAGTTCGGCCAGCCGTGCCAGGCTTGCCCGCATCTCATCAATCAATCGCAGTTGCGCGCGCGACAGGTAGGAAAGGTAATGCAGGTCGCGGGCAGCCTGGCTGGGATTGTCGCCATTGAGAATCAGCTTCAGTGCGTCGCCTCCGCCACGCATGTATGCCTGCCTCGTCATCTCGCCCAGTCTGGCCTGGCGTTGCCTGATTTCGGCACGGGTCCGCTCGGCTTCCGCCGCGACCGATTTGAGCCCCGCCTGCACGTCGTGCTGTTCGCGCTCTAGCCGGTGCAGTTTGCGGCCCGCCTCGCTGATGGCCCGTTCCGACGCCTTGAGTGCATCTGCCGCCTCGGCGCTGGACTCGCGCGTGCGCTGGTATTCCTGCTGCAATTTCTGCAACCGCTCGCGCAGCGACTGCAGCTCCGACTTGCCGTCCGCCCATGACGGCTGAGCGATGAGCGCAAGAAAAGCCAGGAGGAAAAGGGCGTTGCGTTTCACTCGAAGCTGATCAGCGGTTCTCCGCGCATTTCGGCCGGCTGCGGCAGCCCCATCATCTTCAGCAGGGTCGGGCTGATGTCTTCCAGCGCACCCGTGCCGGCGAGTTCCGCACGCCGCTTGCCGATATACAGCAGGGGCACCAGGTTGGTCGTGTGTGCGGTGTGCGCCTGCCCGGTAGACACGTCCATCATGAATTCGGCGTTGCCGTGGTCGGCCGTAATCAAGACTTCGCCGCCGCGCGCGAGCTGCGCCTCCACCACCCGGCCCAGGCAAAGATCGATGGTTTCGATGGCACGCCTGGCCGCCTCCTCGTCGCCGGTGTGTCCCACCATGTCCGCATTTGCGTAATTGCAGATGATGGCGTCGTACTGCCGGCTTTCGATTGCGGAAACGAGCTTGTCGGTCACCTCGAACGCGCTCATCTCGGGCTTGAGATCATAGGTCGCCACGTCCGGCGAGGGTATCAGGATGCGGTCCTCGCCCGGATAGGACACTTCCTCGCCGCCGTTGAAGAAGAACGTTACGTGCGGATATTTTTCGGTCTCGGCGATCCGCAACTGATGCAGGCCCAGATTGGCGATATATTCGCCAAAGCCGTTACGGATGCGCTCGGGCGGAAATGCCACCGACACGTGAAACTCGTCGCTGTAGCCGGTCAGTGTGCAATAGGCCGAAAGCCTGGGCGTGACATCGCGCTCGAACTCGCTGAAATCCGGCTCGATGAACGGGCGCGACAGCTGGCGCGCGCGGTCAGAGCGGAAGTTCATGAAGATGATGGCATCGCCGTCCTGCATGCGCACCGGCATTTCGCCCGGGGGCACGATCGCGGTGGCCTTCACGAACTCGTCGGACTCGCCGCGCGCATAGGCCATTTCCAGGCCTTCCTGTGCGAAAGCCGCCGCGTATTCGGCCTTGCCCTGGGTGAGGAGATCGTAGGCCGATTTCACGCGCTGCCAGCGGCGATCCCGGTCCATGGCGAAATAGCGGCCGATGATGCTGGCGATCCTGCCCTTGCCCACCTCCGCGATTTTTTCCTGCATGCGAGAGATGCTGACTTCCGCGCTTTTCGGGGGAGTATCGCGCCCATCCAGGAATGCATGGATGTAGATTTCTTCCATGCCTTCTTCAGCCGCCATTTGCAGCATGGCATGGATATGGCGCTCATGGCTGTGCACGCCGCCGTCCGAGAGCAGGCCCAGAATGTGCAGCGCGCCGTTGTTGTCCCTGGCCGACTTGATGGCGGCCTTGAGCATGGGATTGGCGAAAAACGCGCCCGACTCAATGGCGTGGTCGATGCGCGTATATTCCTGATACACCACACGTCCGGCGCCGATGTTGAGATGCCCCACTTCGGAGTTGCCCATCTGCCCTTTCGGCAGACCGACCTCGCCCTCGGAAGCGTGAATGAGGGTATGCGGATACTGATCCCAGAATTTGTCCCAGTTGGGCTTGGCGGCCATGGCAATGGCATTGTGCGCGCGCTCCGAACGGCAGCCAAAGCCGTCAAGAATGATCAAAAGTACCGGGTTTACTTTCATTAAAAAAACAGTTCACAAATAATATTTTTTCGATTAAGGTTAATCACTATATACCGATATACCCTATCTAGACTGATTCTAAATTTTACACGAGGCAAGACCATGGCGCGAGTGCAGGAAACCGGCGAGATCGAATTGATGGACAAGGAAGACGATATCGAGCGCGCTTCCCGCGCCATGAAAGCGATGTCCCATCCCTTGCGTCTTAAAATCCTCTGCGTGCTGGGCGACAAGGAGGTCAGCGTCCAGGACATTGTCGATAACGTCGGAACTTCGCAAAGCAATATTTCCCAGCACCTTGCCATCCTGCGCGACAAGGGCGTGCTGAAGACGCGCAAGGACGCCAATCGCGTTTACTACCGCGTGGGCGACACCCGCACGTTGCGCCTGATCGGCATGATGCGCGAGGTTTTCTGCGGTTTCATCACCAAGTAATTGCCTGCGCAACCTCGGATTGCACAAGCAAAAAGCCCGGCCCCCGGGCTTTTTTGCTGTAAAGTCACGCTAAAGACTTGAAAAATATAGTCTATTAGCATATTCTGATAGACAATCCTGGAGGTCTCTTCATGCGTTTGCTCGCGCTGTCCATCTTGCTCGCGTCCTGCCTGCCCGCTTGGGCGGCATTGCCTTTCGCCACCGCCAAGGTCGGCTACCAGAACGTCGACAAGTCGTATTCGACCGAAGCCACCGTCGAAGCCGTGCGCCAGTCCACTGTCTCGGCGCAGGTTTCCGGCCGCATTACGGCGGTCAACTTCGACGTGGGCGACGCCGTCAAGGCCGGCCAGGTCATCGTGCGCATCGATCCCCAGGAGCTTTCCCAGGCCGTGGCCGGCAGCCGTGCACAGGTCGCCCAGGCCGAGGCGCAGCTTGCCAACGCCAGGGCCAACCATGAACGCCAGGTGCAATTGTTCCAGCAGAAGTTCATCTCTCAGGCCGCGCTCGACCGCGCCACGGCCGAATACCGCGCCGCACAAGCCGGCGCCCAGGCCGCCATCGCCGGCGCCGGGCAGACCTCGGCGGTGCGCGCCTACACTACCCTGACTGCGCCCTTTTCCGGCGTGGTGATGGAACGTCACGTGGAAGTGGGTGAAATGGCCACGCCCGGCAAGCCGCTGATGACGGGCTTCGACCCCACCGACCTGCGCGTGGTCGCCAACGTCCCGCAATACATGCTGGCGGAAATCCAGAAATCTGCCACCGCCTCGGTGGAAATCCCTTCGCTCAACAAGTGGATCGATGCCAAGGGCATCACCGTGCTGCCGTCTGCCGACACTGCGACGCATACGGTGAAAGTGCGCCTCGATCTGCCGCAGGATCTGGGCAACGAAGTCATTCCGGGCACCTACGCCCGCGCCTATTTCGCCACCGGCAAGACGCGCAAACTGGTCATCCCCAACGCTGCCGTGCTGCGCCGCTCTGAAATCACCGGCGTTTACGTCGTGGACGACAAGAGCCGCGTAAGCCTGCGCCAGGTGAGGCTGGGCGACCCCACGCCCAAGGGCGAAGTGGAAGTGCTGGCCGGCCTCAACCCCGGAGACGTCATCGCACTCGATCCGGTCAAGGCCGGCATCTACGCCAAGAGCCAAGCCGGCGCGAAATGAGCCCAAAAATTGAACAAAGA
Source organism: Thiobacillus sp. UBA6205 (assembly GCA_002421825.1). Taxonomy (GTDB): domain Bacteria; phylum Pseudomonadota; class Gammaproteobacteria; order Burkholderiales; family Thiobacillaceae; genus UBA6918. Next base: position 1,440 of record DISR01000032.1, on the reverse strand, counting down.
GGACAGGAGAACAAGAGGACGCCCTCATTGCCTTTACTCTTGTCCTCTTTGCAAATCGCTTTGAATACACCTAAATCAGCTTAGTCCGGATACTCACGACAAGACAGGAAAATGGGCATTTCAGGCCGCATCGCCAGATTCTTTCTGCATTCACAGCTCACGCCCCTGATCGCGCTGATGGCGGCGATCCTCGGCCTGTTCGCCATCTCGGTGACGCCGCGCGAGGAAGAGCCGCAGATCAACGTGACCATGGCCAACGTCTTCATCCCCTTCCCCGGCGCATCGGCCAGGGACGTCGAGCAGTTGGTGGCGACACCGGCCGAACAGGTGCTGTCGCAGATCGCCGGCATCGAGCACGTCTATTCCGTGTCCAGGCCGGGCATGGCCATCCTCACCGTGCAGTACGAAGTGGGCGAGGACCGCACCCAGGCGCTGGTGCGGCTGTACGACACGATTCAGGCCAACCGCGACTGGGTATCGCCCAACCTCGGCGTGGGCGAACCCATCATCAAGCCAACCGGCATCGACGACGTGCCCATCGTCACCCTGACGCTGTGGACACAGGACGAAACGCGCGGCGCCTACGAACTGCAGCAGGTGTCGCACGCGGCCGAGATCGAACTGAAGCGCATTGCCGGCACGCGCGAAGTCTATACCGTCGGCGGCCCGGACAATGTCGTGCGCGTCATCATGGACCCCGAGCGCATGGCGGCATTCCGCATTTCCGCCCAGGACATCCGCGACGCGCTGCAAGTGTCCAACGCCTCGCAGCCCTCCGGCACGCTGACTTCGGACAACCAGGAAATCCTGGTGCAGACCGGCACCTTCCTCACCGGCCCCGGCGACGTGAAGCAGTTGGTGGCCGGCGTATACCAGGGGCGGCCGGTATTCCTGAGCGATATCGCCAATATCATTGCCGGCCCCGACCAGCCGAGGAATTACGTATGGTTCGGCCCCGGCCAGGGCGGCCAGCATGCCGGCCTCGCAGGCCAGACCTTTCCTGCCGTCACGCTGGCGGTATCCAAGAAGCCCGGCGAAAACGCAGTCGACATCGCGGAAAAAGTCATTGAGCGCGTGGAATCGCTCAAGGGCGCCATCATCCCCGACGGCATCGAAGTCAGCGTTACCCGCGACTACGGCGCCACCGCCGACGACAAGGCCAAGAAGCTCATCCAGAAACTGATTTTCGCCACTGCCTCGGTGGTGCTGCTGGTGCTGTGGACGCTGGGCCGCCGCGAAGCGGTCATTGTCGGCGCCGCCGTGCTGCTCACGCTCGCCGCCACCCTGTTCGCGTCCTGGGCCTGGGGCTTCACCCTCAACCGCGTATCCTTGTTCGCGCTGATCTTCTCCATCGGCATCCGGGTGGACGACGCCATCGTGGTGGTGGAGAACATCCACCGCCACCAGGCGCTGCATCCCGAACGCAGCCTGGTGGAGCTG
>DISR01000005.1 GCA_002421825.1 Thiobacillus sp. UBA6205 | reverse complement strand
GAACTCCTCGCGCAGATCGTCGATGTAGATCTGCCCGGGCTTGATGCCGAACTTCAGCGCCTTCTCGCGCGCCGGCTCGAGTTCCTCGCCCTGGCCGAGGTCGGCGGTGAAGGTCACCACCTCGCATTGGTAGGTGTCCTGCAGCCACTTGAGGATGACCGAGGTATCCAGGCCGCCGGAATAGGCGAGTACAACTTTCTTGATGTTGCTCATGTTCTGCTCGAAATAATAATCAATGCGTGGAACCGGAACCCTTGGCGCTGTGCACGATGCCGGGAAAGTTGCCGACGCGCAGCACGCTCATGTCGATGCGGTCGGTGGCGTTCTCGATTTCGATGCCGACAATGCGGCCGTCCGCGGCGATGTTGATATTGACGCCGGGGTGCGCTTCCCACGAGTGGTCTGCCGTTTCCGGCAGCAACTCGATGTACAGGGTGTTCTGATCTCTGAAGTAGGCGACGTTCATTGTGATGTCCTAGTTGTCCAGCTTGCCCAGCAGCAGATATTCCATGAGGGCTTTCTGGATGTGCAAGCGGTTCTCGGCCTCGTCCCAGACCACGCTCTGCTGGCCGTCGATCACGTCCGCGTCGACCTCCTCGCCACGGTGCGCGGGCAGGCAATGCATGAACACGGCGTCGGGCCTGGCCACATTCATCATGTCCGCATCCACGCGCCAGTCGGCGAAGGCCTGCTTGCGCACCTCGTTCTCGGCCTCGAAGCCCATGCTGGTCCACACGTCGGTGGTCACGAGATCTGCCCCCTTGCAGGCATCCATGGGATCGGCAAAGCTTTCGTAATGGCTGGTGTCGTAGAGTCCGGCGCGTTCGGGCTCGACCTCGTAGCCGGGCGGCGTGGACACGTGCACGTTGAAATCGAGCACCACGGCGGCCTGCAGCCAGGTGTTGCACATGTTGTTGGAGTCGCCCACCCAGGCCACGGTCTTGCCGCGAATATCGCCGCGATGCTCGATGTAGGTGAAGATGTCCGCCAGGATCTGGCACGGATGGTATTCGTTGGTCAGGCCGTTGATCACCGGCACGCGCGAATGCCTGGCGAAACGCTCGATGATTTCCTGCTCGAAGGTGCGGATCATGACGATATCGACCATGCGTGAAATCACTTCGGCTGCATCTTCCACCGGCTCGCCGCGGCCCAGCTGGGTGTCGCGCGTGTTGAGGTAGATGGCCGCGCCGCCCAACTGGTGCATGCCCGCCTCGAAGGACAGACGCGTGCGCGTCGAGCTCTTCTCGAAAATCATCGCCAGCGTGCGGTCTTCGAGCGGATGGTATTTCTCGTAGCGCTTGAAGCGATCCTTGATCACACGCGTGCGCGCGAACAGGTATTCCAGCTCTTCACGCGTGAGATCCTTGAATTGCAGGAAGTGCTTGGCCATGGTTTGTCCCGGTTCTATCCCGCCAGCAGAGCCTTGATTTCCTCGACCAGCGGCGGCAGCAGCTCGTCGGCATGGGCCTGGGTAAAGACCAGCGGCGGCACCAGCCGGATCACCCTGTCGGAAGTCACGTTCACCAGGAAGCCGCGATCGCGCATCCTGCCCACGAGATCGCCGCAGGGGCGGTCAAGCTCGATGCCGATCAACAGGCCCTGGCCGCGTATCTCCGTCACGCCGGCGGCACCCGCCAGCATGGACCTGAGCTGGGTGCGGATGTAGTCGCCGGTCTTGTCGGCGCTCTCGCGCAGATTCTGTTTTTCCACCGCTTCCAGGGTTGCGAGCGCAGCCGCGCAGGCGAGCGGATTGCCGCCGAAGGTGGAGCCGTGGTTGCCGGGCTTGAACACCTCGGCCGCCTCGCCGCGCGCGAGGCAGGCGCCGATCGGCACGCCGCCGCCCAGGCCCTTGGCCAGCGCCATCACATCCGGCATCACGCCGCTGTGCTGGAAGGCGAACCAGGTGCCGGTGCGTGCGATGCCGGTCTGCACTTCGTCCAGCATCATCAAGAGGCCGAACTCGTCGCAAATCCTGCGCAGTTCGGCCATGTAGTCGCTGGCCGCCACGTTGACGCCGCCCTCGCCCTGCAGGGGCTCGACCAGCACCGCCACCACGTCCTGGTTGGTGGAGGCCACCTGGCGGATGGCGGCGATGTCGTTGAACGGCACGCGCGCGAAGCCCGACAGCAACGGCTCGAAGCCGGCCTGGATCTTGCGGCTGCCGGTGGCGGACAGGGTCGCCATGGTGCGGCCATGGAAGGACTTTTCCGTGACGATGATGGTCGGGTTGGCGATGCCCTTGTTGTGCCCGTACAGGCGCGCCAGCTTGATCGCTGCCTCGTTGGCCTCGCAGCCGGAGTTGCAGAAGAACGCCTTGTCCATGCCCGACAGTCCGCACAGACGGTCTGCCAGTTCCTCCTGACGCTTCACGCGGTACAGATTGGAAGTGTGTATCAGCGATGCCGCCTGCTCGGCGATGGCCTTGACCAGGCCCGGATGCCCATGGCCGAGCGTGTTCACGGCAACCCCGGCCACAGCATCCAGGTAGCGCTTGCCCTCCTCGTCCCAGAGGTAAACGCCTTCGCCGCGCACGAATGCGAGCGGCTGGCGGGCATAGGTGTTCATCAAATATGACATGGCATGTTCTTTCAGCTAAACATGTTCTTTCAACTAAAAAAGCAACACGGCGGCCTAAGCCGCCGTGCGCAGTTAATCTGGCCCTATTTTAGCCGAAAATCACGCCGCCATGCTGCCAGCCATAGGACATGAAGAACAGCATGGGAATGGACAGCATGGTGTTGGTTCGAGAAGCCAGAAAGGCCAGGCGGCGGGCCTTGGCCTTCTCTTCTTCGGAAGCGGGCTTCATGCCCAGTATTTTCCGCTGGTTGGGCCAGATCAGCACCCACACGTTGAACAGCATGATGGTGCCCAGCCAGGCGCCGATGCCGATGCCAGCCATGCCCGGCTGCAAGGTGAAGGCAGCGGTGAAGCCGCCGCCCAGCAAGGCCGCTCCGGCCAGCCAGGTCACCAGTGCGGCCCAGCGAAACCAGAACAATGCGCGCGGCGCCACGTGCTTGCTGATGCCGGCGGCCGTGCCGTCCTCGGCCGCGTCTTTCAACGCCGCAACCTGCACGAAATTGAAGTAGTACAGCAGGCCTACCCACATGACGCCTGCCATGATGTGTATCCAGCGAGCCAGTGCGAGTTCCATTGCCGCCTCCTAGATCAAGAAATTTTTCACGACCATGTACAGCACAAGGGTCAGCACCAACCCAGAAACAAACGTGCCCCAGAGCGAATCAAGCGGGTTTTTCATTGTTGTCCTCCATCCTTGCGATTGCTTGCTGAAAAAGGCCTGGCATCTCCGCGTCTCGGGCCAAAGGCCCGAACCGGAACGTGCCAGGCCATGCCGGCGGCCTTCGCCGATCAGGCGAAATTGGCCTCGGCAAACTGCCAGTTGACCAGGTGGTCGAGGAACGTCTCGACGAATTTCGGACGCAGGTTGCGGTAGTCGATGTAATACGCGTGCTCCTAGACGTCGATGGTCAACACAGGCTTGTCGCCGGTGGTCAGCGGCGTACCGGCCGGTCCCATGTTGACGATGTCGACCGAGCCATCGGCCTTTTTCACCAGCCAGGTCCAGCCCGAGCCGAAATTGCCCACCGCGCTGGCCTGGAAGGCCTTCTTGAACTCGTCGAGGCTGCCCCATTTCTTGTTGATGGCGTCCGCCAGCGCGCCGCTGGGTGCGCCGCCACCGTTCGGCTTCATGCAGTTCCAGAAAAAGCTGTGGTTCCAGACCTGGGCCGCATTGTTGTAAACGCCGCCGGCAGGCGCGCTCTTGACGATGTCTTCCAGCGACTTGCTCTCGAATTCCGTGCCTTTGATCAGGTTGTTCAGGTTGGTGACGTAGGCCTGGTGGTGCTTGCTGTAGTGGTAATCGAAGGTTTCGGCACTCATGTGCGGGGCAAGCGCATCCTTGGCGTAGGGCAAAGCGGGCAATTGATGTTCCATGTTTCTCTCCTGGAGTTGATTGTCATCTGTGATCAGGAAACCTCTGCGCGAGGATCACCGGCCGCACAAAGCGGCGGCGAGCGGGTTTCGCAGGCGATTCGTTGGGTTACCTAGGCTTGAAACCCGAGGGTGACTGAATTCTAGCCGTCGTCACGGCCGCGGGCAATAGTTGACTGAAACCGTCGAGTATTTTTGTCCGCCTGCCCAAGCCGCCCGGAATGGCCGCGGAAAGCGCATCAAACGCGTGGGCAACCGGCACGGCCCTGCCGCATGCCAAATCCCTCTGAAGCGGCACCTCATTCGCCGCACGAACTCCCGGGGCAGATTTTTCGGTCCGGCGACCGGGCCGAAAGACTGGCAAGCGTGCCTTCCGCCGCAAGCATCGCGCGCGTCGACCATTCGCCCTGCTTGCATCCGGGAGCCGCGAAAGGCTCAAGTGCCGGTCGTCGCGTCAAGCCAGTTCCGCCCCCGCAGGCACCGGAGCGGCTAACGCCAAAACAAAAAACGCCGCATTTAGCGGCGTTTTCCCGGCTCAACAAGTTCCGTTCAGGCCATGGCCTTGATGGCCTGGGCCAGGCGGCTCTTGTGGCGAGCGGCCTTGTTCTTGTGGATGATCTTCTTGTCGGCGATGCTGTCGATCACGCTCATGGAAGCCTGGAGCACGCCGGCAGCGGCGGCCTTGTCGCCGGCGGCGATCGCGGTGCGGACCTTCTTGATGGCGGTGCGCAGTTCGGAACGCTGGGCCATGTTGTGTGCACGCGCAACGAGAGCCTGGCGGGCGCGCTTGCGGGCTTGAACGGTATTTGCCATTTAAATGGACTCCTGAAAACAGGCCTTCCGCAGGGGAAAACCCGGATAAATCGGATAGCAGAATGCAATAAAGCGTGAGATTATAAGGGAAAAATCGAATTCGCGGCAAGCCCGACATAAAACCCGAAAATACCCGCTCAAGGCCTGCATGAACCTGCTCAAAGCGCTTGCCACCATCAGCAGCTTTACCCTGCTTTCCCGCATTACCGGCTTCATCCGCGACCTCCTGATCGCCCGCGCCTTCGGCGCCGGCCTCATGACCGACGCCTTCTTCGTGGCTTTCAAGCTGCCCAACCTGTTGCGCCGGCTTTTCGCCGAGGGCGCCTTTTCCCAGGCTTTCGTGCCCATCCTGGCCGAATACAAGAACCGGCACGGGGACGAGGCCACCCACCGCCTCGTCAACCAGACCGCTTCACTCCTCACCCTGGCGCTGGCCGCAGTCGCCGCCGCAGGCGTGCTGGCCGCGCCGCTGCTGGTTTACATCAGCGCGCCGGGCTTTGCCGACGAGCCGGCCAAGTTCGACCTCACCGTCCTGCTCACCCGCATCACCTTCCCCTACATCGCCTTCATGTCCCTGGTGGCCCTGGCCGCCGGCGTGCTCAACACCTGGAGCCGCTTTTCAGTGCCCGCCTTCACCCCGGTGCTGCTGAACGTGTCCCTGATCCTGGCCGCCACCGTGGCCGCGCCCTGGTTCGATCCGCCGGTTCTGGCCCTGGCCTGGGGCGTGCTGCTGGGCGGGGTGCTGCAGCTGGCCATGCAGTTCGGCGCGCTCTATCGCCTAAACATGCTGCCGAAATTCTCCCTGGATTTCTCCGACCCCGGCGTGCGCCGCATCCTGCTGCTGATGGGCCCGGCCACCATCGGCGTATCGGTGGCACAGATCAGCCTGCTCATCAACACCATCTTCGCCTCCTTCCTCGACACCGGCAGCGTGTCCTGGCTGTATTACGCCGACCGCCTGATGGAATTTCCCACCGGCATGATGGGCGTGGCGCTTGGCACCGTGCTGCTGCCCTCGCTCGCCAAGCATTACAGCGACGAGTCGCCCGGGGAATTCTCGCGTCTGCTCGACTGGGGCCTGCGCTTGACCCTCTTGCTGGCGCTGCCCGCTGCCGCCGCGCTGGCGGTCATGTCGGTACCGCTGATCGCCACGCTGTTTCTCTACGGGGAGTTCGGCGCGCACGACCTGTGGATGACGCGCGAGGCCCTGCTTGCCTATTCGCTGGGCCTGCTGGGCCTGATCATGGTGAAAGTGCTGGCTCCCGGCTTCTACGCCCGGCAGAACATCCGCACCCCGGTGAAAGTTGCCATTTTCACCCTCGTCGCCACCCAGATGATGAACCTGGCTTTCATCATTCCCCTGAAGCACGCCGGCCTCGCGCTCGCCATCGGCCTGGGTGCGTGCATGAACGCCGGCATCCTCTACTTCCTGCTGCGCAGGCACCGCATCTACACCCCGCAGCCGGGCTGGGGCCCATTCATGCTCAAGATCGTCACCGCCGTGCTCTTGATGTGCGGGGCGCTGTACTGGGTGCACGGCCCGGACGCTGCCTGGCTTGAGCCCGGTTTCCTGCCGCGCGTCATCAAGCTTGGCTGGATGGTACTGCTGGGTGCCGGCGTGTATTTCGTCGCGCTCCTCATCATGGGCATCCGTCCTGCACAGTTTTACCGCCGGGCCGCATAGCCGGTAAAATCGAGCTTTTTAGTCAACTCGCACATGCGCATTTCCCACGGCCTGCAACCCGGCGGCAGCCCCGCCAGCGCCCCGCATGCGGTCACCATCGGCAATTTCGACGGCCTGCACCGGGGCCATCAGGCCATGCTCGCGCGCCTGAAGGAAGAAGCCGAAAAACGCGGTTTGCCGAGCTGCGTGCTGACTTTCGAGCCGCACCCGCGTGAATTCTTCAATCCTGCCCAGGCACCCGCACGGCTGTCCAGCCTGCGCGAGAAAAGCGAGCTGATCCGCGCTGCCGGCATCGACCGCCTGCATGTGTGCCGCTTCAACCAGCGGTTTTCTTCGCTCTCCCCTGACGATTTCATCCAGCAGGTGTTGGTCAATTCGCTGGGCGCTCGCTGGCTGCTGGTAGGCGACGATTTCCGCTTCGGCGCCAAACGCGCGGGCGACTTCACCCTGTTGAAGGAGGCCGGCGCCGGGTTCGGCTTCGAAGTCGAATCCCTGCCCACGGTCAGCGTCGAGGGCAAGCGCGCCTCCAGCACCGCCGTGCGCGAGGCGCTCGCCGCAGGCGACATGCAGCATGCCGCCGAGCTGCTGGGACGGCCCTACAGCATTTCCGGCCATGTCATGCACGGCAACAAGCTCGGCCGGCAGATCGGTTTCCCCACCGCCAACATCCAGCTGCAGCACAACCGCCCGCCGCTCTCCGGCATCTTCGCCGTCGAGATCTGCGGACTGAACGGCGAACCGCTCAAGGGCGTGGCGAGCCTGGGCACCCGCCCCACCGTGCACGAGAACGGCAACCCCACGCTGGAAGTGTTCATTTTCGATTTTCGCGACGACCTCTATGGCCGCCGCCTGCGCGTGGACTTCCAGAAAAAGCTGCGCGACGAGGAAAAATACCCCGACCTCGATGCGCTCATCGCCCAGATCAAGCGCGACGTGGACAATGCGCGCGCCTTCTTCGCCGCAAGACAAATTTGAAACCCCGACTTCAAGCCACTGAGGACACAGAGAACACAGAGCAAACCCACGCCTGCATGCCTATGGCGCTGCTTGAGAATGCCGAGTCGCAATCCGGAATCCCTGGTTTTTCCCTCTGTGACCCCTGTGTGCTCTGTGGCTGACTTTTTTAGAATTTAACAATGGCCGACTACAAAGACACCCTGAACCTTCCCGACACGCCCTTTCCCATGCGCGGCGACCTCGCCAGGCGCGAGCCGGGCTGGGTCAAGCAGTGGCAGGAAAAGAACCGCTATCGCCAGATCCGCGACCAGGCCCTCGGCCGCCCCAAATTCATCCTGCACGACGGCCCGCCCTACGCCAACGGCGACATCCACATCGGCCACGCCGTCAACAAGATCCTCAAGGACATCATCGTCAAGTCGAAAACCCTTGCGGGTTTCGACGCGCCCTACGTGCCGGGCTGGGACTGCCACGGCCTGCCCATCGAACTCATGGTGGAAAAGACCCACGGCAAGCACCTGCCGCCGGCCAAATTCCGCGAGCTGTGCCGCGAATACGCCGCCAGCCAGGTCGAGCGCCAGAAGGCCGACTTCATCCGCCTGGGCGTGCTGGGCGACTGGGAACATCCCTACCGCACCATGGACTTCAAGTTCGAGGCCGGCATCATCCGCATGCTGGGCGAAATCCAGCAGGCCGGCTACCTCTACCAGGGCGCGAAGCCCGTGCACTGGTGCGTGGACTGCGGCTCGGCGCTGGCCGAGGCCGAGGTCGAATACGAGGACAAGACCTCGCCCGCCATCGACGTCGCCTTCCAGGTGGTGGATAAGGAAGAGCTGGCCAAGCGGCTGCACGTGAGTCTGCCGGACAAGCCGGTGTATGCCGTGATCTGGACCACCACGCCGTGGACCCTGCCCGCCAACCAGGCCGTGGCCCTGCATGCCGAATTTGCCTACGAGCTGCACGACACCGACAAGGGCGTGCTGATCCTGGCGCGCGAACTCGCAGCATCCGCCCTCGAACGCTACCCGCTCACGAGCGAAGTGCTGACCGACTTCCCCGGCAAGGTGCTGGAAGGCCTGCAACTGCAGCATCCCTTCTATGATCGCCAGGTGCCGGTGATCCTGGCCGACTTCGTGACGCTGGATGCCGGCACGGGCCAGGTGCACATCGCCCCCGGCCACGGCCACGACGACTATCTCGCCGGGCTGAAGTACGGCCTCAAGGTCGACAATCCCGTGGGCGACGACGGCAAGTTCCATGCTGACACGCCGCTGCTCGGTGGACAAACGATCTGGGACGGCAACAAGACCGTGCTGGAAGTTCTCGCCAACAATGGCGCCCTGCTCGCGCAGGCAAAACTGCAGCACAGTTACCCGCACTGCTGGCGCCACAAGACGCCGATCATCTTCCGCGCCACCCACCAGTGGTTCATCGGCATGGAAGCCAACGGCTTACGCGACGCCGCGATGAAGGCGGTGGATGCCACCGAATTCTTCCCCGCCTGGGGCCGTGCCCGTCTCGAAGCGATGATCCGCAACCGCCCCGACTGGTGCGTGTCGCGCCAACGCAACTGGGGCGTACCGATGCCGATCTTCGTCCACAAGGAAACCGCCCAGCCGCACCCGCGTACCGCCGAACTACTGGAACAAGTGGCGCAACGGGTGGAACAACAGGGCATCGAAGCCTGGTTCAGTCTCGACGCCGCCGAACTGCTGGGCGACGAGGCCGCGTCCTACAAGAAGACCAGCGACACCCTCGACGTGTGGTTCGACTCCGGCTCCACGCACGCCTGCGTGCTGAAACGCCGCGACACCCTGGCCCACCCCGCCGACCTCTATCTGGAAGGCNNGGCTGCGCCACCGACGGCCACGCGCCCTACAAGGCGCTGCTGACGCATGGATTCGTGGTGGACGGCAACGGCCACAAGATGAGCAAGTCCAAGGGCAACGTGATCGCCCCGCAAAAGGTGATGGACACGCTGGGCGCCGACATCCTGCGCCTGTGGGTGGCCTCCACCGACTATTCCGGCGAGCTGACGATCTCCGACGAAATCCTGAAGCGCGTCACCGAGGGCTACCG
>DISR01000019.1:5483-29198 GCA_002421825.1 Thiobacillus sp. UBA6205 | reverse complement strand
GGAGGCCCGCCCCCGGGCCGATGGGTTGGGGGAATGTCAATCGCGGCGAGGGCGCCGCTCCCACAAGGGCGCCGCGGGCTGCAAATCTTTTCTTGCCCAATGCGCGCGCGGTGTTATACTGCCGCCCTTGCGAACTGCAAGGCAGCTTGCATTAAGCGCCCGCCAAATCCGCGGCGCACGGCGAAAGGGGATTCCCGGCCGCCGCTTCATCGAGCCGTTCAATACCGTTCACCACGGTGTCCCTGACCTCCTTCCTGCACAGGCTTCGCCCGCAGTGTTCCCGGTTAGCGACAGAGCGCTAGCCGCCGCGACACGGGCACGCGGCAGCATGTTTTTTTATCCTGTGCCTGTCTGGAAGAATGAATTGACTTTTGAAACTCTCTCCCTCAACCCCTTCATCCTGAAGGCGCTCAACGATTCCGGCTATACCGCGCCCACGCCCGTCCAGACGGAAGCGATTCCGGCGGTCATGGCCGGGCACGACCTCATGGCCTCGGCGCAAACGGGAACGGGCAAGACCGCAGCCTTCATGCTGCCCGCGCTGCACAAGCTCTGCGAGCCGCCCAAGGGTCCGGGCAAGGGGCCGCGCATCCTGGTGCTGTCGCCCACGCGCGAACTGGCGCAGCAGATTTCCGCCGCCGCCGACAAGTACGGCAAATACCTGCGCCGCGCAAAATGTGTGAGCATTCTCGGCGGCACGCCTTACCCCGTGCAGAACCGCCTGCTGGCAAGCCCGGTGGATATCCTGGTCGCGACCCCCGGCCGCCTGCTCGATCACATGCAGCGCGGCAAGGTGGATTTTTCGCGCCTGGAAATGCTGGTGCTGGACGAGGCCGACCGCATGCTCGACATGGGCTTCATCGACGATGTGAACCTGATTGCCAAGGCGACGCCGGCCTCGCGCCAGACCCTGCTGTTCTCGGCCACGCTGGACGGCAAGATGGCGCAGATCGCCAAGAACCTGCTGCGCGACCCCAAGCGCGTGGAAATCGCCGGTCAGCAGCAGCGCCATGAGAATATCGAGCAGCGCCTGCATTTCTGCGACGATCTCGATCACAAGACCCGCATCCTCGACCATCTGCTGCGCGACACGGAAGTGAACCAGGCCATCGTGTTTACCGCGACCAAGCGCGATGCCGACCAGTTGGCCGGCGATCTGTACCAGCAGGGTTTTCCCGCTGCCGCGCTGCATGGCGACATGCAGCAGGGCGCGCGCAACCGCACCTTGACCCGCCTGCGCCGCGGCGAAATCCGCATCCTGATTGCGACCGACGTGGCAGCGCGCGGCATCGACGTCGCCGGCATTTCCCACGTCATCAATTTCGACCTGCCCAAGCAGGCGGAAGATTACGTGCACCGCATCGGCCGCACCGGCCGCGCGGGCGCCTCCGGTATTGCCGTGTCGCTGGTGTCCAGCCGCGATGGCATGTTGCTGAGGAAAATCTCCACTTACACCGGGCAGAAGATCGATGCTGCGGTGATCCCCGGCCTCGAGCCCAAAACCCGGGTGCGCGAGGAGCGTCCGCGCCGCGATTTCAACGCCAAGCCCGGCAAGCGCCGTTCGCCGCACGAGTTCAAGCAGGGCAGCGGCTTCAAGCCCAAGGGCGCCGGCAAGGGACGCAACGGCGGCGGCAGTGAAGCCGTCGGCTTCACCGGCCCCAGCGAGCGCCGCATGCAGGAACGCTATGCCGCGCAACCCGATCAATCCCAGGGAAACAAGCGCAGCGCCAAGCCTGGCCAGCGACCGACCGACCGGCCGCAGCGGCGCGAGTGGGAATAAGCGCGCAGTAAATCCGCCCCCCCATTTGTCAGGGGGGGCTGAAATCGCCCCCGCGAACCGGGGGACACTGAAGCGCGCTTCCAGAAACAATCCGAATTGCCGCGGCGGGCTCTGGCCCGATAAAATCGGGGTTTTCCTGCTGCCCCCACTCATGCCTACTCACCCCTATCACGGTCGCATCTCGGTCGTCGTCCCGGTCAAGAACGAACAGGACAACGTCGAGCCGCTGGTGCGGGAGATCGCCGCCGCGCTCACCGATCGCGCCGAGTTCGAAATCCTCTACGTCAACGACGGCAGCACCGACGGCACGCCCCAAGTGCTGGAGCGCCTGAAGACGGAATTTCCCATGCTGCGCGTCATTACCCACCGCGCCTCCTGCGGCCAGAGCCAGGCCGTGGCGACCGGGGTGCGCCATGCGCGCTACGAATGGATCGCCACCCTCGACGGCGACGGCCAGAACGACCCGGCCGACATCCCCGCGCTCATCGACGCGCTTTCCGACCCCCGGCAGCCGGCCAACCTGCAGTTGCTGGCAGGCTGGCGCAACAGGCGGCAGGACACGTTCATCCGCAAGCTGTCGTCGAAAGTCGCCAACGGCGTGCGCAGCCGTTTCCTGCGCGACAACACGCCGGATACCGGCTGCGGCCTCAAGCTGTTCGCGCGCGCGACTTTCCTCGAACTGCCGCACTTCGACCACATGCATCGTTTCCTGCCCGCGCTGGTGCAGCGCAACGGCGGCGCGGTGGTGTCGGTGCCGGTGCATCACCGCCCGCGCGAACGCGGCACTTCCAAATACGGCATCCACAACCGGCTGTGGGTCGGCATCGTCGACCTGTTCGGCGTGGCCTGGCTGCAACGCCGTGTACGGCGCCCGGAAATCGTTTCCGCCGACTGATGAGTCGCCCGCATCTGCCCGTCTGGCTGCGCGGCATTTTCCTGATTCTTTCCCTGATCGGTATCGGGCTGCTGCTGAAAAATGCCGGGCTCGAGCATTTGTTCGAGCGCGACTGGATAGACGCCAACGTGCGCGGCAATGGCTTGCGCGGCTATGGATTGTTCCTGGTCGCCGGCGCGGTGATGACGGCCATCGGGCTGCCGCGCCAGATAGTGGCGTTCTTCGGCGGCTATGCCTTCGGGGTCATGCTGGGCTTGCTGCTGGGCGCGTTGGCTGCGCTGGGCGGCTGCATCATGGCTTTCTATTACGCCCGCCTGTTCGGCCGCGGGCTGGTCCGACGCATGTTTCCGCAGAAATTGCAGAGCTTCGACGATTTCATTCGCGGCCATCCCTTTTCGATGACCCTGCTGGTGCGCCTGCTGCCGGCGGGCAGCAATCTGGTCACCAACCTGATTGCGGGGGTTTCGCGCATTCCCAAGCTGGCCTTCTTCGGCGGCAGCTTCGTCGGCTATTTGCCGCAGACCCTGGTGTTCGCCCTGGCCGGCAGCGGCCTGACCGTGGGCTCGCAATGGCAGATCGGCGTTTCCGTCATCCTCTTGATCGCGTCCGGCCTGCTGGGCATACGCTTGTACCGCCGCATGCGCCATGGACGCTCCTATGCCCGCGAACTGGAAACGGCTTCGGACCCCGAATGATGAATTCAAAGACTTTCAAAACCCTGGCCGGCCCGGCCCTGATCCTGGCGTTGCTGACCCTGGTGGCGCTGCTGGCGCGGCCGCTCACGCCCATCGATGAAACCCGCTATGTGAGCGTGGCGTGGGAAATGTGGCTGAAGGACGAGTACCTGGTGCTGTTCAAGAACGGCGAGACCTACAGCCACAAGCCGCCCTTGCTGTTCTGGCTCTACAACCTCGGCTGGGCGGTGTTCGGCGTCAACGAATGGTGGCCGCGCCTGGTGTCGCCGCTGTTCTCGCTGGGCGGCCTGCTGCTGACCTTATCGATCGCGCGCAGGTTGTGGCCGAGCGCGCCTGGCAGCCATCGCAACGCCGTGTGGATCCTGGGCGCGAGCCTGCTGTGGCTGGTGTTTTCCACTTCGGCCATGTTCGACGTGATGCTGGCCTTCTTCGTTCTCGTCGGCATGCGCGGGTTGCTGATCGCCGCGGACGGCTCGATGAAGCGCGGCTTTGCCTGGCTGGCTTTTGCAATCGGCCTGGGCGTGCTGGCCAAAGGCCCGGTGATCCTGCTGCATCTGTTGCCGGCCGCCGTGCTGGCCCCCTGGTGGGCGGGCGGCTTGCCAGGCGGCCTGGGCTGGAAACGCTGGTACGGCGGCATCCTGATGGCCGTGCTGGGCGGTGCGGGCATCGCGCTGGCCTGGGCGATTCCGGCCGCAATCCACGGCGGCGAGGAATACCGCAATGCGATTTTCTGGGGGCAGACCGCCAACCGCATGGTCGACTCCTTCGCGCACAAGCGGCCGTTCTGGTGGTACCTGCCGCTCTTGCCGCTCCTGCTGTTTCCCTGGCTGGTCTGGAGCGGATTGTGGGCCAGGTTCGTCGCGCTCGGGCGGGAAGGCCTGGACCGCGGCCTGCGCTTCTGCCTGGCCTGGATGCTGCCGGTGTTCATTGCTTTTTCCCTCATCAGCGGCAAGCAGATTCATTACCTGGTGCCGCTGTTCCCCGCGTTCGCCCTGTTTTCAGGACATCTGCTCGGCCGGGGAAGCGGGGGGGGGCTGCTGTGGCTGCCGGCGCTGTTGTCGGCGCTGGCCGGCGCGGTGATGGTCTATTTCGCCTTGGCGGGCCTGCCAGGGGCGCTGGGAATTTGGGGCGAACTGCCCTGGTGGCCGGGAGGACTGCTGCTTGTTGCGGCGATGGCGGCGTTCCGCTTCGGGCGGGCGGAAAAAATGCAGGTGCCTGTCCTGGCCGTGCTGGGCGCCTGCCTGTTTGCGCTGGTGCAGTTCTACATCGCGCCCGGGGCCGCGCGCAGCTATGACATGCATCCCATGGCCAGGGCCATCAAGGCCCTGCAGGAGCAGGGGATGCCCGTGGCCAACCTGGGCAGGTATCACGCGCAGTTCCAGTTCGCGGGCCGCCTGGAGCAGCCGCTGGCGCAACTGGGGCCGGACGACCTGGGCCCATGGCTGGAAAGGAATCCGCAAGGTGCGGTGGTGGCCTACGTCAGCCGCAAGCGGCAACTGCCGGAGTCGCTGTTCAGCCAGCCCTACCGCGGCGAAACCGCCGTGCTGATGAGCACAGGGCAGGCGAGATCGCAGGCGGAGCTGTTCGACGGGCGAAGAGGCAGGAAACTTATGGTTCCTCGGGACGGGGAGGAGTGAGGCCCACTTCGCGGCCGGGCGAAATGGTGGAAATGGCATGCTTGAACACCATCTGCCCGGCCTGGTCGTGACCCTTCAGGTGGATCACGAACTGGTCGAAAGAGTCGATGCGCCCGGTCAGCTTGATGCCGTTGACGAGAAAAACCGATACCGGCATGCGCTCGCGCCGTAGCGTGTTGAGGAACATGTCCTGCAGGTTGTTGCGAATGTCCATGTCGTGGTTCTGCGTGACGAGTGGTGTCTGGTTAGTCTAGCACGCCCGGAAATGCCACCGGACGTGCCGCTGCGGATTTATTCGACCTTGGCCTTGGCACGCAGCTCGCCGATGGCGTCGCGCACGCGCTTCTGCTGCAGTTGCTGGCGCACCTCGTTCTTTACTTCGTCCAGCGCCGGGAAGCGGGTCGGCCGCAGATCGTCGAGCCGGATGACATGCCAGCCGAACTGGCTTTGCACCGGAGTCCCGGCGGTTTCTCCCTTCTTAAGCTTTTGCATGGCATCGCCGAATTCCTTGACGAAGGAACCGGGAACGTTCCAGCCGAGGTCGCCGCCCTTCACGGCGGAGCCCTTGTCGATGGATTTTTCCTTGGCGAGCTTGTCGAACGCGACCTTCTTGTTCAGCTGGGCGATGATGGCCTTGGCTTCCGCCTCGGTTTTCACCAGGATGTGGCGCGCCTTGTATTCATTGCCGCCGGCGGCGGCCTTTGCCTTGTCGTATTCCGCCTTGATTTCCGCCTCGCTGATCGGGTGGTTCTTGACATAGTCCTCGAGGTAGGCCTTGGACAATTGCTCGCGGCGCATCATTTCCATCGCGGCGACCAGCTTCGGGTTCTTGTCGAGGCCCTTGTCGATGGCGGCGCGCGACAGCAGCTCCTGGTTGATCAGCGCTTCGCGTGCGCGCGTATCCAGATTGGCGTCGTTGGGCGCGCCCTGCGAGAGCAGGGTCTGCCTGGCCATTTCGCCGTAGATGGCGGGAATCTCGCGGCCGTTGACGCTGGCGACGGGCTTGGCATCCTGCGCAAAGGCCGGCGCGAGCGCGGCCAGCAACAGGGTCAGAACAAGGGGGTGCTTCATCGAGTGCTCCTCTGTGAGAAATCAGAATTCGTCCGGGGCATAGGCGCTGATGGCGATGGCATGAATGCCCTTTTGCATCAGGTCTCCCAGGGTTTCGTAGACCAGGCGGTGGCGGGCGACGGCGCCGAGGCCTTCGAAGCGGCCGGAAACGATGGTCAGGCGGTAATGCTTGCCGCCGGCCGCGCCGGCATGGCCGGCATGCTGCGAGCTTTCGTCTTCCAGGGCGATCGAGGAAGGGGCAAGTGCGTCCAGCCGGCTGTAAATTTCATCTTCGATATTCATGCGGGCAAAACCTTCTTGAAGGGCTTGACGATGACGCCGGCATAAACGCCGGCGGCGACATAGGGGTCGGCATCGGCCCAGGCCCTGGCGGCATCGAGCGAATCGAACTCCGCCACGATCAGGCTGCCGGAAAACCCGGCCGGGCCCGGCTCGGGGCTGTCGATGGCGGGGTGGGGGCCGGCCAGCACCAGGCGGCCTTCGGTTTGCAGCGTTTTCAGGCGCTCCAGATGCGCGGGCCGCGCCGACAATCGCTTGTCGAGGCTGGATGGGGCATCTTCGCCCATGATGGCATACAGCATTACTCGGATTTTTCCTTGTCGATGTACCTGGCGAGCATGAGCGACTGCAGCGCCACGAATAACAGCATCAGGCCGATGCTGCCGTAGAGCTTGAAGTCCACCCACGCATCGGTCGAGAAACTGTAGGCGACCCAGATGTTGGCGACGCCCATGAAGGCGAAGAATGCGCCCCAGCTCAGGTTCATCTGACGCCAGGCCGCGTCCGGAAGTTCCGTCTGCCCGGAAGTCAATTGGCGGATCAGGTTCTTGCCGAAGGCGGCCGAGCCGAAAATGGCGGCGGCAAAGATCCAGTACAGCACCGTCGGCTTCCACTTGATGAAGGTTTCGTCCTGCAGCCAGAGCGTGGCGCCGCCGAACACGGCGATGATGAACAGGCTCACCCACAGCATCAGGTCCACTTTGCGGCCGCGCAGCCTGACCCAGCCCACTTGCACGAAGGAGGCCAGGATGGCGACCAGGGTGGCGAGGAAAATGCCGGGTTTTCCGCCGGGCGCGGTGTGCACGCCGAAACTGCCGAGCACGGCCTGAGCCGCGTCCGGATTGGCGCTGCCGAGCTTGTAGGCCACGAAGAAGAGAATGACCGGAAACAGGTCAAACAGGAATTTTTTCATTGGGTCGCGTCAAACAATCAGGGCGCAAGGCCTTGAAAAAACCTATTTTGCTATGATTTCGCTGGCTTACCAAATTTCGGGAAACCCCGGAGCCCGCCCGGGGGCTTCCCCAACCATGCTGAATTACGACCTGCATTGCCATTCCAGCGTCTCCGATGGCGTCCTGACCCCATCCCGGCTCGTGCAGCGGGCGGCGGAGAAGGGCGTTGACGTGCTGGCGCTGACCGACCATGACGACACCGGCGGACTCGACGAGGCCGCGCGGGAAGCGCAGGCGGCTGGCATCGGCTTCGTCAACGGCGTGGAAATCTCCGTGAGCTGGAGCGGCGTCACCCTGCACGTGCTCGGTTTGAACATCGATCCGGACAATCCGCAACTGCGGGCAGGGCTCGCAGGCATTCAGGAGGGCCGGCGCGAACGCGCCGAACGCATCGGCAGCGATCTTGGCAGGCACGGCATCCCGGATGCGTTCCAGGGCGCACTGAGGCATGCGGCCAATCCGCGCATGATCGGGCGTACGCATTTCGCGCGCTTCCTGATCGAGCAGGGCATATGCAAGGACGCAAGAAGCGTGTTCAAGAAATTCCTGGTGCGCGGCAGGCCGGGCTACGTCACGCACGAGTGGGCCACGCTGGAAGACACCTTGTCCTGGATACGCGCGGCCGGCGGCCAGGCGGTGCTGGCGCACCCCGGCCGTTATGATCTCAAGGGCAAGGCGACGCGCCGCCTGCTTGGCGCATTCAAGGAACTCGGCGGCGAGGGCGTGGAGGTGGTGACCGGCAGCCACACGCCCGACCAGCATGCCCTGTTTGCGGAACTCGCCGGACTCTATGGCCTCAGCGCATCGCGCGGTTCCGACTTTCATGCGCCGGGCGAATACGGGCGCGAACTCGGGGGCGGGCCGGGCCTGCCGCAGAAATGCACGCCGATCTGGCATAATTGGAATTTAACAAGCGCAAGGCAAACTCGGGCGGCCTCCAAAACCGTCCCTACCTGATGGCTCAATATTTCAACATTCATCCGGACAATCCGCAGCCCAGACTGATCCAGCAGGCAGTAGAAGTCCTGCGGCAGGGCGGCGTCATCGTCTATCCAACCGATTCCTGCTATGCCCTGGGTTGCCATATCGGCGACAAGGACGCCGCCATGCGGCTGTTGCGCGTGCGCGGCCTGGACGAGGGGCATGACCTCACCCTGGTCTGCCGCGACCTGTCCGAACTCGGGCGCTACGCCCAGGTGGACAATGCCCGCTTCCGCCTCCTGAAGGCGCACACGCCTGGCCCTTACACCTTCATTCTCAAGGGCACGCGCGAAGTGCCGCGACGCCTGCTGCACAAGCGCCACGACACCATCGGCCTGAGGGTGCCGGATCATGCCATCGTGCAGGCGCTGCTGGCGGAGCTTGGGGAACCCATCCTGTCGTCGACCCTGCAATTGCCGGGCGAGGACGTGCCGCTCAACGAGGCCTGGGAAATCCGCGAGCGCCTGGAAAACCTGGTGGACCTGGTCATCGACGGCAACGGCTGCGGGCTCACGCCGACCACGGTGGTCGACCTGAGCGCGGGCGAGCCGCGCGTGCTGCGCTACGGCAAGGGCGACGCCGCGCCCTTCGAGAGCTGAACTGGCTGCCATGGAACTGACCCTGATACAGAAAATCGCCATATTCGCCATCCCGGTGATTTTCGCCATCACCCTGCACGAAGCCGCGCACGGTTTCGTCGCCATGAAGTTCGGCGACAGGACGGCCTGGATGCTGGGACGGGTAACGGCCAATCCCCTGAAACATATCGATCCCGTCGGCACCGTCGGCGTGCCGCTGGCATTGCTCCTGATGAGCAAGCTGGCCGGCGGCCCGGCCTTTCTGTTCGGCTGGGCCAAGCCGGTGCCGGTCAATTTCAACAACCTGCGCCGGCCCAGGCGCGACATGCTGTGGGTGGCGGCGGCCGGGCCGGGCGCCAACCTGGCCATGGCGCTGTTCTGGAGCCTCATGATCCTGCTCGGCAGTGTGCTTGGCGGAGCCGAGATGCTGCAAATGGCAGTGATGGGGGGCGATATCGCCAGGGTTGACGATGTCGTTGGGCGCTATGGCTACCTGCTCATGCTCATGGGCGCGGCCGGCATCCTCATCAACGCCATGCTGGCGGCCTTCAACCTGCTGCCGATCCCGCCGCTCGACGGCGGGCGCATCGCCGTCAGCCTGCTGCCGCACGGCCTCGCCGGCATGCTGGCGCGCGTCGAGCCGTTCGGCTTTTTCATCATCATCGCTTTGATGTTTGCCGGCGTGCTCGGCACCCTGGTCTGGCCGCTGGTCAGCCTGGTTTTCCGCCTTGCGATCCTGGTGACCGGCATGTCCGAACAACTTCTGCTCTCCCTGTTTTCCATTCTGCTTGGCTGATCATTCCTTCGCTTAAAAGACCATGTTTGCCAACCGCGTACTATCCGGCATGCGCCCCACCGGGCGCCTTCATCTGGGCCATTATCACGGCGTGCTCAAGAACTGGGTGAGGCTGCAGCATGAGCACGAATGCCTGTTCTTCGTGGCCGACTGGCACGCGCTGACCACGCATTACGACACGCCCGAGGTCATCCACCGTAACGTCTGGGACATGGTGGTGGACTGGCTCGCTGCCGGCGTGGATCCTTCGCAGGCGACGCTGTTCGTGCAGTCGCGCGTGATCGAGCATGCCGAACTGCATCTGCTGCTTTCCATGATGACCCCGCTGGGCTGGCTGGAGCGCGTGCCGACCTACAAGGACCAGCAGGAAAAGCTGTCCGACAAGGATCTTTCCACTTACGGCTTCCTCGGCTATCCGCTGCTGCAAAGCGCCGACATCCTGATCTACCGCGCCAACCAGGTGCCGGTGGGCGAGGACCAGGTGCCGCACATCGAGTTCACGCGCGAGATCTGCCGCCGCTTCAACCATCTCTACGGCCGCGAGCCGGGCTTCGAGGAAAAGGCCCAGGCCGCGATCAAGAAGCTGGGCGGCAAGAAGGCCAAGCTCTACCAGGAAATGCGCACCGCCTACCAGGAGCAGGGCGACGAGTCCGCGCTGGAATCGGCCAAGGCCATTCTCAACGATGCGCAGAATTTGAGCCTGGGCGACCGCGAGCGGCTGTTCGGCTATCTCGAGGGCGGCGGCCGCATGATCCTGGCCGAACCCGAGGCGCTGCTGACCGAGGCCTCGAAAATGCCCGGGCTGGACGGGCAGAAGATGTCCAAGTCCTACAACAACACCATCGCGCTCAGGGAAGACCTGGACAGCGTGGCGAAGAAGATCCGCACCATGCCCACCGACCCGGCGCGCGTGCGCCGCACCGACCCGGGCAACCCCGAGAAATGCCCGGTATGGCAGTTCCACCAGGTTTATTCCGATGCTGGCATAAGGGACTGGGTAATAAATGGCTGCCGGAGCGCCGGCATCGGCTGCCTCGAATGCAAGCAGCCGGTGATCGATGCGGTGCAGCGCGAGCTTACGCCCATCCACGACCGCGCCAGGCATTACGAGGAAAGCCCGGACCTCGTGCGCAACATCATCGCCGACGGCTGCGAGAAGGCGCAGGAACTGGCGCGCGAGACCATGCGCGACGTGCGCGAGTCCATGGGGTTGAACCCGGACTGACTTGAAATCCCGGGATCCGTCCTAAACTTCCCTGGAAAGTTTGAGGACGGCACATGATCGAAAACGAGAACCCCCAGGCCATCGAAGGCGAGATCGTCGAGTCCGGCGAGAAGAACATGCTGCCGGCCGAATCCTGGCCGAGCGAATTGCATCTGCTGCCGCTGGTCGAGAAACCCTTCTTCCCCGCGCAGACCCTGCCGCTCGTGATGAACGAGGGCGCCTGGCTGGAAACGGTCGAGGCCATCGGCGAAACGCCGCACCGCATGGTGGGGATGGTGCTGGTCAAGCCGGAAAATTCGGACAACGCCACGCGCGAGGATTTCTACCCTGTCGGCACGGTGGTGCGCGTGCATCAGCCCGCAAAAAGCGAGGACAAGATCCAGTTCATCGCCGAGGGGCTGCGCCGCTTCCGCATCGTGAGGTGGATTTCCGACAAGCCCCCTTACCGGGTCCAGGTGGAATATCCCAACGAGCCGGGCAAGCCCGATTCGGAGGAGATCAAGGCCTATGCCATGGCCATCATCAACACCATCAAGGATCTGGTTCCGCTCAACCCCCTGTATTCCGAGGAGCTGAAATTCTTCCTCAACCGCTTCAGCCCAAACGAGCCGTCCTACCTGGCCGATTTTGCCGCCAGCCTGACCACGGCCAGCAAGCAGGAACTGCAGGACGTGCTGGAATCGCTGGGCCTCAAGCGTCGCATGGAAAAGGTGCTGGTGCTGCTGAAGAAGGAACTCGACGTGGCCCGGCTGCATAGCCAGATCCGCGGGCGCATGGAAGAGAAGATGTCCGAGCAGCAGCGCGAATTCTTTTTGCGCGAGCAGTTGAAGGCGATCCAGAAGGAGCTGGGGCTGTCCAAGGACGACAAGACGGCCGAACTGGAAACCTTCAAGGAACGCCTCGGCAAGTTGACGCTGCCGGAAGCGGCGAAGAAGCGCATCGACGAGGAGATGGCCAAGTTCTCGGTGCTGGAAACCGGCTCGGCCGAGTACACGGTGTCGCGCAACTATCTCGACTGGCTCACGGTCTTGCCCTGGGGCGTGCATTCGCAGGACAAGCTCGATCTCAGGCGCGCGCGCAAAATCCTCGACCGCGACCACGACGGCCTGGACGACGTCAAGGACCGCATCATCGAGTTCCTCGCCGTCGGCGCCATGAAGGGCGAGGTGTCGGGCTCCATCCTGCTGCTGGTCGGCCCGCCCGGCGTGGGCAAGACCTCCATCGGCAAATCGGTGGCGGAAGCGCTGGGGCGCAAGTTCTTCCGCTTTTCCGTGGGCGGCATGCGCGACGAGGCCGAGATCAAGGGCCATCGCCGCACCTATATCGGCGCCATGCCCGGCAAGTTCATCCAGGCGCTGAAGGAGGCCGGCACCTCCAATCCGGTCATCATGCTCGACGAAGTCGACAAGATCGGCGCGAGCTACCAGGGCGATCCGGCATCCGCCCTGCTGGAAGTGCTCGACCCCGAGCAGAACGCCGATTTTCTCGACCATTATCTGGATGTGCGCTTCGACCTGTCCAAGGCGCTGTTCATCTGCACCGCCAACCAGATGAGCATTCCCGGGCCGCTGCTCGACCGCATGGAGGTGATCCGCCTGTCGGGCTACATCACCGAGGAAAAGATCGCGATCGCGAAACATCACCTGTGGCCCAAGGTGCTGGAGAAATCCGGGCTGAAGAAGAACCAGGTGACGGTTTCCGAGTCCGCCATCCGCCACGTCATCGAGGGCTATGCGCGCGAGGCCGGTGTGCGCAGCCTGGAAAAGCAGCTCGGGCGCGTGGCGCGCAAGGCCGTGGTGCATATCCTCGACGGCGCGGCTACGCCAATAAAGGTCGGCGTCAAGGAGATCGAGTCCTATCTCGACAAGCCCGTGTTCCACAAGGAAAAACCGCAAAGCGCGGTGGGCGTGGTGACGGGACTGGCCTGGACCGCCATGGGCGGCGCGACGCTCGACGTCGAGGCCACGCGCGTGCACACGCTCAACCGCGGCTTCAAGCTCACCGGCCAGCTCGGCGACGTGATGAAGGAATCGGCCGAGATCGCCTACAGTTACGTCGCCAGCCATCTCAAGGAATTCAAGGCCGATCCGGCTTTCTTCGATTCCAGCTTCGTGCACCTGCATATTCCGGAAGGCGCCACGCCCAAGGACGGTCCCAGCGCCGGCATCACCATGGCGACCGCACTGCTCTCGCTTGCCCGCAACCAGAAGCTGGCGCGTCCGCTGGCCATGACCGGCGAGCTCTCGCTGACCGGCCAGGTGCTGCCGGTGGGCGGCATTCGCGAGAAGGTCATCGCCGCGCGCCGCGCCGGGATCGTGGAACTGATCCTGCCCGAGGCCAACCGGGCCGATTTCGACAAGCTGCCGGATTACATCAGGCGGGGCATCACGGCGCATTTCGCCAGCAAATTCAGGGACGTGGCGAAGACGGTTTTTGCAGCCTGACAGGCGCAAAACTCGCAGTCTCGGCCGGCCTTGGGTGGTAGAATCCCGGTCATGGAAGCCCTGCAGGCCGAACTCCCCATTGCCCGAGTCAGGGGCGAGCCTCTGGCAGAAATGCCGCTCGACCTCTACATCCCGCCGGATGCGCTGGAGGTGTTCCTCGAGACCTTCGAGGGCCCGCTCGACCTGCTGCTCTATCTCATCCGCCGCCACAATCTCGACGTGCTCGACATCCCCATGGCCGAGCTCACGCGCCAGTATCTCGCCTATGTCGAGGCCGCGCGCACCTCGCGCCTGGAACTGGCGGCCGAATACCTGCTGATGGCGGCGATGCTGATCGAAATCAAGTCGCGCATGCTGCTGCCGCGCCCGTCGCGCGCGGACGAGGGCGGCGAGCCGGAAGACCCGCGCGCCGAACTGGTGCGCCGCCTGCTGGAATACGAGCAGATGAAGCTCGCCGCGCAGCGCCTGGACAGGCAGCCGCTGGCCGGGCGCGACTTCCAGGTGGTGTCGGTGGCGGCGGAATCCGCCGCCAGGAGGCTGCCGGACGTGCGTGCGGAAGACCTTTCCGCCGCCTGGCTGTCCATCCTGTCGCGCGCCAGGGTCAACAAGCACCACCGCATCAGCCGCGAGGAACTGTCGGTGCGCGAGCACATGACGCGCATCCTCAAGCAGCTTCAACCCGGCCAGTTCCTCGAGTTCGCCGACCTGTTCCGCGCCGAGACCGGGGTGGCCGAAATGGTGGTGACCTTCCTCGCCATTCTCGAACTGGCCAAGGAAACCCTGGTCGACGTCACCCAGGCCGAGCCGCTGGCGCCGATTTACGTCCGTTTGCACGAAGAGACTTTGACCGCTGATGAACACGCCGACGATCAACAATCTTGAAGAGCTGAAACGCATTCTCGAGGCCGCACTGCTGGCCGCGGATGCGCCGCTCAGCCTGCGCGAAATGAAGCGCATGTTCGAACAGGAACTGTCCGAGGACATGCTGCGGCGCGCGCTCGACGAACTCAAGTCCGACTGGGACAGGAAAGCCACCGAACTGGTTCAGGTCGCCGAAGGTTGGCGCTTCCAGACCAGGCCGGAGATGCAGCCTTACATCGCGCGCATGCGCAACGAGAAGCCGCCGCGCTATTCGCGCGCCGTGCTGGAAACGCTGGCCATCATCGCCTACCGCCAGCCGGTGACGCGCGGCGACGTCGAGGACATTCGCGGCGTGTCGGTCAACGCGCAGATCGTGAAGACCCTGGAAGAGCGCGGCTGGATCGAGACCGTCGGCCACCGCGACGTGCCGGGCCGGCCTGCGCTCCTGGCCACCACGCCGCGCTTCCTGTCCGACCTCGGCCTGCGTTCGCTGCAGGAATTGCCGCCGCTGGAGGAACTGGGCAATCTTCTCGCGCCCGACACCGCGGTGACGCCGGAAGAAATCGAGGAAGTGCGCGAGGAACTGGCTGCGGAAGAAGTGACGGAGAGCGAAGCAGAGACCGCCCGCGCCGAAGACACGGCCGCCGAAGAGAACACGCCTGCCGCTGCCGCCGGGAGCTGAGAAATACATCCAAGCGCAGAAGCGGTAAGTTTTGAACAAGGAGGACAGGAGGACAGGAGGACAGGAGGAGGGCAAAACGAAATCGATTCAATCCCGATACGAATTTGTTTTCTCTTGTCCTCCTGTCCTCTTTGTAAAGGTTTTTCTGCGCATCCGCGTTCAACAATTTGTTTATAGAGCCCTTTTGACATCCATGCCCAGTCGCCGCCGCAGTCCTTTGCGCCCTCCCAGCAAGCCTGTCAACCGGGTGCCTGTCGCAGCCGAATCTGCCGCGCGAAAACCATCCGGCCGCGCCGTGCCCCAAGCCGAGCCGGAAGAGCAGGTCAGGCTGCACAAGGCGCTCGCCGACGCCGGCATCGGCTCGCGCCGCGAAATGGAAGCCTGGATCGCCGAGGGGCGCGTCATCGTCAACGGCGAAACCGCGCAGGTCGGCGACCGCGTCACCTCGAAGGACGTCATCAAGGTGTCCGGCCGCCGCGTCTACCTGCGCGCGCCGGAAGGGAAACGCGTCCGCGTGCTGCTCTACCACAAGCAGGAAGGCGAGATCGTCAGCCGCGACGATCCCAAGGGCCGCGCCACCGTGTTCGAGCAATTGCCGAAAATCCGCGGCGCCAAGTGGGTGAGCGTGGGCCGGCTCGACTTCAACACCGAAGGCCTGATGATCTTCACCACCAGCGGCGAGCTGGCCAACCGGCTCATGCATCCGCGCTTCGAAGTCGAGCGCGAGTATGCCGTGCGCGTGCTGGGCGAACTCACGCCGGAAATGCAGCAGCAACTGATCGACGGCATCGAGCTGGAAGACGGCGAGGCACGCGTGGAAAGCCTCGCGGAAGCGGGCGGCGAGGGCGCCAACCGCTGGTGGCGCGTGGTCATCATGGAAGGGCGCTACCGCGAAGTGCGCCGCCTGTTCGATGCCGTCGGCGTCAAGGTCAGCCGCCTGATCCGTACCCGCTACGGCCCGGTGGCGCTGCCGCCGCAGCTGAAGCGCGGGCAGAAGCACGAGATCGACGAAACCGAGGTCAAGCGCCTGCTGCGCTGGGCGGACATGCCCATACCGGACAGCCGGCCGCGTCCCGCCCAAGGCCGTGCAGCGCCGCGCAAGCCGGCATCCGGGCGGGCAGGAAAATTCAATCCAACAAAGAGGACATGAGGACAGGAGGAAACCTTGCTTGAGTGATCCTCCCGTCCTCCTTGTAAAAGCAATAAAGGTGGCTGGACATTTCCTGGTGTTCTACCCAAAGAACCCCGCCTGGGCGCCGGAAAACCTCGCGCCGCTGATTGATGCCTGCAAGGCCATAGGCTTGCTGGGAACCGAGCGAAGCCCCGGCATTTACGCCACCGGACCGGAATACCTCGGGCTGATTACCTATCTAGGCTGCTCTCCGCAGGTCGCGCTGGGCGAAAACGAAGCCGCCACCACGATTCGCATCGCAGGCATTTTCGATGCGCCGCTGTTTGTACAGGGCGGCAATCTCAAGCCGCCGCGCTGCCCGCAATGCCGCAAGCCGATGGGCAAGCCTGTTGCTCCGGCCCGCGCGGATGGCAAGCTGAAGTGCGGCCAGTGCGGCTACAGCGGGAGCGTCTGCGAATTCGACTGGCGCCGCAGCGCGGCCTGCGCACGTTTGTTTATTGAAGTCTCGAATGTGTTCGAATCCGAGGCGGTGCCCGGAGAGGCGCTCGCCGCCTGCCTTGAACAGGCAAGCGGCGAGGCTTGGGATTACTGCTACGTGCGAAAAGACTGACAGCTCAAGGCTGCTTCACTTCTTTTCGGTCAATCGCTTGATGATGCCGGCCGCCCATTCCCTGCCGCCGAGGCCGAAGGCCAGGGCCAGGGCCAGGCCAACGGCGCCGAAGCCGATCTGGAAGGCGGTGATCAGCAGGTGGGTGCCGATCTGCAGCTGCTCCAGCGCCACGAACACCACGAAGATGATCACGGCATACTCGGCCAGGGTGCTGAGCGTCAGCGCCCCATCGACGCCCATGTTGTTGAGATAGGCGAACACCAGGCGGTTGATGAAGCGCGCAACCAGCACGCCGAACACCAGGACCAGGACGGCGACGATGATGTTGGGCAGGTAGAACACCACCTTGTTGAAAAGTTCGGCCACCGTGGTGAGCCCAAGGCTGTTGGCGACGGTGACGATGACCACCAGCAGGATGATCCAGTAGATCAGGTTGGCAATCAGCCGCGACAGGGTGAGGTCGATATTGCCCTGGCGCATGAAAGCCTCGATGCCCGTTTTCTTGCCGAGTTCATCGAATTTGAGCGTGTCGAGGATTTTGACGACAGCCGAACGCACGATATTGGCCAGAATCCAGCCAAGGAACAGCAGAATCAGCGCAGCAATCAGCTGAGGCACGAATGCGGCCATCTGGGTCCAGAATGAGGTGAGGGATGCGACGAATACGTCAATCTGCTGTTGCATGGGGTCCTCCTTTGTTTCGGGTTCGATCCTGAATTATAAACGACCGGGTTTGATGTCCTCGTTACGCAGCAGAAACACATATTCATCGCCGCTGCTGGTTTCCAGCCAGACGAATGGCAGTCTGGGGAATGCGGCTTCCAGCGCATCGCGGTTGTGGCCGATCTCGACGATCAGCAATCCGCCGGGATTGAGGTGTTTGGGCGCATCCGCGATGATGCGGCGGACATGTTCGAGGCCGTCTTCTCCGCTGGCCAGGGCCAGCTCCGGTTCGCGCCGGTATTCTTCGGGCAGCACGGCCATGGACGGTGCGTTCACATAAGGCGGGTTGGCGATGATGAGGTCGTATTTCCTGCCCTTGAGCTTGTTCATCAGGTCGGACTGGATCAGTCGCACCTGCTCCTGCAATCCGTAATCGGCCACGTTTTTCTTCGCAACCGCCAGGGCGTCCATGGAAATATCCACTGCGTCGATCTCGGCATGCGGAAAGGCATGCGCCAGGAGGATGGCCAGGCAGCCGGAGCCGGTGCAGATGTCGACCGCGGAATGGATGGCCTCGGGATCGTCCACCCAGGGCGACAATTGTTCGCGCAGCAGTTCCGCAATGAACGATCGCGGCACGATCACGCGCTCGTCCACGTAGAAGCGGAAATCGCCGAGCCAGGCCTCGTGCGTCAGGTAGGCTGCAGGCACGCGCTCTTTTACGCGGCGTTCGATGACGGCCTTGAGCTGATCGGCCTCGCCATGCGTCAGGCTGGCGTCCAGGAAAGGCTCCAGCCGGTCGAGCGGCAGATGCAGGGTATGCAGGATGAGGTAAGCCGCCTCGTCGAAGGCATTGTCGCTGCCGTGGCCGAAGAACAGCCCGGCCTCGTTGAAGCGAGACACCGCGAAGCGCAGCCAGTCGCGCAAGGTGATGAGGGACTCGGTGTCGTCAAAGAGGTCGTGTTTCTTTTTCATCGCTAGCCTGTTGTTTGCGGTGCCGGCTTCAGCCCAGCAGTTTTTCCAGCGTGCGCTGGTAGATTTCGCGCAGCGGTTCGATGTCCGCCACCGGGATGTTCTCGTTCAGCTTGTGGATGCTGGCGTTCATCGGGCCGAACTCGATTACCTGCGGGCAGATGTCGGCGATGAAGCGGCCGTCCGAGGTGCCGCCGCTGGTGGAAACTTCGGTCTCGATGCCGGCGACCTCGCGGATGGCCGCCGAAATCTTGTCGACCAGATCGCCCTTGGGCGTGAGATAGGGCTTGCCGCCTTCTTCCCAGACGAGCTCGTATTCCAGGCCGTGCTTTTGCAGGATGGCGTGCACGCGCTCCTTCAACTGCGCCTTGGTGCTGGCGGTCGAGTGGCGGAAGTTGAAGCGGATCTCGACTTCGCCCGGCACCACGTTGCTGGCGCCGGTGCCGCCGTGGATGTTGGACACCTGCCAGGAGGTGGGCGGGAAGTATTCGTTGCCTTCNNTTGCGCACCAGGTGCGGGTAGGCGATGTGGCCCTGGATGCCCTTGACCGTGAGCCTGCCGGAAAGCGAGCCGCGGCGGCCGTTCTTGATGGTGTCGCCGAGTTTGTCCACGCAGGTGGGTTCTCCGACGATGCAGTAGTCGATCTTTTCGCCGCGCGCGGCCAGCCTTTCCACCACTTTCACCGTGCCGTCAGTGGCGATGCCTTCCTCGTCCGAGGTGACGAGCAGCGCGATCGAGCCCTTGTGGTTCGGGTGCCTGGCGAGAAAACCTTCGATGCTGGTGACAAAGGCGGCAATCGAGGTTTTCATGTCCGAAGCGCCGCGCCCGTACAGCACGCCGTCGCGGATGGTGGGGGTGAAGGGGTCGGAAACCCATTGCTCGAGCGGGCCGCTGGGCACCACGTCGGTATGGCCGGCGAAGCACACGACCGGCGCATCCTTGCCCTTGCGCGCCCACAGGTTGGTGACGCCGCTGGATTCGATGGTCTCGAACGTGAAGCCGAGCGGGGCGAGGCGGGCCATCAGCAGGGCCTGGCAGCCGGCGTCCTCCGGGGTGTTGGATTGCCTGGAAATCAGGTCTTTGGCGAGTGCCAAGGTATCGTTTATGGGGGGGGAGGTCATTTTTTAATTCCACAAAGAGGACAGGAGGACAAGAGGAAAACCGGGGTTTGGATATAACCCTCCTGTCCTCTTGTCCTCTTTGTTCAAATTATTTTCTGAAAATTTCGGCATATTCTTCAGGCGAAAAGCCCAGGTGGTAAGTCCCGTCCAGCTCCAGCAGCGGGCGCTTGATCGCGCTGGAGGCGGCGGCCAGGAATTCGAAGGCCGCCTTTTCGCTGATCACGGCGTCCTTTACCTCGTCCGGCTGCTTGCGCCAGGTCGGGCCCTTCTTGTTGATCAGCGCTTCCCAGCCCAATTGCCTGGCGGCCTTTTTCAGCACGTCGAGCGGCACGCCCTGTTCCCTGTAATCGTGGAATTCCGCTTCGATGTCGTGGTCATTCAGCCAGGCGCGGGCCTTCTTGACCGTGTCGCAATTGGGGATGCCGTAGATTTTCATGATGGTTTTAAAAATGGCGGCGGTAAAATGCAATCGGCTTTGAATTTTAACCGCACATGAGACACCACGCTTCAAAAAACTCCCCGCCCGGACCCGCCGACTGGCGCACCCTGAGGAAACTGGGGCCTTATCTATGGGACCACCGCTGGCGCTTCATCTTTGCCGTGGGCTTCCTGATCGGCGCCAAGGTTGCCACCATCGCCGTGCCGATCCTGTTGAAGTACATCGTCGACAGCCTGGACACGGCCAAGAACGTCGTGCTGATCCTGCCTGCCGCGCTCATCGTCGGCTACGGCCTCTTGCGCCTCGCCACCACGCTGTTCACCGACTTGCGCGACATGATCTTCGCCAGGGTCACGCAGGGCATGATCCGAAAGATCAGCATCGAGGCCTTCCGCCATCTGCACAACCTGTCGCTGCGTTTTCATCTGGAGCGCCAGACCGGGGGCGTCACGCGCGACATCGAGCGCGGCAGCCAGGGCATTTCGGCCATCGTCAATTACCTCTTGTTCCGCATCGCGCCGACGCTGATCGAGATCCTGCTGGTCGGCGCCATCCTGCTGGTGCAGTTCGACTGGGTGTTTGCCGCGATCACCGTGGGCGTGGTGCTGATCTACATGTCGCTCACCATTGCGATCACCGAATGGCGCACCAAGTACCGGCGCCAGATGAACGAACTCGATTCCATTGCCACCACGCGCGCGGTCGACAGCCTGATCAACTACGAGACGGTGAAATACTTCGGCAACGAGAAATTCGAGACCGATCGCTACAACACCAGCATGGAAAGCTGGCAGGAAGCCGCGGTGAAAAGCCAGAACTCGCTGTCGCTGCTCAATACGGTGCAGGCATTCGTCATCGCCACCGGCGTGACCCTGGTGCTGTGGCGCGCTTCCGCCGGCGTGGTGGCCGGGAGCCTGAGCCTGGGCGACCTGGTCATGATCAACGCCTTCCTGGTGCAGATCTTCCTGCCGCTCAACTTCCTCGGCGTCATGTACCGCGAGATCAAGCAATCCATCACCGACATCGAACGCATGTTCAAGCTGCTCACGCAGAACATCGAGGTGCGCGACAAGGAAGATGCACCGGCCCTGCATGTTGCCGGCGGGGCGGTGCGCTTCGACGAGGTCAGCTTCGCCTACGATCCCGAGCGCCCCATCCTGCAGGGGGTGAGCTTCGACATCCCGGCCGGGCGCACCGTCGCAGTGGTCGGCTCGTCTGGCTCTGGCAAGTCCACCCTGGTGCGGCTCCTGTTCCGCTTCTACGATGTCACCGGCGGCAGCATCCGCATCGACGGCCAGGACATCCGCGACGTCAGCCAGGAATCGTTGCGCGCCGCCATCGGCATCGTGCCGCAGGACACCGTGCTGTTCAACGACACGCTTTACTACAACATCGCCTACGGCAAGCCCGATGCCACGCGCGAACAGGTGATCGAGGCCGCGCGCGCGGCGCACATCCTGCATTTCATCGAATCGCTGCCCAGGCAGTGGGACACGGTGGTGGGCGAACGCGGCCTCAAGCTTTCCGGCGGCGAGAAGCAGCGCGTGGCCATCGCCAGGACGCTCTTGAAAAACCCGGCCATCCTGGTGCTGGACGAGGCCACCTCGGCGCTCGATTCCAGGACCGAGAAGATCATCCAGGCCGAACTGCGCGAAGTCATGAAGAACCGCACCAGCCTGACCATCGCCCACCGCCTGTCCACCATCATCGATGCCGACGAGATCCTGGTCATGGAAGCCGGCCGCATCATCGAGCGCGGCCGTCATGAAGTGCTGCTCGCCATGCACGGGCACTATGCGCACATGTGGGAGATGCAGCAACAGGCGATGAAAGACCAGGCCGAGGCGGCCTGATGCAGGACAAAAAATGTGTGTCGTCATTGCGAGGAGGCGAAGCCGACGTGGCAATCCAGGGTTTTGCTCCAAGCATTGCCAACTGGATCGCCACGGCGCGATACGCCTCGCGATGACGATTTATGTGGAGTTGCCCTAATTGAGATCCTCGGTTGTCAGCTGGTCCGACGCACAAGACGCGCTCTCCGCCATCCGCCGCACCGTGTTCATCGAAGAGCAAAGCGTTCCGGAAGAACTGGAATGGGACGGCGAGGACCCACACGCCCTGCACGTGCTGGTGAAAGAGGGGAATGCCCCCATCGGCTGCGGGCGCATGCTGGCCGACGGCCACATCGGCCGCATGGCGGTGCTGAAGGATTTTCGCGGCAGGGGCGTGGGTCGGCTGATCATCAAGACCCTGCTGATGGAAGCGGAGAAGCTGCGCAAGGGAAAAGTCTTCCTCAACGCCCAGACCCGCGCCGCCGTTTTTTACGCAAAATACGGTTTCAACCAGGTGGGCGGGGAATTCCTCGACGCCAACATTCCTCACGTACGCATGGAGAAGACCTTGGACAATTTCAGCGAAACCTTGAACAGCCGCTTTGCCATTCCCGGCCGCCTGCGCTTCCAGGACGCCGCGCCCGGCCTGCCGGTGGCGGAGATCAACGCACCCGACGCCATGGCGCGCGTGGCGGTGCAGGGCGGCCAGGTGCTGGAATGGCAGCCCAACGGCCACAAGCCGGCGATCTGGGTGTCGAAGGCCGCGGTCTACCAGCCCGGCAAGGGCGTGCGCGGCGGCGTGCCGGTGTGCTGGCCGTGGTTCGGCCAACTGGAAGGCAAGGGCGTGCACGGCTTCGTGCGCGCGCGCATGTGGGAAGTGCGCGAGGCCAGGACCGACCTCGCCGACACCGTAGTGCTCAGGCTCGGCATCAAGGACGACGAATCCACGCGCGCAATCTGGGACCATGCCTTCGATCTCGAACTCATCGTCACCGTCGGCGCGGCCCTGAAAATGGAACTGGTCACGCGCAACACCGGCGCCGCGCCGTTTACCATCACCGACGGCCTGCACACCTATTTCCGCGTGGGCGACATTGACCAGGTCAAGGTGCTGGGCCTGGACGGCACGGCCTATCTCGACAAGACGCGCGACTTCAAGCAGTTCACCCAGTCCGGCCCGGTGACGTTCAGCGAGGAAACCGACCGTGTCTACATCGACACCGCTGCCGACTGCCTGATCGAAGATCCCGTGTTCGGCCGCACCCTCCGCGTGGCCAAGCTGGGCAGCCAGTCCAGCGTGGTGTGGAACCCGTGGAGCGAGAAGGAGAAGGGCTTCGCCGACATGGCGGCCGGCGAGTACAAGGATATGGTGTGCGTGGAAACCGTCAACGCCAGCCCTGATGAAATCACCGTGCAGCCCGGCGGCAAGCACAGCCTGGTGGCGTTCGTCGGCGTGGAGTGATGCATTGAGCAATGCGGCCACAACCGCGGATGCATGCGTGCGCATGCTGATGGCCTGCCTGCTGGGCCTGGCTTTGCCTGCCTGTGACAAGGCTGCTGAAACGATGCCCGACGCCGCCGCATCGGCATCGGTTTCCGCGCACAAGGTCGCCACCATGCCCGACACCTGGCTCAAGCCCGAGCAGGTCGAGCGCGGCCGCCTGGTCTATGAAAAGAACTGCCTCGAATGCCACGGCACAGAAGGGCGCGGCCAGCCGGGAGACTGGCGCGTGAAGCAGGATAACGGCATGTATCCGCCGCCGCCGCTGGATGATTCGGCGCATGCCTGGCACCACCCGACCGAGGTGCTGAAGCAGCGCATCCGCGAAGGCAGCCCGTCCGGCGTGGGCGACATGCCGGCCTGGGAGGGCAAGCTGACCGAGGCCGAGATTGACGACGTGGTGGTCTATGTCAAGTCGCTGTGGTCGCCCGAGGTTTTCAGGCGCTGGATCGAAATCGAGATGCGCTCGATGCAGCCCTGAGCGCAAGATCGTCCTGGCGGCTTCGTTGCCGTCCTTTGGGCCGGGCTGTCAGTTGAGGTCGACCGCGTGTTCCTTGAGGTCTTCCAG
>DISR01000019.1:0-5438 GCA_002421825.1 Thiobacillus sp. UBA6205 | reverse complement strand
TCGTCCGCCACCACGCACACCCCGTGCAGGCCCACATCCTGCGGGCCGGTGTTGCAGCTGCCGTCGCGGTAGAAGCCGGTCAGGGGCTGCGTGCTGCAAGCCAGCAAGGGCTCGCCCAGCACGTTCAGGGAGGGGTCCCGTTGCTCGTCCTCGTTCATGGCCGGGCTTGTTCTTCTTCGGCCAGGCGGCTGATGTAGCGGCTGAAATCGGCATCCTCGCCCTGCAGCAGCTGGGGCAGGGCATTCCTGAAATCCTCGCGCCCGCACCACTCGCGCATGTAGTCCTCCCACGACAGCCAGCGCCGGCGTTTCCTGTCCGACATGTCTTCCTCATAGGCCAGCAGGTAGGCGCGTTCGAACAGGGCGATGAGGATTTCGTACAGCACCATCATGCGCTCGCGCTGGTCGGCGCTGAGGTTGGCAATGTGGGTGCGCGTGCGCAGCTGCAGGTCGGGATGGGCCAGCACCAGCTTGAGAAAATCGGTGTAGGCGTCGGACAGCAGCTGATAGGCCTCCTCGTCCTCGTTCTCGCGCTCCTTGCGCTGCTCGTACAGGAACACGGCGATGGCCAGCGGCAGGCCGATGACGGTAATGATGTAACTGGCGAGTTCCCAGTTTTCCAGGGAGAGCATGTCTTGTCCGGCGGATGGTGCAGATAAAGTCTAGCCGTATGCTACCCGAAACTGTTGCAGCAGAAACGTGCATGATGCCTATAATTCCTACGCCTTTGGGCCTTTTAGGCGCCTGCACCGCGCTGGATTGCCGTTTCGCCTGTTTTGCAGGCAAATTATGAGTATCATCTATTGATATAATATCAGCTGTTGATATAATAAAAACGGAATTTGACCCCGGCCTCGAAACTCTCCTGGATATGGATGGCTATATTCTCGACCAGACAGGCGGCTATTGGGTAAAGCTGGAAGCCTGCCGGGTGAGCCCGACTGAGGGCATTCCGCATGGCATCCGTTACTCGCTTACGCTGCATGATCGTTACGGCAGGCGGATCATGGGCTATGACAACAGCCATGCGGTCAAACCGCCGAAGAAGTTCAAGTATGCCGGGCAGCGCATGCCCTATGACCATAGGCATCGGCATGCGGCGGACAAAGGCATTCCCTACGAATTCAGGAGTGCGGCGCAACTGTTGGAAGACTTCTTCGCGGAAGTCGATAAGGTACTGAAAGAGGTGGCGAAATGAGCAAAGTGTTGATTGGCATCATGCCCCAGGAAAAAATCCGGGAACGTATGCTCGCCATTGCAAAAGGCGAGTACAAGCCCAAGCCGGGCGAGCCGAAAATCTGGTTCACCTCGATGAAATCGCTCGCCGAAGTGCTCAGCGACGAAAACCGTGCGCTCCTGCAGGTGATCCGGGAGGCCAAGCCGGAATCCATCACCAGCCTGGCCGCCATGACCGGCCGCAAGCAGAGCAATCTTTCACGCACGCTAAAAACCATGTCCCGCTACGGGCTGGTCGAAATGAAGAAAAAAGACCGTCAGGTCTGCCCGGTGGTCAAGGCCACGGAATTTCAGATTCTGGCTGCCTGACGTGCCTTGCTGCGGAATCGGGAAAATGGGCTCAGCGTCTGTATAAACAAAAAAGGCTTAGAGCGAAATCTCTAAGCCTTTGTTTTGTCTGGTGCTGGTGAGAGGAGTCGAACCTCCGACCTACTGATTACGAATCAGTTGCTCTACCAACTGAGCTACACCAGCGCGAGCGGGATTATACCTTGATCTAATTGTTTTACACCCTCACCCCGGCCCTCTCCCGTCGAGGGAGAGGGGGAAATCTTTACATCCCCGGCTGCGGCAGGTGTTCTTCCAGCCTGGCCAGCACGCGTTCGCGGCCCAGCAGTTCCAGGGTGGCGTCGATGGAGGGGGTCTGCGGCTCGCCGGTGACCAGCACGCGCACGGGCATGGCGAGCCTGGGCATCTTGAGGTTGAATTCCCTGGCGACGTCCTTGACCAGGGCGCCCAGCGCCTCGCGGGTCCATTCGACCTCTTCGAGGCGTGACTTCAGCGCATGCAGGGCCATGAGGCTCTCTGCCGTAACATGCTGCGACAGCAGATCAGCGTTGGGCGAGATATCCTGGTAGAACAGGGTGGCTTCGTCGGCGAGTTCGTTGAGCGTGGCCGCGCGTTCCTTGAGCAGAGCCACCACCTTCAGCGCATCCGGGCCCTGGTCGATGTCGAGGCCGCGCCTGGCCATGCGTTCCCTGAGGTCGGCGACGAGGTCGGCGTCGTTGGCCTGCCTGATGTAGTGCTGGTTGAGCCAGCGCAGTTTTTCGGTGTTGAACTGGGCGGAGGAGGCGGTGATGTGGTCGAGGTCGAACCACTGGATGAACTGCCCGCGCGAGAAGATCTCGTCGTCGCCGTGCGACCAGCCCAGGCGCGCCAGGTAATTGATGACGGCCTCGGGCAAATAGCCTTCCTCGTGGTACTGCATCACCGACACCGCGCCGTGGCGCTTGGACAGCTTGGTGCCGTCGTCGCCCAGGATCATGGAGAGGTGGGCGTACTGGGGAATCTCCGCGCCCAGGGCCTTGAGGATGTTGATCTGGCGCGGGGTGTTGTTGACGTGGTCGTCGCCGCGGATGACGTGGGTGATCTTCATGTCCCAGTCGTCCACCACCACGCAGAAGTTGTAGGTGGGGGTGCCGTCGGCGCGGGCGATGACCAGATCGTCGAGTTCGGTGTTGGAGATTTCGATGACGCCCTTGACCAGGTCCTTCCAGGCCACGCTGCCGGTGAGGGGGTTCCTGAAGCGCACCACGGGCTGCACGCCGGAAGGCGGCACCGGCAGGGTCTTGCCGGGCTCCGGGCGCCAGGTGCCGTCGTAGCGGGGCTTTTCGCCGCGCGCGCGCTGGGCGGAGCGTTGCGCGTCGAGTTCCTCGGTGCTGCAATAGCAGTGGTAGGCGTGGCCGCTGGCCAAGAGCTGTTCGATGATTTCCTTGTAGCGCATGAAGCGGTGGGTCTGGTAGAACGGGCCTTCGTCGTGGGCGAGGCCCAGCCACTGCATGCCGTCGAGGATGGCCTGCACCGCCTCGGGCGTGGAGCGCTCGATGTCGGTGTCCTCGATGCGCAGGATGAACTGGCCGCCGTGGTGGCGGGCATAGGCCCAGGAAAACAGCGCGGTGCGCGCGCCGCCGATGTGCAGGTAGCCGGTGGGAGAGGGGGCGAAGCGGGTTCTGACCATGGAGGTTGCGGACTGCCGAAAACCCGCAATTTTACGCCAAACGATGTACAAGGGTTTGACCGTATGGGCGGGCTTGTGGTTAAATTCGCCCCGTCCATTCGGACCGCATCCAATCTTGGGCAGTTAGCTCAGCGGTAGAGCATCGCCTTCACACGGCGGGGGTCACAGGTTCAAACCCTGTACTGCCCACCAAGATACCCGGCGCAAATACATTCAAGAACTGGCTTCCTGCCGTTTTTTCCACGGCCATGCGAACCATAGTCGACGCTTATCGAAGCTATCGTTTTATATTCTTTTGCTCTATGCAAGCCTCGCTTCACAATAGAAGAAGCGTTCGGCAAGCCATGCCGCATCGTTTTCTAATGCGTTGAAAGGAAGCTTTGACATGTACAGGGGAAGTGTTTGGTTCTTGCCCGCCCTCTTCGCGGGGATGCTGGCGGCATCATTCGCGTTTGCGGAATCGCCGATGAGCGTCGACGATGCCGGCACGCTCGGCAAGGGCGGAATGAAAATCGAAGGCGTTTGGCATCGGGATGAGGAAACAAGAGGCGGGGCTTTGGCTTTCGGTTTTGGGCCGACCGAGACGCTGGAAGTTGAAATCGGCGCATCGCATGAACGCGATACGGATGCCAGCCCGGGCATCACACTGCGCGGGGTGGGAGTGGCAGCGAAATGGGTGCCGTATCAGAACGAGCTTGGCTGGTCGCTCGGGGCGCGTTTCGATTACGGGCGAACCCGCGCCGAAGGAGAGACCGAGCATGCATGCGCGCTGACCGGACTGGCATCCTATCGCTTCATGAATGATCAGGTCCTGCACTTGAATGCCGGGGCCGTGCATGTGATCGCGCCGGGCGATCGGGAAACCCTGCATGCCTGGGGCATCGGCTATGAATATCCGCTGCTGCAGGGCCTGCAGCTGACTGCTGAAATCTTCGGCGAGGAACGCTCCGGCCCGGACAAGGCCCTGGGGCTTCGTTATGAAATTTTCGATGGATTCAAGGCGTCGGCTGCCATCGGGCATGGCAACGATCGCAGTTTCGGCCAGGCCGGTTTTGCCTGGGAGTTTTAAGGCGTGTCGTGATGCCAATAAAAAAACCGGCATTGCCGGTTTTTTTATGCCCGAACGACAAGCGGCGCATTGAGGTGCGCCACTTCCGTATTCTGCGATTTACTTCTTCTTGGCTTTCTTGCCGGCGACGGCAGCCTTGAAGCCGGCGCCCGGAGTGAAGCGGGGTACGGTGGTGGCGGCAATCTTGATTTCCTTGCCGGTCTGGGGGTTGCGGCCGGTGCGGGCAGCGCGCTTGGAGGACTTGAAGGTGCCAAAGCCGACGAGGGTGACGGTATCGCCCTTGGACACGGCCTTCACGACGGCGTCGATGATCGCATCGAGTGCTTTGCCAGCGGCGGCTTTGCTGATGTCGGCTCCCTGGGCGGCGGCATCGATTAATTCAGACTTGTTCATGTGTTCTCCTTTGGTTGATGGAAACCTGATGCTACCAGCGATTCAGGTATTTGTGTGCGGCTGGCTAGCGCAGGCGCTCAAATTGTACCTGCGTGCGCAACTCGCCCTCGAATAGTGTATCAATATTGACGAATCCGGACTTCTTGCTGACATGAAAACCCGCTTGTTCCGCGGGGGAAATGTCGATTATCTGCAACAGTCGGGCAGGGTACTCGAGCCTGAGAGAAACCTGCATGGGGTAGTAACCGTCCAGGAACTTGCGCATGTAGGGGCCGTTGTTGAGGGTGAAATAGCCACTGCCCGAATTGTTGAGGGCGCGGGTCTGCGCGGCGAGGCACAGGCGCGCGCCACGGCGGACTTCCCGCAACTGGACCGTCGCGCCCTCCACCCAGGCCTCTTCGATGGCGCGGGCTTCCAGCACGCGCAGGTTGCGGATGCAGCCCTCGCGAAAGGTGATCTGGGCGCGCGGCACGGTGTCGAGATTGTCATGGCATTGCTCCAGGTCGGCCCAGCCGCTGACGAGGCTGTCCTCGGTAATGCGAATGCGGTTCTGCTGGCGGTGCACTGGTTTGCCGGGCGGGGCAGTCAGAAAAGTCAGTTCGCCTTCGTTGACCTCGGCGGTAGTCTTGCCGTAGAACCAGGCATCCAGTTCCTGCTGGCCCATGGGCGGAACCGGCGCGGTAGAGCCCGTCGCAGCCAGCCCCAGCCCGACCAGCATGGCTGTCAGTGCGGCAAGCCTGCCGGGCAGCGGTGTCTTCAGCATGGAGCGCTTCTCGCCGAACAT
>DISR01000010.1 GCA_002421825.1 Thiobacillus sp. UBA6205 | reverse complement strand
GACATCTACACCAAAAAAGCCCTCCACAAAGAGGGCTTTTTTATTGCGCCAAATCCAGCGCCCCCCGGTCAACGCCCCCCGGCTTGGCATGCCCGAGAATGCCGAATGACGTATCGTCAGGAACGGCCTTGCAAAAGTTATCAACAGAAATCAGCTCAAAAAAGTTTTTTGGTGCCGGAATATACAACTTTTGGCCTAGTTGCCTGGGTTTGTGCATATGGCTTTTGGCTGATGTCAAAAATAACGCATAACCGCTAACTTATGTGGGTGGGCTTAACCCACACAACTGTACTTTTCTAATCAAATGGAGGCACAAGAAGATGAAGTTCATTATGAAACTGATTGCGATGTTTTTCTTCCTGGTTGGCTCGGTCTGGGCTGCGGTCAATATCAACACTGCCACGCAATCCGAACTCGAGGGCGTGAAGGGATTGGGCCCTTCCAAGGCAAAGGCAATTATCGAATACCGTGAGAAAAACGGCCTCTTCAAGTCGGTGGATGATCTCGACAAGGTCAAGGGTTTCGGTAAATCCAGCGTGGAGAAACTGAAGGGCGAATTGGCCGTAGATTCCTCGGACGCCAAGAAAAAATAACGGACCCAAGAAAGAGCGGCCATTCACGGCCAAAGAAAAGGCTTGCAGAAATGCAAGCCTTTTTTGTTGATTGGCGCGCCCGAAGAGATTCGAACTCCTGACCCCCTGGTTCGTAGCCAGGTACTCTATCCAGCTGAGCTACGGGCGCGCTGAGAAGGCGAAATTATACACAAAATCAATTAATGGAGATATACGCGCATGGATTTTTCGCGTGTGTTTCGGTGTGGGATAGGCCCTTTGGCTGAATTCTCGATCAGTGATCTCCAGCCGAAGCCAGGAGGCTCTCGCCCACCATCTCAAGCAAAACAAAAAAGCCCCAAGTAGGGCCTTTTTGATTTTGGCGGAGACGGAGGGATTCGAACCCTCGATGCAGGTTTAAGCCCGCATGCTCCCTTAGCAGGGGAGTACCTTCAACCTCTCGGCCACGTCTCCGGAAGAGGCGCAAGGATACCGGAAAACGGCGCCTTTCGCCACCCTAAACGCTTATCAGGCAGCCTTGTCGAGGTTGAAGGCTTGATGCAGCACGCGTACGGCGAGTTCCATGTACTTGTCTTCCACCACCACGGAAATCTTGATCTCGGAGGTGGAGATCATCTGGATGTTGATGCCGTCATTGGCCAGGGCCTCGAACATCCTGCGCGCGATGCCGACGTGCGAGCGCATGCCGACGCCGACGATGGAAACCTTGGCGATCTTGTCGTCGCCGATGACTTCGCGTGCGCCGATGGCGGCTGCCGTTTTACGGCAAACATCCATGGCCTTGTTGAAGTCATTGCGATGCACGGTGAAGGTGAAGTCGGTGGTGTTTTCGTGGCCGACGTTCTGCACGATCATGTCGACATCGACATTGGCATCCGCCACCGGGCCGAGAATCTGGTAGGCGATGCCGGGCTTGTCGGGCACGCCGAGCACCGTGATCTTGGCTTCATCGCGGTTGAAGGCAATGCCGGAAATAATGGCCTGTTCCATGTTTTCGTCTTCCTCGAAAGTAATCAGCGTGCCGTCGCCTTCTTCTTCGAAGCTGGACAGCACGC
Organism: Thiobacillus sp. UBA6205; assembly: GCA_002421825.1. Classification (GTDB taxonomy): domain Bacteria; phylum Pseudomonadota; class Gammaproteobacteria; order Burkholderiales; family Thiobacillaceae; genus UBA6918. The sequence continues at coordinate 13,191 of DISR01000010.1, read as the reverse complement.
GCAGTTTCACCTTGTATTTGCCGGCGAATTCCACCGAGCGGATTTGCAGCACCTTGGAGCCGAGGCTGGCCATTTCCAGCATTTCCTCGAAGGTGATGGTCTTGAGGCGTCTGGCTTCGGGCACGATGCGCGGATCGGTGGTGTAGACGCCGTCGACATCGGTGTAGATCTGGCATTCGTCGGCCTTGAGCGCGGCGGCGAGCGCGACGCCGGTGGTGTCGGAACCGCCGCGGCCCAGGGTGGTGATGTTGCCGTCGCTGTCGATGCCCTGGAAACCTGCCACTACGACGACATGGCCGTCATTCAGGTCGGCGCGCATGTTGGCGTCCGGGATGCCCTCTATGCGTGCCTTGGTGAAGGCGTTGTCGGTGCGGATGGGCACTTGCCAGCCGGTGTAGCTCTTGGCTTTGATGCCGAGGTCTTTGAGCGCCATCGACAGCAGGGCGATGGTGACCTGCTCGCCGGTCGAGATCATGACGTCCAGTTCGCGTGGGTCGGGCTGGGGCTGCATTTCCTTGGCCAGGGCAATGAGCCGGTTGGTTTCGCCGGACATGGCGGACACGACCACGACCACCTGGTGTCCTTGGGCGCGGTATTTGGCCACTCTTTGCGCAACATTGCGGATGCGGTCGATGCTGCCGACCGAGGTGCCGCCGTATTTCTGAACGATCAACGCCATTTGGAGTTTTGCTGACGGTAAAAAATGGCAATTCTACTGCAAATAGGGAATTTGCACGCTGCTCCGGAAGCCTGGTTCGAAGCCAGCAGCTGCCTGCAGAAGCAGGCAAGGGGGAGCCTAATACCGCTCGAACAGGGCGATGGATTCGACGTGGGCCGTGTGCGGGAACATGTTGGCGATGCCTGCCGCCTTGAGCCTGTAGCCCTTGACGTGGCACAGCACCCCGGCGTCGCGCGCCAGGGTAGCCGGGTTGCAGGAAATATAGACGATGTGCCGGGGCGGATTGTCCGCGGGCAGGGATTTCACCAGTTCCATGGCGCCGTCGCGTGGTGGGTCGATCAGGAGCTTGTCGAAACGGCCCAGCGCAGCATATTTCTCCGGGGTCATTTCGAACAGGTTGTCGACGGCGTATTCGACGTTGTCGAGGCCATTTAGGCGGGCGTTCTCCTGCGCACGGCTGACCAGGGCCTTGCTGCCTTCGATGCCCACCACTTCCGCTCCGGAGCGCGCGATGGGCAGGGTGAAATTGCCCAGGCCGCAGAAGAAATCGGCGATGCGTTCGTGCGGCTGAGGGGACAGCATGGCAATGGCGCGGTGAACCAGCGCGCGGTTGATGTGCGGATTGACCTGGGTGAACTCGGTGGGGCGGAACGGGTGCACCACGTTGAATTCGGGCAGGCTGTATTGCAGCAGGCCGCCGTTTTCCGGATAGAAAGGCGCGGCGGTATCAGGCCCCTTGGGCTGCACCCAGATTTCCACGCCATGCCGGTTGGCGAAGGCGCGGACGATTTCCTTGTCATCGTCGTTCCAGGGAGCGAGCAGGCGGAACACCAGCACAGTCGAGGTTTCGCCGATGGCCAGTTCGATCTGGGGCACGCGGTCGGAGTTGGACAGCTGCGGAATCAACTCGCGCATGGGCATGAACAGCGCGGCGACATGCGGCGGCAGCACCTCGCAGGTGTGCATGTCGACGATGAACCAGGATTTCTTCTCGTGGAAGCCGACCAGCGCGCCGCCTTTCTTGTCCACGCGCTTCACTGAAAAGCGCGCGCGGTGGCGGTAAGCCCAGGAGGGACCATACAGCGCGGGCAGGATGATTTCCGGCCGGACCTTGCCGATGCGCTGAAGATTTTCCTCCAGGATGCGCTGCTTGGCGGCGACCTGCGCGCTCACCTCCAGATGCTGCAGCACGCAGCCGCCGCAGCGGCCATAGTGCACGCACTTTGGGGCAGCGCGCTGGCTGCTGGTCTTGAGGATGCGCACGGCGTTGGCGCTGTCGTACTTGGGGTGCTTGCGAAACACGGAAATCTCCGCGGTCTCGCCCGGCAGCGCGCCGTCGACGAACGTGACCTTGCCGTCCACGCGACAGATGCCATGGCCCTCATGGTCAAGGGCATCGATATGAGCCTCGACCACGGCTACTCCCTCCAGGCGGCAAGGAAGGCCTGCCAGTGCCCGCCTTCCAGGGCCTGCAGGGCGGCGCGCACCCTGGCGGTTTCGCCGTGATAGGCCTCGGTGGTGAGCGACCCGCGCATGTGCTCGAAGCGCAGGAAAAGCAGGTGGGTGTTGACCACGTCGGTTTCGCAGTAGTCGCAGATGTCGGCGAGCTTGCCGGCCTGGAAGGCGTCCCACACCTGGCTGCCGTCCATGCCCAGCTTGCCGGGGAAGCCGCACAGCTTGGCCAGATCATCCAGCGGCGCATTGGCGCGCGGCTGGTACATGGCGAGCACGTCCATGAGGTCGAGATGGCGGGTGTGGTAGCGGCTCAGATAGTTGTTCCACTTGAACTCCTTGTCCTCCTCGCCCCATTCCCAGTAGCGCCGGGCGGCGATGCCGTGCATCAGGCCGCGATAGTGCAGCACCGGCAGATCGAAGCCGCCGCCGTTCCAGGAAACCAGTTGGGGCGTGTACTTCTCGATGCCGTCGTAGAAGCGCTGGACGATGTCGTGTTCGGATTCCCCGTCACGTCCGAGCGTCCACACCCGGAACTGGTCACCCATGCGAAGCGCGCAGGAAATCGCCACGATGCGGTGCAGGTAGTGAGGCAGAAAATCGCTGCCAGTGGCCTGGCGGCGTTGCAGCAAGGCCATTTCCGCGATTTCGCCTTCAGGGATGCCGGCAGGCAGATCGTGCAGGCGCGCAAAACCGGAAGTATCCGGGATGGTTTCAATGTCGAAGACGAGTACGGGGGTCACGTTGTCGGCCAGCAGTCGAGAAGCCATAATTTTACCGCGTCGGAGAACGGCTTATTAAGCTGCTCATGGGAGCCCGGCCTGTGCCAACCGAATCAAATCAGGCGCGAGCCGACATCTTCTGCGGTGACGGCCGCCTCGACGTGCGAAGCTGCCATGCTGTCCATGGAAATGCCGAGTTCGCAGGACAGCTTTGACATGAGTTCGCCGTTCTGATGTTCGCAAGCGTGGGCAAGGCGCAGCAGTTTGTTCATCGGCGTGTCCTGCCCGGCCAGACTTTCATAAACCTGCCGGCGCAAGCCGATGCGCCGGTACAACTGGTTCACCGAAAGTGAAAACGCCGCAGGAAAGGTGGAGAAGAGGCCGGTTTCGAAGGCCTCATCCGGATCGGTGATGTCCGTTATAGAGCCTGCCAGCTTGCCCATCAATAGCGCGCGGCTCAGGGCCACCTGGGTATAAAGGCGGTTGTCCGCCGTCACAGGCGTGCCGGCCAGCGCAGTCAGGATGGCGACCCGCTGGGAGCGTTTGCCGCCCATCTTGATCATGGCGTGGGCGGCGGAGTCGGCTTCCGTGCTCAGCCCACCGGCCATGGAGTGGGCGATGCGCATCAACTGGGTTTCGAGCGACGGGTTCAGGCGGATGAATTGGATCAGGCTGGGCAGCGCCTGCCGCATGGCGACTGTCGCCAATTCCAGGCGCAAGTCGTGATTGGGTTTGGCGTTCGGTTCGGCCAGCGGGCCGGTGAAGTACTCGCCCATGAACCAGCCATAATCCGGCCAGCGCGACAATTCGAACTCGCGGGCAATGTTTTGAACGATGATTTGTCCGCCTGGCAGTTTCTCTGGCCTCGCGCTGGCGGGAATGCGCTGGAAGTGCCACACATTTTCTGCAACGTCCGGCTCTGGCGCCTCAAGGCAGAACCTCATCGCCCCGGCCGACGATAGATGCTTGGCCTGGCTGGCTACTTTGGCGTCGGCATCATCCACGATCCATACGATATTGGGATGCGCCAGTTGCGACAGGGTATCGGAGAACAGGACGTCATGGCTGATCTTGACGAACAGGGGTTGGCCGCTGAGCAGGCCGTCCTGAGACAGGGAATACAGCCCGGTCAGCAGCATGTCCTCGTTCATGCGCTTCAACTCGGCCGACTGTACACTGGAGGTGTCCTGGCCGCGCAACACCAGTTCGCGCGCCACCACCATTCCCTTGCTGTCGAACATCGGGTCGAACGACAAAAAGCGGTTGCGCAGGTCTTCTTCGCGAACCGGGCTGGGCGCATTTTCGCCTCCGACGTGGGTAATCACCCCGGAACTCAGTGATTGCGTATCGACGCCGCCGCCTTTGCTGGATGAAGAAGCCATTTATGCGGGTTGGGGATGTCTCTGACAGCCGCTATCATGCCATTACCGGACAAATGATGGAAACGATCATGGAGCCTGACTGGCGGGTTTTCCCCGACCGCGAATCGCTGCTCAAGGCTGCGCTGGAGATTGTTCGGCAGTGCGAGGCCGGCAGTGGCAGCAATTTCTCTGTCGTGCTGGCGGGCGGCCAAACGCCGCTCGACCTCTACCGCATGCTGGCCGGCGAGGCCATGCAGTGGGATAAATGGCGCGTGTACTTCGGCGACGAGCGCTGCCTGCCGCCGGACCATGCCGACCGCAACAGCCTGCAGGCTGCGCTTGCGTTCCTGGATTGCGTTCCGATCCCGCCCGGACAAATCTTCGTGCCACCCGCGGAACTCGGTCCGGCCGAGGCGGCCTCATGCTACGGCGAGCAACTGAAAAACGCGGGCAAATTCGATCTCGTCCTGCTGGGCCTGGGCGAGGATGGGCACACGGCCAGCCTGTTCCCCGGCCATGACCTCGGCGCGGGGCAGGGAGCAATGGATGTGCTGCCGGTATTCGATGCGCCCAAGCCGCCGCCGGAACGGATCAGCCTGTCCGCACAGCGGCTGTCGCGCGCGCGAACCGTGCTGTTCCTGGTGACGGGGGAAGCCAAACGCGAGGCGGTCATGCGGTGGCAACAGGGGCGCCCGATTCCCGCCAGCCGGATTGGCGCAGGGGAAAGCCTGGTCGTGCTTGCCGACCAGGCTGCCTGCCCGAACAGGATGACGACAAAAGGAGACCAGGAATGAAAACAACGCGTTTGCTGGCCGGCATGATCGCCGCTGGTTTTTTGTCCGCCGCGATGGCGGCCCCGCAGGATGAAAGGCTCACTACGCGCGCCGATCAGCGCGACGTCGCCGTCACCATCTACAACGAGAATCTGGCGCTGGTGAAGGACGGCCGCAAGGTGCGGCTCGATCGCGGTGCCAACCAGCTCGCCTGGCGCGAGGTGTCCGCGCAGATGCGGCCGGAAACCGCGCTGCTGCGAAATGTTTCCAATCCGGCTGGCCTCAAGCTCGTCGAACAGAATTTCGACTTCGATCTGCTGACGCCGCAGAAGCTGCTGGAAAAATATGTCGGGCGCGAAGTCACGGTCATCAGCATCAATCCTGCCAGTGGCGCGGAGAAACGCGAGGCCGCCACGGTGCTGGCCACCAACGGCGGCGTGGTGCTCAAGTTCGCCGACCGCATCGAAACCGGCGTACCGGGCCGGCTGGCATTTTCCGGCGTGCCCGACAACCTGCGCGACAAGCCCACGCTGGTCATCTCGCTGACAAGTGCCTCCGCAGGCGAAAAGGACCTGGAGCTTTCCTACCTGACCGGCGGACTGTCGTGGAAGGCCGACTACGTTGCCGAACTGAACGAGAAAGACGACCGCCTCGACATCAACGGCTGGGTCACGCTCAGCAACCGCAGCGGCACCGCCTATCCCAATGCCAAGCTGCAACTGGTGGCCGGCGACGTCAATCTGGTGCAGGAGGAACTGGCGCGCGGCCGCCCCGTTCCCCTGATGGCCAAGGCGGCGATGGCGGAAGCGGCGGACATGAGCCAGGAAGCGCTGTTCGAATATCACCTCTACACGCTGGAGCGGCCCACCACCATTGCCGACAACCAGACCAAGCAGGTCGCGCTGATGAGTGCGGCCGCCGTGCCGGTGAAGAAGGAACTGCTGCTCGAAGGCCAGAATTATTACTACTCCGGTCAATATGGCGAGCTAGGCCAGAAATTGAAGGCGGGGGTGTTCGTCGAATTTGCCAACAAGGGTGCTGGCCTCGGCATCCCGCTGCCCAAGGGCGTGGTGCGGGTATACAAGAAGGACAGCAAGGGCAATGCGCAATTCATCGGCGAAGACCGCATCGACCACACGCCCAGGAACGAAAGCGTGCGCCTGAAACTGGGCGAGGCCTTCGATGTGACCGCCGACCGCAAGCAGACCGACTTCAGGAAACTGGGCGGCACCTCGCGCTACAACTACGTGTTCGAGAGCGCCTATCAAATCACCATCAAGAACGCCAAGAGCGAGTCGGTGACCGTCAAGGTCAGCGAACCCATGCCCGGCGACTGGCAGATGCTGTCCGAGTCGCACCCGCACACCAAGGCCGCGGCCAATACTGCCGTATGGAATATCACCGTGCCTGCCGAAGGCAAGGCCGTGCTGACCTATCGCACAATGGTGCGGTACTGAGATGTACAAGCTCAGCAGGTCGCTTGTTGCCTGGAATACACCCAAGTTCAGGGAGGTGTTCAAGCAGGAAGCCGGGCAACTGGGCATGGCGGCGCTCCCCCTGCAGCAGGGCCTGTCCAGAAGCAGTCATGTCAGCGGCGACAGTTACGAGTTGGTGGTGCTCAGCGCCACGGAGGAGCCGCTGCGCATCCTGGTCAAGACCGGCATTTTCTATCAGGGCATCATCGCGGGCTGCAGCTGTGCGGACGATCCCACGCCGATCGACGAGCAGACGGAATACTGCGAGGTCCTGTTCGAGATCGATAAAAAAACAGCCGAGACAAAGATCACGCTGCTGGATGTGGATTAAGGCCTATTTCCATTTCAGCCGCTGGTAGTGCGCGCACAGGCCGTTTGTGGATGCGTCATGGGCCGAAACGGTCTGGTCCTCGCCCAGTTCCTTGATCAGCGCGCTGGACAGGCGCTTGCCGATTTCCACGCCCCACTGGTCGAAGGCATTGATGCTCCACAGCGTGCTTTGCACGAAGGTCTTGTGCTCGTAGAGCGCGATCAGCCGGCCCAGGGTGCGCGGCGTGAGCTTCTGGTAGAGCATGGTGTTGGAGGGCTTGTTGCCGGGGAAGGTTTTGTGCGGCAACAGCAGGCGGATGGATTCCTCATCCGCGCCTTCGGCCTTCAGTTCCGCCAGCGCTTCCCCTTCGCTCTTGCCGAGCATGAGCGCCTCGGACTGCGCGAAGCAGTTGGCGACCAGCATCTGGTGCAGGCCTTCGAAGGGATGGCTGGTGACGGCAGCGAGCATGAAGTCGGTGGGCACGAAGCGCGTACCCTGGTGCAGCAACTGGAAGAAGGCGTGCTGGCCGTTCGAGCCGGGCTCGCCCCAGACGATTTCGCCGGTCGGATAGTTGACCTTCTCGCCCAGCCGCGTCGTGCTCTTGCCGTTGGACTCCATGCACAGCTGCTGGAGATAGGCGGGCAGCCTTGAGAGGTGGATGTCGTAGGGGAAGATGGCGTGGCTGGGCGCGTCCCAGAAATGCTGGTACCAGATGGACAGCAGCGCCAGCGTGCCCGGGATGCTGGCGAGCGGGTCGGCACGGAAATGCTCGTCCATGTCGCGCGCGCCGGCCAGCAGTTCCTCGAACTGGTCCATGCCCACGTAAAGCGCGATGGGCAGGCCGATGGCCGACCACATCGAATAGCGGCCACCCACCCAGTCCCAGAACACGAACATGTTGGCGGGGTCGATGCCGAAGGCCTTGACCGCTTCCTCGTTGGTGGAAATGGCGACGAAGTGGCGCGACACCGCCAGATCGGAACCCAGCCGCTCGACCAGCCAGCGCCGCGCGATCTTGGCATTGGCCAAGGTCTCCAGGGTGGTGAAGGATTTGGAGGAGACGATGAACAGGGTGGTTTCCGGATTCAGGTCGTCGAGCGTGTCGCCGACATGGTTGGGGTCGACGTTGGACACGAAATGCATGTTGATGCGCGCATTGCCGTAGGGCTTGAGCGCACGGCAGGCCATCATGGGGCCGAGGTCGGAGCCGCCGATGCCGATGTTGACGATGTCGGTGATGATCTTGCCGGTATGGCCGCGCCACTTTCCTTCGCGCACGGCATGGGTAAAGCGGTGCATCTGGTTCAGCACTTGAAGCACACCCGGCATGACGTCGTGGCCGTCGACCAGAATGGGCTTCAGCGGGTTGTTGCGCAACGCCACATGCAGCACGGCGCGGTTTTCCGTGAAGTTGATCTTCTCGCCGCCGAACATGGCCTCGGTCCAAGACGGCACGTTGGCCTCAACGCCAAGCTGGCGCAACAGGGCGATGGTTTCGTCGTTGACCAGGTTTTTCGAATAGTCGAGCAGGAAGTCGTCCAGTTCGATGCTGTAGCGCTCGAAGCGGCCGGGGTCAGACCTGAACAGTTCGCGCATGCGCACACCGTCCCACGTCTTGCGATGTGCCTGAAGTTTTTGCCAGGAGGGCAGTTCGGATAGCAGCATGTCTATATTTTCAGCAAAATGCCGGCCAGCGGCGGCAGGGTCAGGGTAATGGAATGCGGCTGCTCCATCCAGGGCTGGGGGTCGCTGCCGAGGCCGCCGCCGTTGCCTGAATTGGAACCGCCGTAGAGCGCCGAGTCGGTATTGAGGATCTCGCGATAATAGCCGGCCGTGGGCACGCCAAGCCGGTAACCATGGCGGGGCACCGGCGTGAAGTTAAGCACCACGATAGTGCACTGGCCGTCGGGCGCGCGGCGCAGAAAACTGTAGATGGAATGGTCGGCGTCGTTGCAGTCCAGCCACTGGAAGCCGGCATGATCGAAATCCAGGCCGAAGAGCGCGGGGTCGTCGCGGTACAGGCGGTTGAGGTCGCGGGCCAGCCGCTGGATGCCGGCATGCCAGTCGATGTTGAGCAGCCCCCAGTCGAGTTCCCAGCCGACCTGCCACTCGCGGCCCTGGCCGAATTCGTTGCCCATGAAATTGAGTTTCTTGCCGGGACTGGCGATCTGCCAGGTCAACAGCAGGCGCAGGTTGGCGAACTGCTGCCAGACATCGCCGGGCATCTTGGCGACGAGCGAACCCTTGCCGTGCACCACCTCGTCGTGCGACAGCGGCAGGATGAAGTTTTCCGTATAGGCGTAGAGCTGGCCGAAGGTGAGCTGGTTGTGGTGCCAGCGGCGGTGCACCGGATCCTCGCGCAGGTAGCTCAAGGTGTCGTTCATCCAGCCCATGTTCCACTTCAGCGAGAAGCCCAGGCCGCCGAGATAGGCCGGACGCGACACCATGGGCCAGGCGGTGGATTCCTCGGCGAAGGTCAGCGCGCCGGGAAATTCCTCGTGCACCATGACGTTGAGCTGGCGCAGGAAGTCGATGGCGTCCAGGTTCTCGCGCCCGCCGAACTGGTTGGGCAGCCATTCGCCGGCCTTGCGCGAATAATCCAGATACAGCATGGAGGCGACCGCATCCACGCGCAGGCCGTCCAGGTGGAATTCGGAAAGCCAGTAATGCGCGCTCGCCAGCAGGAAGTTTTTTACCTCGGCGCGGCCGTAGTTGAAAATGTGCGTGCCCCAATCCTGATGGTAGCCGCGGCGCGGGTCTTCATGCTCGTACAGCGCGGTGCCGTCGAAACGCGCCAGCGCCCAGTCGTCCTGCGGGAAGTGTGCCGGCACCCAGTCGAGGATCACGCCGATGCCGGCCTGATGGCAGGCGTCGACGAAGGCGCGGAACTCGTCCGGCGTGCCGTAGCGGCTGGTGGGCGCGAAATAGCCGGTAGCCTGGTAACCCCAGGATTCGTCCAGCGGATGCTCGGACACCGGCATCAGTTCGACATGCGTGTAGCCCATGTCCTGCAAATAAGGAATCAGGCTGTCAGCCAGTTCGCGGTAGCTGTAGAAGCGCCCGTCCGGGTGGCGTTTCCAGGAACCGGCGTGGACTTCGTAAATATTGATGGGCGCGTGCAACCAGTCCCAGTGCGCGCGTTTTTCCAGCCATGCCGCATCCTGCCAGGCGTGGCCGCAGGGCGCGCAAACGCGCGGCGAAGTGTCGGGGCGACGCTCGAAACAGCGCGCGTACGGGTCGGCCTTGACCAGCACCTGGCCGCTGGCACGGTTGCGGATTTCGAACTTGTAGTATGCGCCCGGTTCGATGCCTGGCAGGAACAGTTCCCACACGCCTGAATTGCCGCGCGAGCGCATGGGGTGCAGACGGCCGTCCCAGTGGTTGAAGTCGCCCACCACCGACACGCGCTCGGCATTGGGCGCCCAGGTCGCAAAGCGTACGCCATCGATGCCGTTTACCCTGGCTGGATGGGAGCCCAGCATGTTGTAGGCCTGCAGCAGGCGGCCTTCGTTGAAGAGATAAAGGTCATGCTCCGAGAGCAGCGGCGGAAAGCAATATGGATCGTAACGCTCGTGGCCGGCATGAGCGCTGCTGCTGCGAATCAGGTAGGGGATCTCCGGTGCCGTCCGCCCGTGCCACTCGAACAGGCCGCGTGCATCGGTTTTTTCCATGGGGCCGAGGCCTTTGATCTCGACGCTGTCGGCATAGGGGTCGAACACGCGCACGACATGGCCTTCTGGGCCCGGGTGCCAGCCGAGAAAGCCGAACGGGTCGTGGTTGCGGCCGGCGGCGAGATCGATCAATCTGGAATCTGTGGGTATGTTTAACATGTTTTTGCAATACAAAGCCTATCATAAGAGTATGAACGCTTATCGTGAAATAAAAGGTGACCCATGCGTAATCCGCTAGCCAACGAACCTCGTTTCGTCAGTTTGTTGACCAAGAAAACCGTAGCGCTCATCCTGGCCGGAGGGAGGGGGTCCAGGCTGATGCAGATGACCGACTGGCGCGCCAAGCCTGCAGTGCCTTTCGGCGGCAAGTTCCGCATCATCGACTTCCCGCTTTCCAACTGCCTGAACTCGGGCATCCGCCGCGTCGGCGTGCTGACCCAGTACAAGGCGCACAGCATGATCAAGCACATCCAGCGCGGCTGGGGATTCCTGCGCGGCGAGTTCAACGAGTTCATCGAACTGCTGCCGGCGCAGCAGCGCATCGAGACCGACTGGTACAAGGGCACGGCGGATGCGGTGTTCCAGAACATGGACATCATCCGCAAGTACGATCCCGAATACGTGCTGGTCCTGGCGGGCGATCATGTCTACAAGATGGACTATGGCGAAATGCTCGCCAGCCACGTCAAGCATCAGGCCGACATGACGGTGGCCTGCCTCGAAGTGCCGCTGGAACAGGCGCGCGCATTCGGCGTCATGTCTGTCGACGAAAACGAGCGCGTGGTCGAGTTCATGGAGAAGCCGGACAATCCGCCGCCGATGCCGGGGCGGCCGGACCGCGCCATGGCCAGCATGGGCATCTACATTTTCAATGCCAGGTTCTTGTACGAACAGCTCATACGCGATGCAGACGACCGCCAATCCGAGCACGACTTCGGCAAGAACCTGATCCCCTACATGGTGCCGCGCTACCGCGTGGTGGCGCACCGCTTTGCCGAAAGTTGCGTCGGTTGCGAGGGCACCGAACCGTACTGGCGCGACGTGGGGACGGTAGACGCCTTCTGGGAAGCCAATATTGATCTCGCCGGCGTGACGCCAGACCTCAATCTATACGACAAGAGCTGGCCTATCTGGACGCACCAGGAACAATTGCCGCCGGCAAAATTTGTCTTTGACAACGATGACCGTCGCGGCATGGCCACCGATTCCATGGTGTCTGGCGGATGCGTCATTTCGGGCGCGACGGTGCGCCATTCGGTGCTGTTTTCCAACGTCAAGGTGAACAGCTACACAACCATCGAGGATGCGGTGGTTCTGCCTGACGTGGTGATCGGCCGCCATGCCAGACTGAAGAAAGTCGTCATCGACAAGGGTTGCGTCATTCCTGAGGGCCTGGAGGTCGGTTTCGATCGCGAACAGGACGCCAGGTCGTTTTATGTCTCGCCCAACGGCGTGACGCTGATTACGCCCGAAATGCTCGGGCAGCACATCCACTACGTCAGATGAGCGCTGACAAGAGCGTGGCCAGGCTGCATCTCGTCCTGTGCTGGCACATGCATCAGCCGGACTATCGCGATTCCGAGAATGGCGAATTCCGCCTGCCCTGGACTTATCTGCATGCGCTCAAGGATTATTCGGACATGGCGGCGCACATCGAGGCCGAGCCGCGCGCGCGCGCCGTGTTCAACTTCGTGCCGGTGCTGCTGGACCAGCTGGAAGACTATGCCGAGCAGTTCGCCGGCCGGACGTATCGCGATCCCCTCCTGCGGTTGCTGGCGCGCGAAAGCTACGACGGGCTGACCAGGGAAGAACGGGATTTCATACTCGAGTGCGGCTTCCGCCTCGGGCACGACCAGATGATCGCGCCCTATCCATACTACAAGCGGCTGCATGAGCTGTACGATCTGGCCGAGAAGTTCGGCGGCGGCGGGCTCGATTATCTGTCCGCCCAGTACCTCGCGGACCTGCTGGTGTGGTATCACCTGGTGTGGATAGGTGAGACCATCTGTCGCAGCGATCCGCTTCCCGTCAGGCTGATGGCCAAGGGGGAGGGCTACGATTTCGAGGATCGCAAAGCCCTGCTGGAACTGGTGGCGCGCGTCATCGGCGGCCTGATCCCGCGTTACCGGGCGCTGGCCGAGTCGGGGCGCATCGAGATTTCCTCTACCCCGCATACTCACCCCATTGCGCCGCTCTTGATCGATTTCCAGTCCGCACGCGAAGCCTGGCCAGAGGCCGTGTTGCCGCGAACCCATCATTACCCGGGCGGCAACGCCCGCGTCGTGGCGCATCTCCGTTCGGCCGCCGAGTCGCATGCCAGGCGCTTCGGCAAGCCGCCTGCCGGGCTCTGGCCTGCGGAGGGCGGCATTTCCGATGCCGTCGTCAAGCTTTTCGGGCAGGCAGGCATCGAATGGACGGCCAGTGGAGGAACGGTGCTGGCCAACAGCCTCAAGCACGCAGGCATACCAAGCGATCCGGCCGCGACTTACCTGTATCGGCCTTACCGCATTGCAGGTGCGAGCGGCAAAACGGCCTGCTTTTTTCGCGACGACAAGCTTTCCGACCTGATCGGTTTCGAGTTTTCCAAATGGCACGGTGCCGACGCGGTGGCGCATTTCGTGGCCGAACTAGAGCGTATCCACAAGGACATGGACGGCAAGGAGGCTGTCGTTTCGGTCATACTCGATGGCGAAAACGCCTGGGAATACTACCCCTATAACGGCTTCTATTTCCTTTCCGGCCTGTATG
>DISR01000047.1 GCA_002421825.1 Thiobacillus sp. UBA6205 | reverse complement strand
GCCACCATGGTGAAGGCCGGCGTGTTCCTGCTGGCGCGACTCTTTCCTGCGCTGTCCGGTACGCCGGAGTGGTTCTGGCTGGTTTCCGGCGCGGGGCTGGCGACGCTGCTGCTCGGTGCTTACGTCGCGCTGTTCAAGCACGACCTGAAGGGGTTATTGGCCTACTCGACCATCAGCCACCTCGGCCTCATCACCCTGCTGTTCGGACTCTCCACGCCACTTGCCGCGGTGGCCGGCGTGTTTCACATCATCAATCACGCCACCTTCAAGGCCTCACTGTTCATGGCCGCGGGCATCATCGACCACGAGGCCGGCACGCGCGACATGCGCCGGCTTCATGGATTATGGAAGTTCATGCCCTACACCGCGACGCTGGCCATGGTGGCGGCGGCGGCGATGGCGGGCGTGCCGCTGATGAACGGCTTCCTGTCCAAGGAGATGTTCTTCGCCGAGGCCGTGCTCATTTCCGAAAGCATGGTCGGCGGCGGGCTGCTGCCCGCGCTGGTGACCCTGGCCGGCGCGCTGGCGGTGGCCTATTCCATCCGCTTCATCAACGACGTGTTCTTCCACGGCGAGCCGGTCGACCTGCCGCGCACGCCGCACGAGCCCCCGCGCTGGATGAAGGCGCCGGTGGAAATCCTGGTGGTGCTGTGCCTGGTGGTCGGCATTCTGCCCGCGCTGACAGTCGCCCCCCTGCTGGCGGTGGCGGCGGCAAGCACCCTGCAGGCGCCGCTGCCTGAATACCACCTCGCGCTGTGGCATGGATTCAACCCGGCGCTGGTCATGAGCCTGGTAGCGCTCGCCGGCGGCGCACTGATCTACGCCGTGCGCCGCCCGCTGTTCGCCTGGCACGAACGCGTCATCGAGCGCATCGATGCGCGCGTGGCCTACAACGCGCTGCTCGATGGGCTCATCGGCCTGGCGCAGTTCATCACCCGCTTGGCCGATACCGCATCGTTGCAGCGCCAAGTGTTCTTCATGCTGGCGGCGGCGCTGGTGCTGGGCTTTGCGCCCTGGCTTTCCGGGGGCAACTCGCTCACGGGTAACCGAGAAGGTCTCGCGCTCGACGCCGTCAGCCTCACGGCCGGCGCCACGCTCATCATCGCCACGCTCGCCACCGTGTGGCTGCACCGCCAGCGCTTCGTTGCGCTCGTCACCATCGGCGTGGTCGGGCTGGTGGTGTCGCTCGCCTTCATCAAGTTCTCCGCGCCCGATCTTGCGCTCACCCAGCTTTCGGTTGAAATCGTCACCATCGTGCTGCTGCTGCTCGCGCTCTTCTTTTTGCCGCAGCGCGCCGCGCCGGAAAAGGATCCTGCCCGGGTGTGGCGCGACGGCGTCATCGCGCTCGCCGCCGGCGTCGGCACTGCGGCGCTGGCCTGGGGTGTGCTCACGCGGCCCTACGACACCATCGCCGGCTATTTCCTGGAGAACAGCGTGCCGGGCGGCGGCGGCAGCAACGTGGTCAACGTCATCCTGGTCGACTTCCGCGGCTACGACACGCTGGGCGAAATCACCGTGCTGGCGCTGGCGGGCCTGGGCATCGTGGCGATGCTGGAAGGCCTGCGCCTCGTGGCGCCTGCCCGCGACGCCGCCGGCCGCGCCTGGGATGCCGACGCCTATCCCGTGATCATGGCCACGCTCACCCGCATCCTGCTGCCGCTGGCGCTGCTGGTCGCCCTGTTCATCCTGCTCAGGGGCCACAACCAGCCGGGCGGCGGCTTCATCGCCGGACTCATCACAGCGGTGGCGCTGATCGTGCAGTATCTCGCCAGCGGCGCGCAATGGACGCAACAGCGCATGCCGGCGGATAGTCACCCGCTCATCGCCTGGGGCCTCGCAGTCGCCGCCTTCACCGGCGTGGCGAGCTGGTTCTGGGGCTATCCCTACCTCACCTCGACTTTCGGCCATCTGCACTGGCCCATCGTCGGAGAGTTCGAGCTGGCCTCGGCCATGGCCTTCGACCTCGGCGTGTTCCTGGTCGTGGTCGGCGCCACGCTGACGATCCTGACCCAGCTCGGCGGCCTGCACCATGCGCCGGGCCGACGCAAGGGAGGATATTGATGGAAGCGCTCATTGCCCTCGTCATCGGCGTGCTCACCGCGGGCGGCGTGTTCCTGTCACTGCGCGGCCAGACCTTCCCGGTGGTGCTGGGGCTGACCCTGTTGTCCTATGCCGTCAACCTGTTTCTGTTCATCATGGGCCGGCTCGCCATCGGCCTGCCGCCGGTGATCACTGACAACGCGCAAGGCTACACCGACCCGCTGCCGCAGGCGCTGGTGCTCACCGCCATCGTCATCAGTTTCGGCATGACTGCCTTCGTCATCGTGCTGGCGCTGAAAGCGCGCGCCGAGCTCGGCAACGACCATGTCGACGGCCTGCAAAGCGAAGAGGACCGCGACTGATGAGCGCCGCCATGCATCTGCCCATTCTGCCGGTGGTGCTGCCGCTTTTTGCCGGCGTCGTGCTGCTGGCGCTGCGCAATACGCCGCTTTGGCTGCAGCGCGGCTTGAGCGTCGCCGCGACGCTGGCGCTAATTCCATTCGCATTCGCACTGATCGGCGCAGCCGCCGATGGCAGCCATCTGGTGTACAAGCTCGGCAACTGGAGCGCGCCCTATGGCATCGTGCTGGTCGCTGACCGCCTGGCAGCGTGGATGCTGCTGACCACCGCGCTGCTCGCGATCTTCGCCCTGTTGTATGCGCTGCGCGGCATCGACAGCGAAGGCCGGCATTTCCACGTGCTGTTCCAACTGCAGCTGTTCGGGCTGAACGGCGCCTTCCTCACCGGCGACCTCTTCAACCTGTTCGTGTTCTTCGAGATCCTGCTGCTCGCTTCCTACGGCCTGCTGCTGCATGGCGGCGGCCGCCTGCGGGTGAAGGCCGGCCTGCATTATGTGGTCATCAATCTCGTCGGCTCGACCCTGTTCCTGTTCGCGGTCGGCACGCTCTACGGCATCAGCGGCACGCTCAACATGGCCGACCTCGCCGTGAAAATCGCGGCGGCACCGCCGGAGAATGCGGCGCTGCTGCAGTCGGCGGCCCTGCTCTTGTTCGGCGTGTTCGCGTTGAAGGCCGCCTTGCTGCCGCTCTACCTGTGGTTGCCTGCCGCCTACGCGCACACCAGCGCGCCGGTGGCAGCGCTGTTCGCCATCATGACCAAGGTCGGCGCCTACAGCATCCTGCGCGTCTACAGCCTGATGGCGGGCGATGTGCCCGGGCCGCTTTCGAATCTGCTCGATGCCTGGTTGGCGCCGCTGGCGCTCGCCACGCTGGCGCTGGGCACGCTCGGCGCGCTGGCGAGTTCGGGCCTGCGCCAGCAGGCCGCTTACCTCGTGGTGGCCTCGGTGGGCACGCTGCTGCTGGCCTTCGGCCTGGGCAATGCCGATGCACTGGCCGCCGGCCTCTATTACCTGCCGCACACCGCCTTCGCCACGGCCGCGCTGTTCCTGCTGGCCGATCAGATTGCGCGTGCGCGCGGCGGCCTTGCCGACCGCTTCGAATCGGGCCCCGAAATGCCGCGCGCGCCCGTACTGGGCGGGCTGTTCTTTTTCGTTGCCATGGCCATCGCCGGCATGCCGCCGCTGTCGGGCTTTCTCGGCAAGTTCATGCTGCTGAAGGCTGCATTGAGCGAGCCCTTGCTGGTCTGGGTGTGGGGCGTGGTGCTGATAGCGGGTCTGGCTACCGTGATCGCGCTGGCCAGAAGCGGCAGCCTGCTGTTCTACCGCACCCATAGTGCGCACGGCGATGCGTCGCTCGTGGCGCCGGATACCGCCGCGCTGACGCCGGTTGTCGCCCTGCTGCTGCTCGTTGTGATTTTGACTGTCTGGGCAGGGCCGCTTTCTGCCTACGCTACCGAAACCGCCATGCAATTGCTCGATCCGCAGCAATACATCGATGCCGTACTGGGTGTCGCACCATGAAGCGTCTGCTCCCCCACCCCCTGCTGACGCTCACGCTCGCCATCCTGTGGCTGCTGCTGGTCAATCGGCTCAACCCCGGGCATCTCGTGCTGGGGCTGCTGCTGGGCTGGCTGATTCCCTTCGCCACCGCCGGCTTCTGGCCCGAGCATGTGCGCATTCGCCACGCGGGCGTGCTGTTGCGCTATCTCATGGTGTTCATTTACGACATCGTGCGCGGCAGCTTCCACGTCGCCTGGCTCATCCTCAAGGGACCGTCGCGCCTCAACCCGGCCTTCATCGTCGTCCCGCTGGAATTGAAAAGCGATCTGGGCATCAGCCTGCTGGCCAATACCATTTCACTCACCCCGGGCACGGTGTCTTCGCTGGTGAGCGCGGACAAGCGCACGCTCATCGTGCACACCATCGACACCGGCAACCCTGATGCCATGGTCGCCGAGATCAAGCAGCGTTACGAAGTGCCGCTGAAGCAGATTTTCGAAGAAGGAGACGTCTGATGCTCGACACCGTCATTCCCATCGCCTATGCGCTGGTAAGCCTGGCCTTCGTGTTCAGCTTCTGGCGCCTGCTCAAGGGCCCGGACGCGCCCGACCGCATCCTCGCCCTCGACACCCTGTACGTGAACACCATCGCGCTCCTGGTGCTGCTTGGCATCCACCTCGGCAACGCCATCTATTTCGAGGCGGCGCTCCTGATCGCCATGATGGGATTCGTCGGCACCGTGGCGCTGTGCAAGTATCTCTTGCGCGGCGACATCATCGAATAGGGGCGCGCCATGATCGACATCCTGCTTTCCCTCCTGATCCTCACCGGCGCGGTCTTCACCTTCATCGGCTCGCTCGGGCTCGCGCGCCTGCGCGATTTCTACACCCGCCTGCATGGCCCGACCAAGGCCACCACCCTGGGCGTGGGCTGCCTGCTCATCGCTTCGGCCGTGTATTTCAGCGTGCGCGAGGAAGGCGTCAGCCTGCACGAAGTGCTGGTGACGCTGTTCCTGTTCATCACCGCGCCGGTATCCGCGCACCTGCTCGCCAAGGCGGCGCTGCACCTGAAGGTGCATTCATTGGCACCCGAGCCCGAGCAGGCCCGGAACGAAGAGCAAATCCCGTGAGCGATGCGACCGGGCATGTGAACCGCCTCGCGGGCGAGCCTTCGCCCTACCTGCAGCAGCACAAGCACAACCCGGTGGACTGGCACCCGTGGGGGCCGGAAGCGCTGGAGAAGGCGAGGCGCGAGGACAAGCCCATCCTGCTGTCCATCGGCTATTCCACCTGCCACTGGTGCCACGTCATGGCGCACGAATGCTTCGAGGACGAGGAAGTCGCGGCGGTGATGAATAAATTCTTCGTCAACATCAAGGTCGACCGCGAGGAGCGCCCCGACCTCGACCAGATCTACCAGCACGCACACAGCCTGCTTACCGGCCGCGCCGGCGGCTGGCCGCTCACGGTGTTTCTGACGCCAGACCAGGCGCCATTCATTGCCGGCACCTATTTTCCGAAGACGCCGCGCTACAACCTGCCGGGCCTTATCGGTTTGATGGAGCAGATCGCCGAGGTTTTCCGCGCCCGGCGGGCAGACATCGAGGCGCAGAATCAGGGGGTGCTGGCTGCGCTAAGGGAGGCGCCCCGGCCCGCAGCGCAGCCCGACGATGAAGTCTTGCGCCGTGCCACAGGGGATCTGGCGCGCGCTTTCGACAAGGCGCATGGCGGTTTTTCTCGTGCCCCCAAGTTCCCGCGGCCCGGGGAGCTCGAATGGCTCACGCGCGAAGCCTGGAATGGCGACGAGCGCGCACGGCACATGCTGCTGTTCACGCTGGAGAAAATGCTGCGCGGCGGCCTGTTCGACCAGCTGGGCGGCGGCTTTTTCCGCTATTCCGTGGACGAGCGCTGGCAGATTCCGCATTTCGAGAAAATGCTCTACGACAACGGACCGCTGCTGGGGCTGTGCGCGGATGCCTTCGCGCTGTCCGGCAATCCGCTGTTTGCGCGAGGCGCCGAACTCACGGTGGAGTGGCTCGCGCGCGAGATGTCTGCACCCGAAGGCGGCTTTTGCGCCGCACTCGACGCCGACTCCGAAGGACACGAAGGCAAGTTCTACGTGTGGACGGCTGAGGAAGCGCGCACGGTGCTTGGCAATGAATACGAATACGCCGCGCCTGCCTTTGCGCTCGATGCTCCGGCCAATTTCGAAAACGCATTCTGGCACCTGCAGCTTGCCGGCGAGCCCATGGACCCGCAGCTCGAACCGGCGCGGCAGAAGCTGTTTGCCGCGCGCGCGCAGCGCGTGCGCCCGCACCGCGACGAAAAAATCCTCACCGGCTGGAACGCGCTGATGATCAAGGGCCTGGCGCATGCCGGCAGACTCATGCAGCGCCCGGCATGGATAGAGCTGGCCCTGCGCGCGACGGATTTCCTGCGCGAGAGGTTGTGGCACGAAGGCCGGCTCCATGCCAGCTACGCCAACGGCGCAGCGCGGCTCAACGGCTATGTCGACGACTACGCCTTCCTGCTCGACGCGTTGCTGGAACTGATGCAGGCGCACTACCGGCCCGAGGACATGGTTTGGGCGCAGGCACTCGCCGACGCCCTGCTCGCCAATTTCGAGGACAAGGTGGCCGGCGGCTTCTATTTCACCAGCCATGACCACGAAGCACTGATCCTGCGCACGCGCACGGCAGTCGACCAGGCCACGCCTGCCGGCGCGGGCGTGGCGGCAATGAGCCTCGCGCGCCTGGGCAGGATCCTGAACGAGCCGCGCTATGAGCGGGCTGCCGAACGTACCCTGGCCTGCCACGGCGCGGAATTGGCCGAGATGCCGGTGGCCTTCACTTCGCTGCTCGCCACGCTGGCGGAACTGCGCCGGGACCCCGGTGTGCTGGTGGTGCGCGGGCCGGAGCGGGAACTCGCCGAGTGGAAGGCGCTGGCCGGGCGCAAGCCGCCGCAAACCCTGATGTTCTTCCTGCCCGACACGCTGGCCGGGCTGCCTGCCAGCCTCGACAAGCCGGCATCCGGCAAGGCCGTCGCCTGGCAGTGCCGCGCCGGGGCCTGCCTGCCGCCCGTCGAAAATCCCGAGGAAATCGAACTTTAGCCGCCGGCCAGCATCTTTTTTGGCGATTTGCCGCTGTCGCCGCCATGAAGTGCATGGCGACCACTGCGACGGCAAGGCCACCGCGCCCGCGCTGGTTGGCCAAAGGCCGAGCAGGAACAGCAGCACAAAAAACGCCGAGGGCTTGAAGGCGTCAGGCCCCGCGATGGCAATGGTGAGAAGAGGAAGGGAAAGTCGAGCCGACTTCACCCGGCAGCGGTGCTTCGAGTTTCGTTTTCGGCATGCCGGGCCCGCGTCCTGCCCGGCCACGACGCGGGCCCGGCAATCGTTCGGACGGCCGCTTTCATCTTTGCATGGCGCAGGCCAGGGGGCCAGGAACGCGACTGAAAAACCTCAAGCCCAAAGGGGTTGTCTGTGGCTGCGGCTTCCCAACCTGGGGTATGCTTCGTGCTGTTGCGGGAACCTGCGTCGCCGAAAAGACTCTGAAATCTCGCATTGTTTGAATTACACGAGGAGCTCTCAATGAACCCGCAAGTCACCACGATCAACCGCAGTCAGACGTATGCCGCTTCCACCAACAAGGTCGTGCGCAACACCTACATGCTGCTGGCCATGACCCTGGCGTTTTCCGCCGTCACCGCCGGCCTGTCGATGGCGTTGAACCTGCCCCATCCCGGCATCATCATTACCCTGGTCGGCTACTTCGGCCTCTTGTTCCTGACCACCAGGTTCCGCGACAGCGGCCTGGGCCTGGCTTTCGTGTTCGCGCTGACCGGCTTCATGGGCTACACGCTGGGCCCGATCCTCAACGCCTATCTGGCGCTGCCCAACGGCGGCCAGGTGGTGATGATGGCCATGGGCGGCACTGCCGCGATCTTCCTGGCGCTGTCGGCCTATGTCATGACCACGAAGAAGGACTTCAGCTTCATGGGCGGCTTCCTCATGGTCGGCATCCTGGTGGCCTTCCTCGCCGGCCTGGGCGCGATCTTCTTCGAAATGCCCATGCTGTCGCTGGCGGTATCCGCCATGTTCGTGCTGCTGATGTCCGGCCTCATCCTGTATGAGACCAGCAACATCATCCGCGGCGGCGAGACCAACTACATCATGGCCACCGTCACCCTGTTCGTGGCGATATTCAACCTGTTCACCAGCCTGCTGCACCTGCTGGGCTTCGCCAGCAACGACTGATTGATGGTTCGGCCCCCGGCGCGCGCATGCAATTACCGGCGCGCGCTGGTAGACAAATACTACCCTGGCATCTTGTTTTATGCGGGCCAATCCGTAATATCCGCAATGAGGCGGCGCGCTGCCGCAGAGTTTCCAACTTCTCTGGAGAATGCAATGAAAGTTGTTGTGATGTTTGCCGCCGCCGCGCTGGTCGTCGGCATGCCCGTCATGGCTGACTCGGACGGCCAGGCGCTGGCGCAAAAGAATGCCTGCATGTCCTGCCACGGCGTCGACAAGAAGATCGTCGGCCCCGCCTACAAGGAAGTGGCCGCCAAGTACAAGGGCGACAAGGGCGCTGCCGCCAGGCTCGCTGCCAAGGTCAAGGCCGGCGGCAAGGGCGTATGGGGCGAAATCCCGATGCCGCCCAATCCGCAGGTCAAGGATGAAGATTTGAAGAAGATCGTGCACTGGATTCTGGGCCTGTAAGAATCGAAGCAGATCTCCAAGACAAAGCCGGCGCAAGCCGGCTTTGTTGTTTGTGCGGTCTCAGGTGAAGGGCAGCCAGCCCACCAGATTCAGGAACACCAGCACGATCGCGGCCGGCGCCACATAGCGGGTGACGAACAGCCAGCGCCGGTAGTGGCGGTCGGAAAGCGCCAGCTCTTCCTGCGCATGCGCCGCATGCATCACCCAGACCGCGAACAGCGCCATCAGCAGCCCGCCCAGCGGCAGCAGGATGTTGGTGGTGAGCTTGTCCAGCACGTCGAAGATGCCGAGGCCGAGCAGCTTGATTTCGCTCCAGGCATTGAACGACAGCAGCACCGCGATGCCGAGCAGCCAGATCAGCCCGCCCACCAGCAGGGCGGCACGCGTGCGCCCCAATTGAGTGTTCTCGATCAGCCAGGACACGGCCGGCTCCACCAGGGAGATGGACGAGGTCCAGGCGGCAAAGGCCAGCAGCACGAAGAACAGCGTGGCGAACAGCGTGCCGCCCGGCATCTGGCCGAAGGCGATCGGCAGGGTCTGGAATATCAGGCCGGGGCCGGCGGCGGGTTCCAATCCGTTGGCGAACACGATGGCGAAAATGGCGATGCCGGCAACCAGTGCGATGGCGGTATCCATCAGCACGATATGGAAGGCCGAGCGCGCGATCGAGGCGTGCCGTTGCAGATAGGAGCCGTACACCATGACCGCGCCCATGCCGAGGCTCAGGGTGAAGAAGGAATGCCCCATGGCGGAAAGCACGGCTGCGGGGGTGATGCTGGAAAAATCCGGGCGGAACATGAATTCCAGCGAGCGGTCCATGTCGCCCACGGCCAGGCTGTAGCCGAGCAGGATGAGCAGGATCATGACCAGGCCGGGCATCATGATCGTGGTGGCGCGCTCCAGCCCGGAGGTCACGCCGCGTGCCACCACGAACATGGTCAGGAACATGAAGAGGCTGTGCCAGAACAGCAGTTCGTAGGGGCTGGCAAGAAAGGCGGAAAACGCCGCGGTCGCCTGCTCGGCCGTCATGCCGGTGAAGCCGCCGCTTGCCGCGCGCAGTCCGTAGTCCAGCACCCAGCCGGCCACCACGCTGTAGAAGGCAAGGATGAGGATGCCGGCCGCGATGCCCATGTAGCCCACGCCTTTCCACCACTGTGAGCCGCCCGCTTCCCTGGACAGGTGGGCCATCGCGTCCACCGGATTGCGCTGGGCGCGGCGCCCCAGCATGATTTCCGTCATCATCAGCGGCAGGCCGATCAGGGCCACGCACAGCAGGTAAACCAGCACGAAGGCGCTGCCGCCGTTGGTGCCGGTCATGTAGGGAAATTTCCAGATGTTGCCCAGCCCCACCGCCGAGCCGGCGGTGGCCAGGATGAAGGCCCAGCGGCTGCTCCAGTGGCTGCGCATCACTTGCCGAAGTAGCGGTCGGTTTCCTGCTTCACGATCCTGGACAGCATGAGCAGCGCGATCAGGTTGGGGATGGCCATCATGCCGTTCATGAGGTCGGAGAAGTTCCACACGAACTCCAGCTGCATCATGGCGCCGACGATCACCGCCGACACGAACACCACACGGTAGACACGGATGGCGCGCGGGCCGGCGAGGTATTCGATGGCCTTCTCGCCGTAATAGCTCCAGCCGAGCAGGGTGGAATAGGCGAACAGCGCGGTGGCCACGGCAACGAGAATTTCGCCGCCGCTGCCCAGGGTCTCGGCGAAACTGAGACTGGTCAGCTGCGCCGCGCCCACGCCCTCGGTCCACGGCGTCGCGGTCAGGATCACCAGCGCCGTCATGCTGCACACCACCAGGGTGTCGATGAAGGTCTGGGTCATGGAAACCAGCGCCTGCTTGACCGGGTCGCTGGTGCGCGCCGCCGCCGCGGCGATCGGCGCCGAGCCGAGGCCGGACTCGTTGGAAAACACGCCGCGTGCCACGCCGTAGCGGATGGCTGCCGCCACCGCCGCGCCGGCGAAGCCGCCGCCCGCCGCAATCGGGTTGAAGGCGTGGTAGAAGATCAGATAGAGCGCGTGCGGAATTTCACTGGCATTGAACGCCAGCACGATGAGTGCCGCCACCACATAGCCGATGATCATGAACGGCACGAGTAAGGAGGTGAAGCGGCCGATGGATTTGATGCCGCCCAGGATCACCAGCCCGGTCAGCAGGGTCAGCGTCACGCCGGTGACCCAGGGTTCGATGTGGAACACGGACTGGAAAATTCCGGACACGGCATTGGCCTGGGTCATGTTGCCGATGCCGAAGGCAGCGAGTGCGGTGAACAGCGCGAACAGCCAGCCCAGCGTGGGCAGGTTGCAGCCCTTGGCCAGGTAGTACATGGGACCGCCGCGCATGCCGTGCTCGCCATGTTCGCGGTATTTCACCGCCAGCACCGCTTCGGAATACTTGGTCGCCATGCCCACGAGGCCGGTCATCCACATCCAGAACACCGCACCCGGCCCGCCCAGGGTGATGGCGGTGGCCACGCCGACGATGTTGCCGATGCCGACCGTGGCCGCCAGCGCCGTCATCAGCGCGGCGAAATGGCTGATGTCGCCGAGATGGCCGTGCTCCTTGTCGAAAATCAGCTTGAGGGCATGCGGCAGGACGCGAAATTGCATGCCGCGCAACAGGACGGTGAGATAGACGCCGGTGCCGACCAGCAGAATCAGCATGGGCGGCCCCCACACCCAGCCCGACAAAGTGGAAACCAGCGATTCGATGGCTTGCATGACGCGTTTCTCCCCTGTTGTTTTGCGGGAGTATAACCCTAGAAACCGCAGCCGGCCTCCTGCCTCTCGGGGAGAGATTTCCAAAGGCCAGGAACACAGCGCAACAGAGGTGACAGGAAAGCAAAATCGAACAAAGAGGACACGAGGACAAGAGGAAAACAAGAAACGAAACTCCTGTCCTCTTGTCCTCCTTGTGGATTTGCGGATTGTCAGCGAGCCGTAGCTGATTGCCGGGGGAAATGCCGTTTCAGGTTAGGCCCGAAACCGAATCAAACCATTCTCGGTCAGGATCATGTCCAGGCGCACGTCCCAGGGTTCGGCCGGGACTTCCTTGAGTTCCTGGCAGGCGTAGGCCACGCCAACCAGGAGCGGCTTGCGCCAGCGGCGGCGGTTGCGCAGATAGGCCAGCGTCGCATCGTAGTAGCCGCCGCCCATGCCCAGCCGGCGGCCGGCACGGTCAAAACCCACCAGCGGCATGATCATCACGTCGAGCCGGCGCGCGTTCATCAGGTTGCGCGAGTGCGGCTCGATGATGCCGTAGCGGTTGTGCGTCAAGCCATGGCGGCCGTCGAGTTTGGCAAAGCGCAAGGGTTGCGCGATGCGCTGGGCGGTGATGGGCAGGTAGCAGTCCTTGCCCATGTGCAGGGCCTGGTTCAGCAGGGGAAGCGCATCGAACTCTTCACCCATCGGCAAATAGAAGGCCCAGCGCCTGCCCTTCAGGAACAGCCCGGCGCGCAAGGCCTGGCGCAATGCCTGGCGCACGGCGTGGCGGCGATAGTCGGGCGCTAGCGAAGCGCGTGCAGTGCGTGCCTGCTTGCGCAGGACTCTTTTGCCCGGGCTGTTCATGTTGGAAAAAGGTGATTAACCACGGGGAACACGGGGAAGGCGAATCGAAAAGATATCATTCACGAAAAACGTGGCGTTTTTCAGGCAACCCAGGCGCCCCCATTGTTTTGCAGTCGAGCGCTTGCCATTTCTTTTTCTGGTTTCCCCGTGCGCCCCGTGTCCCCCGTGGTTCAAATATGGTTTTTGGGTCTGCTCGAAAGACAAACCCCCCGCCTGTGCCGTGCTTGCCAGCGGACTCTTGAACCGGGGTTCAAGATGGCTGCAGCCGAAGATGCTTTGGGCACACAAGACGTGTTGCGCGCACACCCGCATCGGAATTGGCCGCGGCCTTGCACGTATGCATTGGTTCAGAGAAATTGCGGACAAACTCGAACACCGCAGGGGGCAAGTAAAGTGTAGCAGAAGCCCGGCCCGGGTGATACGCAGCTTCAGGGCTGGTCGAACAGCTTGTCCTGGTCGGCCAGCGCGCGGTCGAGTTCCGCTTCCATGGCCGCGAGCTGTGCGCGGTATTCCGGCTCGCGGCTGTTGCCGCCGCCGGAGAACAGCAGTTCGTGCGCGATGTTGAGGCCCGCCATCATGGCGATGCGCTCGACGCCGATCGCCTTGCTGTTCTCGCGGATGTCGCGCATCTTGCCGTCGAGGTATTCCACCGCGGCGATCAGCTGCGGCTCCTCTTCCTTGCTGCAGGGAACCTTGAAGGTTCGTCCCAGCAGGCTGATTTCGATGGTGCGCGGTGGAGTCATGAGGCGGGCAGGCTGTCGATGAGGTTGTCGACCCGGGATTTGGCTTCGTCCAGCCTGGCGCTCATCAGTTTTACCTTCTGCTGGGAGGCGGCCAGTTCCTGGCGCAGGTTCTGGTTTTCGCGGCGCAACCGCTGGCAAAGCTCGGACACGAGCTGGATTTTCTGCGCCAGGGATTCCAGTTCTTTTTGCATGCGAAAACTATAACCCATCCGTCGGGTTTTTTGTCATCTGCGCTAGAATGCGCGCTTCAGGTGCCCCGGCCGACTTCACGCGGCGGGGTTAAACGGGAAACAGGTGAATGTGCGGACACGCATGAGAATCCTGTGCTGCCCCCGCAACGGTCAGCAGGCGCGGATGCGCCCACACGCCACTGGGATTCTGCCCGGGAAGGCGGCGCATCAAATCCTGCAAGCCCGGATACCGGCCTGGAACCGTCATGACGACGGCCATTCAACCCGCCAGCGGGGATCCTGGCGCAGAAAACAGGACCACACATCATGCTGTTTCGCACCACCGCGCTGGCCGCTGCGCTTGCCGTTACATTCCCCGTCCAGGCCGAAGAAACGCCGTTTTTCATCGGCGATGAAATCGTCGTCACCCCCACCCGCGCGCCGCAAAAGCTGTCCGCCACGCTGGCCGCCACCACCGTGCTGACCCGCGGCGACATCGAGGCTTCCGGTGCGCTCGATTTGCCGACCTTGTTGCAGGGCCTGCCCGGCGTGGAGATATCCCAGACCGGCGGCTTCGGTTCGCAAACGGCCATCCGCCTGCGCGGCGGCGAGTCCGACCATACCCTGGTGCTGGTCGATGGCCTGCGCGTCAATTCGGTTTCCGCCGGCACGACATCCATCGAACACCTGGCCATCGATGACATCGAGCGCATCGAGATCGTGCGCGGCAACGTGTCCAGCGTCTACGGTTCCGAGGCCATCGGCGGCGTGGTGCGCATCTTCACGCGCCAGGGCCGCGGCGAAGTCAGGCCGCGTTTGAATCTTGGACTGGGCACGGATGATTTTCGCAACATCAGCGCCGGCATCGGCGGCGAACTCAAGCCGGGTCTGCGATTCGACTTGTCTGCGGGGCGAACCGAGGCGGGCGGCTTCTCCAGCGTGAAAAAACGCTACGCCAGCGACGACCCCGCGATCGACCCGTGGGACAGCTATCTGCCGGTGGACGCGGACGACGACAGCACGCGCAACACGCATTTCAATTTCCGGCTCGAACACGAACTCGGCGACCGCCTTTCCTGGGGCCTGAGCGCACGCCAGAACCGCGCCGATATCGAGCTCGACGGCAGCTATGCCGATCATGCGGAGCACGATCTGGCGGCGTACTCCATGCACGTGCAGGGCAGGCCGCTGGACCACTGGACAACCCGGCTCATCGCCGGGCGCAGCACCGATGAGCTGGCCAGCGATTTCGGCGGCACGGCCATGGATCGCTATCGCACGCGCATCGACCAGCTGCATTGGGAGAACACGCTGGCCATGGGCCAGCACCTGCTGCGCTTCGGCCTCGAAGCACAGAAGCAAAGCCTGGAAAGCAGCCAGACCTACAGCGAAACGGAGCGCAGGGCGACCAGCGCCTACGCCGGCGCCGGCCTGCGCTTCGGAGCGCACGATGTCGACCTGAGCCTGCGGCATGACCGTTACAGCGATTTCGGCGGCCATAGCACGGGGCGCGCGGCCTACGGCTACGGCTTCACGCCCGCACTCAAGGCCTATGCGGCCGTGGCTACCGCCTTCAAGGCACCCACCTTCAACGAGCTGTATTTGCCGGCCTGGTGGGGCGGCAATCCGGACCTGAAGCCGGAGCGCTCGCAAAGCGCGGAGCTGGGCCTGAACTACGCCAACGGCGGACAGTTTTTCCAGGCCATGCTGTTCGCCAACCGCACCGAGGATTTGATCGCCTACGTGTGGCCGAGCAACATCAACATCGGCGAGGCCAGAAATCGCGGGCTGGAACTTTCCTGGCACGGCGAACTTGCCGGCATGAACGCGCGCGCGGCGCTGACCCTGCAAAACCCGGAAGATGCCGACACCGGGCAGGCGCTGCTCAGGCGCAGCCAGCGTTTCGGCAGCATCGCGCTGTCGGACCGGATCGGCAAACTCGGCTGGCGCGCCGAACTCATCGCCGCCGCTTCGCATCCGGATGTGCACGCCACCACGTTCAATCGCACCAGCGTGCCCGGGTATGCGGTGCTGAACCTGTCCGCCGATTACGCACTGGCGCCGGGCTGGAAACTGGCCGGACGGGTGGCCAATGCGCTGGACGCGGATTATGCGCTGGTACACGGCTATGCCACGCCGGGCCGCGGCTTCCGGCTGGAACTGGCCTATACGCCGAAATAGATGCAACCTGAAAAGCTCAGTTAACCACGGGGCGCACGGGGGACACGGAGAAAACAAAAACCTTGAAGGTATTTCAGGGATTCACCTGCCAGGTAATGTGTGGCACTCTCCCAACTCATTGAGTTACCCCGTGTCCCCCGTGCGCCCCGTGGTTCAAACCGGTTTTTATGACCAATCCGGCCAGCGCAATTGCAGCGTGAGGTCGGGTGCCAGCTCGACCCGGCTGCCGAAGCGTTCGCTTTCCTCGTCCAGTTTGTTTGCCAGCCAGGCGGCGTCTGCCTGCGACGAAACATTCAGCCGCAATCGCCGCCGCGTGAGCGGACGCATGGCCAGCACTTGCAGGCGGCCGGAACGATCGAGCGTCACGAAATACAGCAGGCCGAGTTCGCCGCGGAACATCTCGTAGCCGGAAATCCCCTCGTAGTCGTTGATGAGATCGCCGCAGCCGTAGAGGATGAGTTTGCCACGGTAGACCTCGATGGGGCGCGGGTGGTGGCTGGAGTGGCCGTGCACCACATCGACGCCGGCCTTGTCGATGAGGGCATGAGCGAAGCGGCGCCGATCCTTTGACACGCCATAGCCCCAGTTGCTGCCCCAGTGCAGCGAGGCCACGACGACATCGCCTGGACGTTTGACCGCACGCACCGCTTCGGCGATTTTTGCCACGCTGGCGGATGACAGGTCTTGCAGGAAATTGACGCCAGCCCGATTCGCGCCCGCCGCCCAGGCCTCGGGCACGCCGCTGCCGTCCATGCCCCAGGCGAACACCCAGACGCGCCGGCCGTTTCGTTGCAGCAAGGCCGGGCGACTCGCCGCCGCCGTGTCCCTGCCGGCGCCTGCGGTGTGCATGCCGGCTTTGTCCAGGGCGGCCAGGCTGTCGGCAAAACCCTCGTAGCCCCAGTCCAGCACATGGTTGTTGGCCAGCACGCAGCAGTCGAGCTTGGCCGCCGAGAGGCAAGGCAGGTTGTCCGGATGCATGCGGTACTGGATGCCCTTGCCGGGCCAGGGCTCGCCGCGGGCGGTGATGGCGGTTTCCAGGTTGACGATGCGGAAGTCAGGCTGATGGCGATCCAGTTCCGCCAGCGCATCGCCCCAGGGATAGGCATAGTCCACCGGCAGCGGCAGCGGGCCGAAGCGCTGCTCGGACAAGGACACATAGTCGCGCGCCGATTTCAAATAAGCCTCGTGGATGCGCGGGTCGGCCGGATGCGGCAGGATCTGGTCGATGCCGCGCCCGCTCATGACGTCGCCGCCGAGAAACAGGGTGAGGGTTTGTGCGCCTGTGCTGCTGTTTTCCGTCATGTTTTTCGCGTGCGCCAGGGCGGACGGCAATAAAGCCGCCCCTCCCGCCAGAAGAAATCCCCGCCGATTCATTGCAAACTCCCTGCATTCAGGATAGATGATTCAAAAGGCAGCCCATGAACCATGGGGAGCGCAGGGGGCACGGGGAAAATCAATGCGCTCCCGAACAACCTCCTTGCCTGTCGGGCACAGGAATTCAAGCGTGCAAGCTTTGGGTCTTCCGCGTGTTCCCCGTGGTTAACGGCCTTTTTGTAATGATGAACTGGCAGGTATCGGCAAACCGGCCCTGCGCTACAATTCGGTTATTGTTTACGGAGACCGACATGACCCTGTCCACCCCCCGCCGCTTACTCCTGCTGCTCGTGCTGGCGCTGGCCATGGCGGCCACGCGCATGAGCCACTTCGGCACCAGCGAACTGCTGCCCGACGCGAGCCTGGCCGTGTTTCTGCTGGGCGGCATGCTGCTGGGCGGCTGGCAGTGTTTTGCCATGCTGTTCGCCGTCGCGTTCGGCGCCGATGTGCTGTCGGCGCAAACCGCCGAAGAGGCCGGCTGGTGCCTGACCCCGGCCTACTGGGGGCTGCTGCCGACCTATGCCGTGCTGTGGCTGGCCGGCCGCAAGCTGGGTAAATACGACAGCCCGTCCTTCGTGCGCGATGCCGGCATCAGTGTGGGCGCGATCGCGCTCGCCTTCGTCATTTCCAACGCGGCCTGGTTCGCCTTCTCCAATACCCTGGGCGGCATGAACGCGGGCGAGTTCGCGCTGACGGTGGCGAAGTATTTTCCGCCTTATCTGGGCAGCGCCATGCTCTATCTGGCGCCGCTGTGGCTGGGCTGGAAGCTCGCCCGCACGGTCGCGACGCATAAAGCGGAAAACCACTGAGCCAGTCGTTCTACATCGGGCGCTTCGCGCCCTCGCCCACTGGGCCCCTGCATTTCGGCTCGCTCATCGCTGCGCTTGGCAGCTATCTCGATGCGCGCGCGCATGGCGGCCGCTGGCTGCTGCGCATGGAAGACGTGGACGAGCCCCGCTGCAGCCAGGCGCATGCCGACGCGATCCTGCGTGTGCTGGAAGCCTGCGGCTTCGAGTGGGACGGCGAGGTCGTTTACCAAAGCCGGCGCAAGGAACATTATCAGGCGGCGCTGGAGCGGCTGGCCGATGCCGGCCACGCCTATCCCTGCGCCTGTTCGCGCCGCGAAATCGCCGATTCCTCCATGAGCGGCATC
The DNA here is from genome assembly GCA_002421825.1 of Thiobacillus sp. UBA6205. Lineage (GTDB taxonomy): Bacteria > Pseudomonadota > Gammaproteobacteria > Burkholderiales > Thiobacillaceae > UBA6918. The sequence continues at coordinate 15,483 of DISR01000047.1, read as the reverse complement.
GAAGGCCCGGTCTATCCCGGCACCTGCCGCGGCGGCCTGAAGGGGCGCGCGCCGCGCGCCTGGCGCGTGCGCGTAAACCGTGAGCCCGTCTGTTTCGAAGACCGGCTGCAGGGCGAGTATTGCCAGAACCTGGAAGCCGACATCGGTGATTTTGTCATCCGCCGCGCCGACAATCTGTTCGCCTACCAGCTTGCCGTCGTGGCGGACGACCAGGAGCAGGGCATCACCCATGTCGTGCGCGGCGCCGACCTGCTGGCTTCGACGCCCAGGCAGATTCGTCTGCAAAGACTCTTGGGCTATGTTGAGCCTGCCTACCTGCACCTGCCGGTGGCGGTGAACGAGGCCGGGCAGAAGCTCAGCAAACAGACCCAGGCCGCGCCGCTGGAAGCGCACAAGCCAGGTCCGGCGCTGGTTGCGGCACTGCGCTTCCTGGGGCAAAAACCGGAGGATGCGCTGGCGCATGCAAAAGGCGCGGAAATTCTGGTTCAGGCAATCGAACGCTGGTCGTTGCCGGCTGAATTGTGCAAGGCACGGCATTGCACGGTGTGACAAACAAGCTTTTTTGAGGAATCGAACATGGCCCGACTTCCCGATGCCGTCGAACAGGTGCTGCGCCTCCACGCGGCCTTCATCCATGGCGTGGTCAACGCGCTGCGTGACCGCAGCCAGCTGCCGCAGCTGCACGAACACCTCAAGGCCGCCGAGGAGGCGGGCTGGGCAAAACTGTCAGCAGCGATTCGCCAGATCATCGACGGCAAGCGCGGCGACGACATCAAGCTGGGGCTGGACGAGGAAGACCGCATCCTGGTCGACGCCATCCTGCGCGGCCTCGACAACCCCGCCACCCTGCCGCCCGTAGGGCAGCCGGATGGCGCTGCCGCAGCCCCCGGTCTTGCCGCCATGATTCATGCCGCCGGCAGCGGCGACGCCAAGGCCTTTGCCGCGCTGGCCAACATGGCCGAGCAGATGATGAAAGCGGGCGGCGACATGGCGCGCATGGGCGGCATCATGCGCCGCCTGGTGGACGGCGAGCGCGACCTCGACAAGCTTTGCCGGGGCATGGGCCCGCTCGGCAGGGAACTGCTGGTCAACCTGCTGGAGGAGCTGGCAAAGCTGCGCAGTCACTGAAAAGAAAAAGCCCGCGTTTTGCGCGGGCTTTTCTGAGCGAGCGCCTCCGGGGCTACAGGGAGGCCACCACGGTTTTCGGCGGCGCGGCATCCAGGCTGGCCTGATGCTGCGCCATGTCCTTGCCCAGCACTACGCGCACATGGATGCCGCGGCGCAGGCTGCTGGTTTCCGTGAGCACCGTGTCCTTGGGCAGGTGCGCGAGCAGGCGAGCGGCTTCCTCCATGTAGCCGGGCAGGTAGAAAACCCGCGTGACCCTGACATTGAAGCCGCGCTGGTTGGTCAGGCGCCGGGTAGTGTAGCCCTGTTCTGCCAGGTACTGAGATGTGCGCAGGGCCATGTGCCGCACGCCGTTGCCGTTGCGAATTTCCAGGACGAAATCACTGCCGGTCGAGGCCAGCTGGATCGCGTTGTCACGCAGCGGAATGCTGATGTGGGCGGCGCCTGCCACCGGAGCCGCTGGCGGTTGAAGCTGGGCGGAAGCGATGTTGCCGGCGGCCGGGCCGGGCAGGTTCACCTCATAGACGCGGGGCGCGACTTTCACGACCTGAACGGGCGCGGCAGTCGTCGCCGCCAGCTCGGGACCGGGCTGCAGTTGTACTGCAGGCGTTGCCTGCCCGTCAGGAATGGCGACTTTTCCCTGCGGGGTTGCCGTCCGGGCGGTTTCCGTTTCCGCAGTCAACACTGCTGGCGCGGCCTCGGCGGGGGCTGCAATGTCGGCGCCGTCCCGAGCCGGTTCGGCTGCGGCCGATGCAGTGGCCAGGCTTTGCCGGACTGCGGCCAGGTTGGTGCCGGTTTTGTAGTCGGTCGGGTCCAGTTCGAGCGATTGTCCGTATGCGATTTCTGCCAGGCCGTTCTCGCCGTTGAGCGCATAGGCGTAGCCCAGGTTGTTCCACAGCGCCGCGGAACGCGGCTGATAGTGCAGGCCGGCCTTGAATTGCTCGATGGCCTCGGCATTGCGCCCGGCGAGCAGCAGGCTGGCGCCCAGGCCGTTGTGCGCCCCGACATGGGCGGGGTAGGCAGCCAGAGCCTTGCGATACGCATCGACTGCCTGCTCGTAGCGCTGCTGGCCCTGATAAAAGCGGCCAATCGCATAGTGGGTTTGAGCATCGGCGGCGGAGATTGCCGGGTGCGGCGCCTGGCCGAGCGTGCCTTGCGTGCTGCAGCCGGCGCTCATGCCCAGTGCGGCAATCAGGGCAGCGGAAAGTGCGGTGAATTTCATCATGTCCTCCTTGGGGGTTGCCCAGTCAATGTCCGGCTGCGTTACTGTCCGCCCAGGGCGGGAAGCAGGTAGCGAACGATGCTGATGAAGGCGGGGCCCAGCAGCACCAGCAGCAGGGACGGAAAAATCGTGAAAATCAGCGGGAACAGCAGTTTCACCGCCAGCTTGGCGGCTTTTTCCTCGGCGATCAGGCGGCGCTTGGTGCGCAGTGTTTCGGAATGCACGCGCAGCGACTCGGCCACGCTGGTGCCGAAACGGTCAGCCTGCACCAGCATGGCCACCAGCGAATCGATTTCCTCCAAGCCCGTGCGCATGGCCAGATTGCGCAGCGCCTGCTCGCGCGAGGCGCCGGCGCGCAGTTCCAGTCCGACGAGGCGGAACTCCTCCGACGTGATCGGGCTCTTGATGGCCATTTCCTCGCCCACGCGGCTGATCGCGGCATCCATGCCGAGGCCGGCCTCGACGCACACGGTCATCAGGTCGAGGGCATCCGGGAAGTTCTCGAACAGTTCGCGCTGCCGCACGTATACCAGACGGCGCAGGATGAGGTTGGGCAGGTAGTAGCCGAGGGCGGCCAGCACCAGTACCGTCGTCAGGGTATTGGAAAAATCCGACTCGAAGCCGCCGAAGCCCTTGGCCAGCAGGTAAAGACCGGGGAACACCAGCGCCAGCAGCGTTTTCGCGCCGAAATAGATGATCGGCGCATTCTTGTTGCGGTAGCCGGCATTGACGAAGCGCAGGCGGATGGGGGAGTTCTGCCAGTCTTCATCGGGCAGCGAGAGCCTGGCGAGCGGGCCGGCGATGCTGACGATTTTTTGCACCCATGGCGCAGTTTCCTCGTCGACATTCTCGATCGTGCGCTGGCTGCCCATCACTTTCTGCAGGCGACGCTGGGCGGCGCCCGGCACCAGCGTGTTCATGAGGATATAGGCCGCGGCCAGCACGGCGAAGAAGACAATCAGCAGGATCAGGATTTGGTTACTGGCCATGTCTACACTCTTATCTTGATCAAGCGCCACATCCAGAAAATGCCGAGGATCATCAGGATCACCGCGCCGGCGATGAGCCGTCTGCCCAGTTCGTCGGTCCACAGGACCGACATCAGCCTGGGGTTGATGATGCTGATGATGATGCCCAGCGCGAACGGCAGGATGGTCAGAATCCACGCCGAGAGCCGGCCTTCGGCGGACAGCACCTTGATGGTTGCCAGCAGCTTGAGGCGCTCGCGGATCAGCTTGCTGATCTTGTCCAGCACCTCGGAAAGGTTGCCGCCGGTCTCGCGCTGGATCAGCACGGCGATCACGAAATAGCGCAGGTCGGTGCTGGGCACGCGCGTGGCCAGGTTGAGCAGGGCCTCCTGCAGGGGGATGCCATAGTTGATCTCGTCGAAAGTGAGCTTGAACTCCCCCGCGATCGGCTCGGGCGATTCGTCGCCTGCCATCTGCAACGCGCCGGGGAAGGCATGGCCTGCCCGCATGGCGCGCGACATCATGTCCAGGATGTCCGGCAACTGCGACTCGATTTTTTCCAGCCGCTTTTCCTTGCTGTTGTACACATAGAGGAAAGGCACGGCGGCGAATGCCAGGGTCAGCAGCGTCACCGCCGGCCAGGGGAAGCCCATGATGAGGCCGAACAGCAGGCCGACCACGGCCCCGACCAGGGTCAATCCCTGGAAGCGCGCCATGTTCCAGGGCAGGCCGGATTGCTGCAGCAGCCGGTCCATCTGGTGCACGCGCGGCAGCTGGTAGAGGAGCCGCGCAAGCCAGGGCTCGTCGGAGAGCAGGCGCTGCTTGATCAGCGTCGGTTCGTGGGTGCCGTGCGCGCCCGCCGACATCGCCTGCAGGCGGCGTTCGATGCGCCTGGCCTCGGGTCCGCGATAGGCATCCCACGAAAGGTACAGGCCCTCGAAAAACAGCACCAGGGCGATGAAGCCCAGGACGATCAGGACCAGATAGAGCGTATCCATGTGCTAGCCAATCATTCGTAAGTGCGTGCGGGGTCGAAGAACTCGTCCTTGACCTCGATGCCGAAGGTTTTCAGGCGCTGCGCGAACTTGGGCCGGATTCCGGTGGCCTTGAAATGGCCCGTCACATTGCCGTCCTTGTCGATGCCGGTCTGCTCGTAGGTGAAAATTTCCTGCATGGTGATGATGTCGCCTTCCATGCCGGTGATTTCCTGCAGGCTCGCGATCCTGCGCTTGCCGTCGGAGTAGCGCACCAGCTGCAGCACGACGGAGATGGCCGAGCTGATCTGCTGGCGCGTGGCTTTCGGCGGCAGGGTCATGCCGGCCATGCCGATCATGTTTTCCAGGCGGGTCAGCGCGTCGCGCGACGAGTTGGCATGGATGGTGGTCAGCGAGCCTTCGTGGCCGGTGTTCATGGCCTGCAGCATGTCCAGCGCCTCGGCGCCGCGCACCTCGCCGACGATGATGCGGTCTGGGCGCATGCGCAGGCTGTTGCGCACCAGCGCACGCTGGGTGACCTCGCCCTTGCCCTCGATGTTGGACGGGCGCGTTTCCAGGCGCACCACGTGCGGCTGCTGCAATTGCAGTTCGGCCGAATCCTCGATGGTGATGATGCGCTCGCTCGCCGGAATGAAACCGGACATCACGTTGAGCAGGGTGGTCTTGCCGGTGCCGGTGCCGCCGGATATCAGCATGTTGACCTTGGCCTTGACCAGGTCGGCGATGATCTGCGCCATTTCCGGGGTCAGCGCCTTCAGCTTGAGCAGGTCGTCCATGCGCAGCGGGTCGGCTGGGAAACGGCGGATCGACAGGATGGGCCCGTCCAGCGCCAGCGGCGAGATGATGGCGTTGACGCGCGAACCGTCCGGCAGGCGCGCATCGACCATCGGACTGGATTCGTCGATGCGGCGCCCGATGCGCGACACGATCTTGTCGATGATTTTCAGCAGGTGCGCGTTGTTGGAAAAGCGCACGTCGGTCGGCTCCAGCCTGCCGCGCCTTTCCACGTACACGGTATTGCAGGTGTTGACCAGGATGTCGGAAATCGTCGGGTCGGCCAGCAAGGGTTCCAGCGGCCCCAGGCCCAGCACTTCGTTCTGGATGTCGCGCACCAGGCGCGAGCGTTCGTCCTGGTTGAGTACGGTGCCCTGCTCTGCGAGCAGCTGTTCGACCAGCAGCTTGAGTTCCACGCGCAGGCGGTCTTCCGGCACGTTTTCCATGGCGGCCAGATCGATGCGCTCGAGCAGGCGGCTGTGAATGCTGCTCTTGAGGTCCTGGTAGGCCTGGTCCTCCTGGGTGCGCAACTCGCGCAGGTTCGCCGTGGCGGCGGGTTGTTGCTGCTGAATGTCGTTGAGGCGGTCGCGCAATGACATGTTGTTTCTCCCTATGCCTTCATTATCGACTGGTCAGCGAGGAAAGCCAGCTCTTGCTGCTCGGAACGGCCCCGCTCTGACGGAAAAGGTCGGCCATTTCCAGCAGGGTTCGCGTTACCGGATCGCGCGGCGCCAGCTTGGCGATGGGGATTCCCTGGTTGACCGAGGTGGCGACGTTCTTGTAGCTGTTGGGGACGGTGCGGTAGACCGGCATGCCGAGGGTGTGCTGGACATCCTTGACGGTGATGTCCGGCTCCTTTTCGTAGCGGTTGATGATCAGCCTGAGCTTGTCTGGCCCGTAGCCCAGGGCGCGGTAGTCGCCCAGCAGCTTCTTGGCGTCGCGGATGAAAGGCAGCGTCATCTGAACGACGATGTAGATCTCGGAGGCGCGGTCCAGCGCCCTTACGGTCACCGGGTCCAGGGAGCGCGGCAGGTCCAGGATGACGAGGTCGTAATTCTTTGCCGCCACTTCGATGAGCTGGCTTACGTGATCCGGCTTTACCGAGAACGCTTCATGCGTATCCTGCGCGGCGGCAAGCACGCCGTAGTTGGGAAGCACCCGCACCAGGCTGGTTTCCAGCAGCGTGCCGTCCAGGCGGTTGATTTCGGCGGCGATGCTGGCCACGTTGCTGACCGAGCGCCCGTCGGACACGAACAGCTCCGCATCGCCGCCCTGCAGGTTGAGGTCGATCAGGATCACGCGCTGATTGGGGTCGGTGCTGGCGATGGCGTAGCCGAGGTTGGAGGCGAGGAAGGTCACGCCGCTGCCGCCCTTGCAGCCCACCATGGCCAGTATCTTGCCCTGGCGGCGGGCGCTGGTTTTTTGCACACCCTTCAAGCGCAGGCCGGCGCGCTCGATGGATTCCTTCAGCACCGCGCCGGTGACCGGCTTGGGCAGCACTTCGGTCACCCCCATGCGCATCATGTGCAGCAGGAATTCCGGCGTCAGGTTCTTCGCCAGCAGGATCACCGCCATGCCGGGATAGGCGACGATGGTTTTTTCCAGCTGCTCGAACTTCGAGTTCTCGTCAAACACGCCGTCCACCACCAGCACATCGGGCTGGTGGCGCTCGATGGCCGGCCGCACTTCCTGGCAGTCGCCCTGGATGCCGGTGAAGTCCATGTTCGCGGCGGTTTGCCCGTTCAGCAGATTGATTTCGCTTTGGTCGGGAGAGACGAGGACGACTTTCATATATTAATGAACATGGATTTGTTATTAATTAAGATGCCTATCTGCAACTGGAATCATTCGTACATCTGCAATTATCTGTGCTATCTAAACTTTCACGCGGGAGGGTGGTCGTGAATGGTGGGAGAAATAGAGTGTCTGAGACAACAGGGATATGAGTAGTTGCCGAAAAATCTTCGATAGAAACACGGACCCAATGACAGCTGGACGGGTTGGAGGAGCAGTCTGAATAGGCTTGAGTTAAATACTCAACAACTATTTGGTCATTTGTTAAGTTGGGCATGATTCGTCGCATTCTGTTCTTGATGTCTGGATCATCCGGAGTGCATACGGCAGCAACACGGGCACCATAGCGTGTGGCCTCGGTAGCGGCATTCCAGATAAACAAAATTCGCCCCATTTCCACTACACCTAATAGCAATATAAAAAATACGATTGCAATTAATGCAAACTCAACAGCCGCGGCACCATTCTGCCTATGGGGGCATTTTGGAGTAATGCTCACAATGGCTGTCTCATGGTGTTGTAAATGGAGTCAAAAGTAATGTTGGGCGCGCCAATCGTGACTCCTCCAATCGAGAAATTCATAAGTGTTTTAAATTCGTAGTCGACAATTTTCACTGTGACCAGATTTACCGAGCTTATGCCAGTAGGTACTGCAGAGTGCGGAACTCCTGGGCAGTCGGCAATAGTCGTGGCGTCGCATATCTTGACCATTCCTTGATTCAGGTTAGGTGCCAGCGCAGAAATGCCACCACAATTGATATGTCCGCAGACCACAATATTTTTGGCTTCGGTATGGCCGTTTCCCGGAGATACTGTAGTCAAGTAGCGTGTGGCATCACGCACGGATTTAGACAGCGTGTTGTATTGATATATTGCACGCCCATATTCAGTCACGCCAAACAACATTAACAACAGAGGAACGATGAGAATGGCAAATTCCACAGCGGCCACTCCTCGTTGTGGTTTTACCATTTGACGATGAACAAAGTTGTTCATGATGGTCATGTGTGATCTATTGCACTAACCCGGGCACTTCTGCCCCACCACCACCAGGCAATCCGTAAGCTGGACAAGGGGAGCCAGGTATCCCGGCGATTCCCCGATACTCCATGTAAACGTCATCATTTACGTCGGCAACCGGATGAAGCAATAGTACGCATGCAAAATTGCTAGACAATTCTGTTGTATGTGACGGACCCCAGCCAGCGCAGTTAACTACTGGGACAGTAACAACCCGCCTGTCGGTTGTGCCAACAGCAAGGGCTGCCGCAATTGATCTATAGGGGGGCATACCAATCGATAAGCCAGTCGCGGCATTCCCTTGATAAGGATCATGGGGAGGGCGATGGGCAAGAAAATTCGCATACGCGCCAAACATGCCCGGCCAGTTTGTTGATGTATAGGAATATCCGGTCTGGTCTGAGGAGGCGGGAGGGGTGCCGTTGTATTGTGGATTGTTGCCGCTCTTGTAGAGGCCAAAACGAGTGTTCCATGCAACAGCCGCAGACTCGCCTAAATTACCGGTTTGTCCACTAACGGTTTCGCCCGTTATTTGGCCGCAATAACCCGTGATTAATTGATCTTTTATATTGCCCTCTATTCCATCATTCTCGAAGTCGAGCCAGTTGAATTCTCCATTAATGGCATCGCCAAATTTGCCGGTACGCCATTGACCAACACATAGGCCATTAGCATCGGGAGAATCCCCTGCGTTGCCACCTACTTCGCTACAGTCAGCCGGAGGGGAATTGTCTATACAAAAACCAAGTGGAAGAACGCAGGGTGACTGTGAGGGCAGGAGCGAGGCAATGGCATAAGCTCCGACCTCCTGTGAACCAAAGCCTTTTTCACGCCCTATTCCGGTTACTCCCATGAATAACATTCCGATGTCAGATTTGGACAATGAGCATTTAACGTACTTCGCGCTGGCATCGCTGATGCTTCTGTTGTAGGTGCCATCCAAGGTGTCGCTATACGTTATGTTGGCATCTTCTACAATTACTGACTCACCTTGGAAATTGACTAGGTTGAGGCGCCCTACAGTCTTGCCAGCTGCGTCGGCACGTGTTTTTGCACCTGAGTTGCCGTCCAACTCCTTTGCGGCTGCCAGCGCGCAGGCGTCGGCCGCATTCTGCAGTTCGGTCTTGATGACGAACATGCGGCCGAGATCGAGCGCCAGGCCGATCATGCCCACCAGCACGGCAATGGAGATGCCGACGATGATGGCGATCGCCCCGCGCTGGTGTTGAAAGAGTCCGACTGGCCTGTTCATGGCGCATCCTGGCCGTTCAATCGACGCTCAAGTCGAGGTCGGTTTTCTCTGGCGTCTGGAAGGACTTGTCGTAGTTGTTGATGGTCTGCTCGGCCGCCTTGCCGTCGAGGCCTGCGACCGGATCGGTGTTCCTGGAGGCCTCGGGGTTGACGGTCTGCTGGGCCACCGCCCCGCGCACGGCATCGCCGAAGCGTGCATCGTAATGCGGTGTCGGCGTTTCGGCGCAGCCTGCCAGCGCAAGGGCAGCTAGCGTCAGGATGAGTTGGATGTCGGGTTTTTGCATGGTTGTCTCCAATCAATTCATGCGCAGGCTGTCGGGATTGGCCTTGGCCGGGGCAGGTGCGGGCGCGGCGGGCGGCGGGGCGGCATTTTCCATCTGGCCGCCGAGGAAGAACTCGGCGCGGCCGGGGGCCTTGAAGTTGTCCGTGGGCAGGCGGTAGTTGGCCGGCAGCGGCTTGACCAGGCGCGGCGTGACCACGAACATCAGCTCGGTCTTGCCTTCCTGGAAGTCGCTGCTGCGGAACAGGGCGCCGAGGATGGGGATTTCGCCCAGCACGGGCACGCGCCGCACCGATTCGCGGATGTCGCTCTTGATGAGGCCGGCGATGGCGAAGCTCTGGCCGTCGTTCAGCTGCACGGTGGTGGAGGCCTTGCGCGTGGTGAAGGAGATGCGGTCGCCGCTGTAAACATCGCTCGGCTCGGAAACCTCGGGTTCCACCTTCAGGTTGATGCGGCCGTTCGCCAGCACGGTGGGCAGGAAACGCAGGCGTACGCCGAACTCTTTTTCGACCAGGCTGGCAATGCCGGTGGTTTGATTGACTTCGCCGGTGACGAACACCGTGCCGCCGGAGAGGAAGCTGCCTTCCTGGCCGCTGATCGCCATGATGTTGGGCTCGGCCAGCAGGCGCGCGATGTTGTCGCCCTTCTCGGCGTTGATCTTGATTTCGTGGCCTTGCGGCGTGGTCAGGGTGAGCAGGCCGCCAATGGTGCCGCCGCCTGCCGCGATCGCGAGCAGGTCGGTGACGAGCGAACCGGCGTTGCCGTTTGCGCCGTCGGTGTTGCTGGCCTTGAACGAGGCGCCCAACTGGTCGAGCAGGCCTTTGGAGATTTCCGCCACCTTCACTTCCAGCAGCACCTGCATGGGTTCGCTGACCCTGAGCATGTTGATCACCGACACGCCGGCGACGGCACGCGCCTGGCGCAGGTTGGTGCTGCCGATGCTGACCTTGGTGCCGGGGCCGACCTCGCCGCCACCCGCCACGATGGGCAGCACGATGTCGCGGTTGATGTAGCGCACGTAGGCCTCGGCGATGTCCACGGCCTGGGAGGCGGCCATGGCGCTGGACACGGTGCCGGTCAGCACGATGGACTTGGCCGCGGTCATGACCTTGATCCCCTTTTCTTCCGGCAGCAGTTCGGCAAGCTTGCCCTGCAGCTCGTCGGTGTCGATTTCGACGTTGAGGTCGATGACTGCCGTTTTGTTGTCGCGGGTCCACAGCGTGATATTGGTGCTGCCGTAGCGTTTGGGCAGGATGTACAGTTCGCTGGGCGACAGCAGCGTGTAGTCCGCGACGGTTGGATCGCTGATGGAGATGCGTTTCAGCGAGATGTTGCCGGTGCGCATGATGAAGGACTTGCCGGCAATGGCCTTGATCGGCGCCAGTCCGTCGCGGCCGATGCTGACTTCCATCGAACCCTGTTCGGGCGTGACGAACTCGGCGCCGGCGAGCAGCATCGGCGTGCCTGCGGCGAGCGACGGGGCGGCAAGCAGACCGCAACTGCCGGTCAGTGCCAATGCCGCGAACAGGGCCCTCAGCCCCTTGTGTTGTTTGCCCATTTTCATCTCCCTATCATTGGTCGTGAGCATCAGAACTCCATTTTCGATTTGTTGAGCCCCTTGATCACCTCGACCGAGTCTCTCGTCTCGGGGGCGGGTTTCGGGGCGGGGGTAACGGGTTCCGGGGTGACAAAGACATCGATCATGGTTGCCACGCCGGATTTGTCCCACACGATCAGGTTGGTGCTGCCGATGGATTTGCCCAGCACGATGATTTCCCGGCTGTTGACGGGCGTGATGTCGGCCACCGCCGGATTGCCCACGGAGATGCGCACGGCCGGCACCTCCAGCCGCAGTATGCTCGCCTTGTTGGCCACCAGGGTGATCGGCTGGCCGGTTTCCGTGCGTGAAGCAGCGGTGGCCGCGGCGGCTTCAGGCTTGGCGGGCGCCGGGCCTGCCGCATGCACCGGCAATGAGGCTGGCGCAACGGCCGCCAGCAGCAAGGCGGGCGCAGCATGCGCGAATAAGCGGTTAACCGTGGGGCGGGACATCGTCTTCACTTGGCCTTATTCCCTGAATTCCACTTCGGTTCGGGTCAGGCCCTTGATCACCTCGATCTTTTCGGTCTGCGGTTTGGCTGTGGCAGGCTTCGGACGGACGTAGACGCGCTTCACCACCACCTTGGGCTTGCTGTCGCCCTGGGCCACCGGTTGCGGTGCGGGCTGCTGGTTCGCCAGCAGATCCCGGGGGCGGGCGCCGTCGGAAGTGAGGGCTTCGCTGTCGAGCTGGTTGCGCAACACCAGGCTCAGGCTGCCGATGCTGCGGGCCAGGTCGAGCCTTTCAGAATCTTCCGGGCTGAGTTCCAGGGTCACGGCGCTGACGACCTTGGGCTTGGTCGGGTCGCGCTCGGCCTCCTGGGCAACCGCCAGCACCAGGATTTTTTCCAGCACGATCTTGGAAATCGGATTGCCGGCGGCATCCTGGGTGTTGACCATGACATCCACGTAATTCCCGGGCAGCGCGAAGCCGGCGACGCCGACGATCTCGTTGACCTTGACAGTGAGTGCACGCTTCCCGGGAGTGATCACGGCGGAAAGCCCGCCCTTGCTGCCCACCGGCGCGAGCTTGCTCTCCAGGATGGGCTCGCCCACCGACAGGCTGGTGTTGATGACGCGGTCCTTGATCTGGGCGGTATCGGCGAATGCGCCCTTGGGCACGCTGGTGCGGGGCCAGTCGGCCAGGCTGACGACCTCGGGGGTGAGGGGCGTGCCGGGCGCGATCTCGCTTTTTGCGACCACGACCTTGGCGGTCGCGATATTGCCCTGCTCGTTGAGCCAGCGCGCGGCGAAAAATACAGCCACGGCGGCGATCACGAGGGATATGCCCAGCATGATTAAAGCCCTTGCGTTTCTCATTGTGTTTCTCCCGTTTTCATGACTGTTGCGACGACTCAACCAGGGTTTCGGTCGTGTAATAGTTGTTCCAGGCCCAGTCCAGCAATTCCGTGGTCAGCTCCGGGCGCTTGCCCTGGTATTTGGCCACGTCCAGCACCTGGCGCAAAATGTCGCGCGGCACGCAGGCCAGCAAAGGGCGGCCTTCACGATAGTGATGCTGGTGCAGCAGGTAATGCAGGCTGTCCTCGCTGAAGGGAATGCGGAATTCTTCGCATACCTGTTTGAATATAGCCCGGTAATCGTCCTCATCGAGGGCGGTCAGGTGGATTTTGTAGCCCAGCCGCCGCAGGAAGGCTTCGTCGGCCAGTTCGGACGGTTTCAGGTTGGTGCTGAAGACCACGATCACGTCGAACGGCACCATGAATTTCTTGCCGTTGTGCAGGGTCAGGTAATCCAGGTGCCGGTCCAGCGGCACGATCCAGCGGTTCATCAGGTCGCGCGCCTTGACCAGCTGGCGGCCGAGGTCGTCGATGATCAGGAGGCCGTTGTTGGCCTTCATCTGCGGCGGCAGCGAGTAATAGCGCGAGCTTTCGTCGAAGTCCAGGTCCAGCATGTTCAGCGTCAGCTCGCCGCCCGTCAGCACGATCGGGCGTTTGCACAGCACCCAGCGCTCGTCGCGGCGCACACGCTCCAGCTTGAATTCGACCACGGTGTCCGAAGCGGCCTGTTTGTGCACCAGCGGGTCGTAGGCCTGGATGATTTCGTTGTCCACCAGAATGGCGTGAGGGATGAAGACGTCGCCGATGAGCGCATTGGCCATGTGCTCGGCAACGAAGGTCTTGCCCACGCCGGCCGCGCCGTGCACGAAAATGGCGCGGCCGGAGTTCATGGCGGCGCCGAAAATGTCGAGGATGGGCTTCTTGATGACGATGCCGGAAAAGGCCTTGTCGATCATGCTGCGCGTGATCGGCACGCCGGCAAGCGACTGCGCGCGGACCAGCGCCACATAGGCGTCGAGCGGCACCGGTGCGGGGCCGGCATACTGGCTGCGCGCCAGGTAGTCGTTGGCGCGCAGGCGCCCCAGGTCGGTCAGGTTGTAGATGATGCTGGCCTCGGTGTCGCTGCGATGCGAGATTTCGCACAGGCGCTCGTTGCGCATGAAGGCCAGCACCGGTTCCAGCACCGAAATCGGCAGATGGATGCGGCTGGACAACTCGGACAGCTTGAGCTGGCCGCCGCGGTAAAGAATCTTGGCGATGAGCTCGAGGATGAAAAAGAAGCTCAACCCGGTATCTTCCAGCGTGCGCGGGGCCGGAAGGAATGAGTGCTCGGCCTTTTGCACGGCACTGCCTGTTTCGCTCAAAATGCTCTCCCTTGTTTAATCGTTGCCCGGCATTGGGAGCAGGTCTCGGGCCGCCACTGGCAACCCCCGCAGCTTGTTTGTCGCTTCACGTTCAACATGGCCTAGAACAGGCCGAATAGCAAGTATCCCAGGCTGCCGCAGGCGATGGCTGCCGCATACGGCAGACGGGCGGCCGGCTGCAGCTTGTTCGGATCGCCGCTGCCGCGTCCGTCCAGTTCGGCCATCCCCAGCCTGGACATGATGAACAGGTTGCTGAACAGCCGTGCCCTCACCTTGCCTCTGGCGGCGTACACCACCACCAGCAGTCCGCCCGCAACCAGCGTGTACAGCACCATCCACAGCGAGGTCTGGAAACCGGCCCCGAATGCGCCCGCCATGGCCATCAGCTTTACGTCGCCGGCACCCATCAGGCGCAGCAGGTGGATCGGCAACAGCACCAGCAGCCCGGTGAGCGCCCCGATCAGGCTGGCCCCCAGGCCGTTGGCCCCGGATGTCACGGCGTGAAAGAGCAGGGCGGCCAGCAATCCCGACAGAACGGCCTTATTGGGTATCCGCCGCTCTTTGACGTCCCAGTAAACCGCGACCGCAAGATGCGCGGCGAGCAGGCAAAGCAAAACGATCTGGGCGTAAAAATCCAAGCCTGAATCTCATGAACAGGAAAGGTTTTTCACGCAATTGGCCACGTACTCGTAGGCTTCCTTGAGTTCAGCGCCAACCGTCGTTACCGAGCCGATGATGATGACCGCGATCAAGGCCGCAATCAGTGCATATTCGATGGCGGTGACGCCGGAATCCGCACGAACCCGTTGCCTGAATCGCGCCCAGAGGTTGTCTTCACCTGCCGCAGCGTGCATGTGCCTCCCCTTCGGTTGTTCATGCCGGCACGCTTCGGTTGTGCGCGCCGGCATGGGGCAAAGTCAGGCCTTAGCTATTGGCAGCCTCAAGTTCGGTCGCGACTTTATTGAAAGTGGCATCGAGTTGGGTGCCGACGAACTTGACCGAGGCAATGATGACCACCGCGATCAGGGCGGCAATCAGGCCGTATTCGATGGCGGTGACGCCCTCTTCATCGCGCAGGAATTGCCCAAGGTTTTTAAGAATGGTTTTCATGAAAATCCTCCTAAAGATAGCGACTAATGGTATGTGTTCTTGCCAAACACACAAGAGAGCGGTCTCCCTGCAGACAGAATAGCAAACCCGGCTTAAAAAAGCATGGATAAAAAAACAGCCTGCACTTAAGTCGCAGTCCGTGTTGTTCGTGGGCCAGTGCCTTGCTGCCAGCGTCCGACCAGCCACCAGACCAGCCAGGCCCCGGCGATTCCGGCATATCCGTCCAGGGCGTAATGCCAGGCCAGGTGAACCGAGCCGATAAAAACGGCCAATGCATACAACGTCAGCGCCATGCCGGCCATGCGGGAATGCTGCCAGCCGAACAGGGCCATGAGCGTGGCGGTGGCGACGTGCATGCTGGGCATGGCGGAAATGCCGCTGCCCATGCCCGCCCGGTTGTTCTGGTAGTTTTCCCACAGCATCTGCTGCACGTTCAGCGCCCAGACCGGCACCTGCTCGTTGGCCTCCCTCAGGTAATTCATCAGGGAGGCATAGGGGCCGTCATTCCGGATGATGGCCGGGTCATAGCAAGGACCCATGGACGAGAAGGCGATGGCACCCAGCGTGCCCAGCACGATCCAGGACAGGACGAAGCTCAGCAGGAAACGCATGCGCAGGCTTGGATTGCGCGTATCGAAGGCCTGCAGCGTGAGCAGGGCGTACATGACGAAAAACCACAGGTTGTAGAG
>DISR01000075.1 GCA_002421825.1 Thiobacillus sp. UBA6205 | reverse complement strand
CGTGATGCCCACCCGCAACGCCCGCCACGGCGTGCTGTTCACGAGAAATGGGGATTTGCGCATCAAGAACGCCGTGCACCGCAACGACCCGGCGCCCATCGACGCCGCCTGCCAGTGCCAAGCCTGCCGGAACTTTTCCCGCGCCTACGTACACCACCTCATTCGTTGCGGCGAAATCCTCGGCGCGCGCCTCGCCACCCTCCACAACCTGGCTTATTACCAGGATTTGATGCGGGAAATGCGCGCGGCCATCGCAGCCGGGAACTTTGCCGAATGGCGCACCGGCTTTCATGAAGCCCGCGCCGGCGGGTGTTAGAATCTACGGGTTCGAAAATCAGAGGACTACAGGAGAACACCATGATTTCTGCAGGAAAACTGCTGCCGGCCGCCGTTGCCGCGTTCGCATCCGCCGCCGCCCACGCCCAGGCCGCCTCCAAGCAGCCCGACCCGCTGATGAGCCTCCTGCCGCTCATTGCCATTTTGGCGCTGTTCTACTTCATGCTCATCCGCCCCAACATGAAGCGCGCCAAGGAACAGGCCAAGATGATCGCAGCCCTGCAAAAGGGCGACGAGGTCGTGACCAGTTCCGGCCAGCTCGGCAAGGTCGCCAAGGTCGGCGAACAGTACGTGTCGCTGGAAATCGCCGACGGGGTCGTCACCCACGTGCAGAAGCAGGCCCTGCAGACCCTGCTGCCCAAGGGCACGATCAAAGGAATCTAACGAATAGTGAAGGGAGAAGGGGGAAGGGTGATGCCCACCCGGCGCTGCGCGCCACCCTCCCTGCCGGGAGGGTTCCAACCCTTCTCCCCCACCCTTCCCCCTTCACCCTTCCCCCTTCCCTGACACATGAATCGTTTCCCCCTCTGGAAATACCTCCTTATCGGCTTCACGCTGGTGGCGGCTTTTCTTTACACCCTGCCAAATTTCTACGGCGAAGTGCCGGCCGTGCAGGTCTCGCCGCTCAGAACGACCGACCAGGCCGACTCGGCCCTGCTGAAGCAGGCCGAGGCCGCGGTGCAGGCGGCCGGCGTGAAATCCGACAGCGCCTTCATCGACGGCAACAGCGTGAAACTGCGTTTTGCCAGCACCGACGAGCAGCTCAAGGCCAAGGACGCGCTGCAGGCCCGGCTGGGCGATCGCAACACCGTGGCGCTCAACCTGTTGTCGGCTTCGCCGCAGTGGCTGACTTCCATCCGCGCGCTGCCCATGTACCTGGGCCTCGACCTCAGGGGCGGCGTGCACTTCCTGCTGCAGGTGGACATGAAGGCCGCGCTCGATAAAGCCGCCATCCGCTATCAGGGCGACTTCCGCACCGAACTGCGCAGCGAAAAAATCCGCTACGGCCGCATTGCGCGCGAAGGCAACCGGGTCGAGGTGAAGTTCTCCACCCGCGACCAGCGCGACGCGGCCCTGGACAAGCTCGCGCGCGCCTTTCCCGACCTGAACCTGGCCGGCACCGATGGCGCCGACGAATTCACCATCACCGCCACGCTGAAGCCCGAAGCCGAAAAGCGCATCCAGGAATTCGCCGTCAAGCAGAACATCCAGACTCTCAGCAACCGCGTCAACGAACTGGGCGTGGCCGAGCCGGTCATCCAGCAGCAGGGCGCCGACCGCGTGGTGGTGCAACTGCCCGGCGTGCAGGATACGGCCAAGGCCAAGGACATCCTGGGCCGCACCGCCACCCTGGAAATCCGCCTGGTGGACGAGGAGGGCGACGTCAACGCGGCTGCCGCGGGCCAAATCCCCTTCGGCGACGAGCTATACCAGAGCCGTGACGGCTATCCGGTCCTGGTGAAAAAGGACGTGGTGCTGACCGGCGATTCCATCACCGATGCCGCCCCCGGCTTCGACAGCCAGACCAACCGGCCGGCTGTGCACGTGAGCCTGGACGGCAAGGGCGCGCGCATTTTCAAGGATGTCACGCGCGAGAACGTCGGCCGCCGCATGGCGATCCTGCTGATCGAGCACGGCTCGACGGAAATCATCACCGCGCCGACGATTCAGGAAGAAATCGGCGGCGGCCGCGTGCAGATCACCGGCATGGAATCGCCGCAGGAAGCCTCCGACGTCGCGCTGCTGCTGCGCGCCGGCGCCTTGGCCGCGCCCATGACCATCGTCGAGGAGCGCACCGTCGGACCCAGCATGGGCAAGGAAAACATCGAGAAGGGCTTCAATTCCAACATCTGGGGCTTCGTCGCGGTCGTGGGCTTCATGATTTTCTATTACCGCGTGTTCGGCCTGTTCTCCTCGCTGGCGCTGGCGATCAACGGTTTCTTCCTGATCGCGCTGCTGTCCCTGCTGCAGGCCACGCTGACCCTGCCCGGCATGGCGGCCATTGCCCTCACGCTGGGCATGGCCATCGACGCCAACGTGCTGATCAACGAAAGAATTCGCGAGGAACTGCGCAATGGCGCCACTGCGCAGGCGGCCATCCATGCCGGCTACGACCGCGCCTGGGGCACCATTCTCGACTCCAACCTCACCACGCTGATCGCCGGCATCGCCCTGTTCTGGCTGGGTTCCGGCCCGGTGCGCGGCTTCGCCGTGGTGCTGTGCCTGGGCATCCTGACTTCCATGTTCAGCGCGGTGACGGTATCGCGCGCCATGGTCAACCTGAGCTACGGCCGCAAGCCGCGCCTCTCCAAAGTTTCGATTTAAGGAGCCCTCGCATGATCCGCTTTTTCGATGTCGATCGCATCATCCCGTTCATGCGCTACGGGAAGATCACCACGACCATCTCGCTCACCACCTTCATCTTCTCGGTTTGGGCGCTGTGGGCGCAGGGGCTCAACCTCGGCGTGGATTTCACCGGCGGCACGGTGATGGAAGTCGCCTACAGCCAGCCCGCCCAGCTCGACAAGATCCGCGGCTCGCTGGAGGCTGTCGGCCTGCGCGAAGTCTCGGTGCAGAACTTCGGCACCTCGCGCGACGTGTTGATCCGCCTGCCGGTGAGCAAGTCCGCCACCGCCGCGCAAACCAGCAATCAGGTCATGGATGCGCTGAAGGCACAAAACCCGGACGTGGTGCTGAAGAAAGTCGACTTCGTCGGCCCGCAGGTCGGCAAGGAGCTCTATGACAGCGGCGCGCTGGCTCTGTTCGTGGTGGCCGTCGGCATCATGATCTACCTGGCCATCCGCTTCGAGTGGCGCTTCGCGCTGTCCGGCATCATCGCCAACGCGCACGACGTCGTCATCATCCTGGGGCTGTTCGCCTTTTTCCAGTGGGAATTCACCCTCACCGTGCTGGCGGGCATCCTGGCGGTTTTGGGCTATTCGGTGAACGAATCCGTGGTGGTGTTCGACCGCATCCGCGAAAACATCCGCAAGATGCGCAAGGCGAGCATCCCCGACATCATCGACACCGCCATCACCCAGACCTTCAGCCGCACCATCATCACCCACCTGTCGACCCAGATCATGGTGCTGGCGATGCTGTTCTTCGGCGGCGAGGCGCTGCACAACTTCGCGCTGGCGCTCACCATCGGCATCCTGTTCGGCATCTATTCCTCGGTGCTGGTGGCCTCCCCGCTGCTGCTGATGCTGGGCGTCCAGCGCGAGCATTTCCTGCGCGACGACAAGCCGAAAGAGGGCGTCTCGGCGGACGGGGCGCAGGTTTGAGATCAGTGAAGGGGGAAGGGACCGCGCCGATGGCGCTCAAGGGGGAAGGGTAAAACCCGCTTCCCCTCCGCCCCACACCCTTCCCCCTTCCCCCTTCCCCCTTCCCCCTTCCCCCTTCACTAAATATGCTGCATCAATTCATCGACTGGA
>DISR01000031.1 GCA_002421825.1 Thiobacillus sp. UBA6205 | reverse complement strand
CCGACCCCGCCCTTCGTACTCAGTACAGTGAACTTGATCATATCCCTCCCCAGGTTGAACGAGGGACATGGACATAACCAGTCTGAATGCTGCGGAACCCGCAGCAGGCTTGAGTTTCGCGTTACTCAATAGAGTGCTATATCAGGACTTGCTAATATACATTATGCGAAGTAGGCAAAGGGGGCCGCACCGGATAAAGGCTGTTGCACGGGCTCTTCGTGGGGTTTGGGTTTACTGCCTGCCCATCCATCCATACCCGCGCTGCGGGCGCGTCATCTCCTGGCGCTGGGCATTGGTCAGAAGCCCATCGATTTTCTGCTGGAACTCGATGGCCGACTCGTGCAGCTGGCGCTGCAATTCGTACAGTTGCCGGCTCTCCTTGAGTATCGCATTCCAGTCGCGCTTGTCCGAGGCATACAGCTTGTTCAGGCGCGCCTGGGTTTCCCATGCCTGCTGCATGAGGATACGGTTGCGCTCTGCCTGCTCTGATTGCAGTTTGCCGATTTTTTCGGATTGCTCGGCAGTCAGGTCAGACAAGGGCATCATGGGATAGCCGGGCATGCCCAGCCCCATTCCGGGCCTGGCTCCGCCATAGGGGCCCATCATGCCGTAGCCTCGTCCCGCGCCCCACTCGCCATCCGGCCGCTGCCAGTCCATCCATCCGGGCGGCATGCCATGCCAGCCTCGTGAGCGGTATGCGGGATAAGACTCTCCCCCGTCGCCCCATCTGTCAGTCATGCCCCAGCCATGCCAAGGGCCATAACCCATTCCGAAGGGGCGGTGGAAGAATGCGAAATAGCCGGTAACGACAACCAGCACGACCCAAAGCGCGACCCAGAGTCCGGTTTTCCGATGCATGCGTTTTCCTTTGTCTACTGGGACAAATCCTGTTTCTTCTTCTGGTATTCCTGCTCGTCGATTTCACCGCGTGCGTAGCGTTCCTTGAGGATGTCCAGTGCCTTGCCGGCGGCGCCGCCATGGCTTGCCGGCGAACCGAGCACCCATTTGATCAGCATGACGATGCCGACAATGATCAGGATCCACCAAAGAATCATGAAGATGCCGCCGAATCCGAAACCGCCCATACCGTAACTGCCCATCATTGCTGTACCTCCAAAGCCGCTCGCGTCCGAATCTGGATTCGCCAGACGGTTCCTGTTCGTGTCGCTCAATAGCCCATCATGCCCCAGCCATGGCCGCGTCGAAACTGCGATTTCTGTTCCTTGGTGAGCACGTCGTCGATTTTGTTTTCCGCCTCGATGCGGGCTTCCAGCGCCTCGCGCTGCAGCCTGGAGAGCCTGTCATGGGCCTTGCCGATGGCAGCCGGGTCGCGTCTCTCGGCGCTATAGAGCTTGGCCATCGTTGCTTGCTCGTTCCACATCTCTGACATGAGCTTGCGGTGTTTTTCCTGCAGGCTGTCGTGGATCTTGTCCATTTGCGCTGTCTGCGCATCGGACAGGTTCAGCCCGGACCAGCCGCCCATCATGCCGGGACCCGTGCCGTAGCCCGGCCCGTAGCCACCCATCATGCCGTAGCCTGGGCCATGCCCCCCCATCATGCCAGGGCATCCCATTCCATAGCCTGAAGCCGGCCCGTAAGCCCCCATCATTCCCGCCCCCATGCCGGGGCCAGGACCGCCCATCATGCCGGGGCCATAGCCCGGAGAGGGGACTTGCTGGGCCTGGGCTGCGGCAGTTCCGAAAAGGGCGCCCAGGCAGATTGTCGCGACGGACGTCCGAAGAAATTGCGTGCTCATGATTTTCTCCTTCTCTGTGATGGGCAGGATGCCTTATGCAAGGCGAATCGGGATTCTCTATCGTGGTTCAACCGTTTCCATTACCACGATGGGGTCGCCAACCTATGTTGGCGCATCAATTGGCCCGCCTCGACGACAGAGGCAATGTGCGCCGTCACCACAACGAGTTCGTGCCTGCGGCGCAGATATCAGCGGCGGGCATTGCCGATCCCCATCGCCAGCCAAAGCTCAGGAAAATTCCCAAAGAATGCACCAGCTTTCAGGGCTGACCTCGCCCTCCACCACCTTGCAGGTCCTGGAGTCGGCGATGAAATTGCCGCAGTTGGCACATTTTTGATCGCCCATCGGCTCAGTCTGATATTGCGCGCCTTCCTTGCTCATTTTTGGCACAGGCTCTTCCTGCATCGGCTGCGCCTCGCCACTCCGCTCTGCTGAAGCCGCTCCGCCTCCATCGGCCGGCGGGGCTTCTACGGCCGTAGCGGCCTCCTCCTGTTTACCCTTGCATCCGAACAGCATGAACGTAGTGCCGGCCGCAAGGGTTCCCAGCAATACGGCTCTGCGTTTTGGGTCGTGCGTTTCCATTGTTCGCCTCCTGTGGTTGAACTATCGGGGAACTGCGCGGGTGCTTTCCCCGCTCTTCGACGCGCACCGGCCGGCCTTCTCGCAGGTGCCCGTCGCAGGCTTGGGTGACTGCAATGCGCCCGCCGGCGCGTATGTCTCACGGCGACGTGCTGCGCATATTCCTTGCTGGATTTTGCTTTGGTGACTCGCTGCACTAAGACCCAGTATAGGAAAAAATTTGCAGAATGCTGCTGGCTTGTGCCTGTTCAGCGGCTTTGCGGTCATGGGCAAAGGCGTCCCATCGGCCGCTTCAGCCGTCTTCCTCCTCGCGGTCCGCGGACAGGGATAGCCCACTCTTCATCGCGGCATAGGCGCGCCGCAGTTCCGCGAAATAGGCAAGCCGCTCGGCCACCAGCGCATTGATGCTGCCTTCGGGGAGATAGCCTTCCGAATCCGGCACGCCCGGCGGCAGCGCGGTCAGCAATTCGAGCGCCTCATCCACGCTCTCCACCGCATGAACATGGAAGCGCCCCGCAGCTGAGGCATCCACCACGTCCTGGCGCAGCATAAGTTGTTCGACATTGGAAGCAGGGATGATCACACCCTGGTTGCCGGTAAGGCCGCGCTTGTTGCAGATGTCGAAGAACCCCTCGATCTTGTCGTTAACCGCGCCGATCGCCTGCACCCGGCCGAACTGATCGACCGATCCGGTCACGGCCAAGGATTGTCTGATGGGAACGCCTGCCAGCGAAGACAGCAGCGCACACAGCTCCGCGACCGAGGCGCTGTCGCCTTCGACCTGTCCATAGGTCTGCTCGAATACCAGGCTGGCAGACAGCGAAAGCGGCTGCTCGGCGGCGTAGCGTGCGGAAAGGAACGAGGCCAGGATCATCACGCCCTTGGAGTGGATCGCCCCTCCCAGCTTGGCCTCGCGCTGGATGTCGATCAATTCCCCGTCGCCCAGGCGGGTGTTGGCGGTGACGCGTGACGGCTGGGCGAAGGCATAGTCGCCCAGCTGGAATACTGACAGCGCATTGACCTGGCCAACTTTCTCGCCTTCGGTGTCAATGTGCAGGATGCCGCGCAAAATCGCTTCTTGCGAGCGCTCGCGCAGCCGGTCGACGCGGCGTATCTGCGCCTGAATGGCGCGTTCGACGTCGTCGCGCGACACCACCGCCCTGCCTTCCTGCGCCGTCCAGAAATTCGCTTCGCGCACCAGGTCGGACAGGCTTTCCATGTGCGTGGACAGCTTCTGCGCGTCTTCGGCGCGGCGCGAGCAATGCTCGATCACGCGCGCTACCGCGCCGCGGCCGAACGGATGCAGCTTTTCCCTGCGTACCAGGGTGCCGATCAGCCTGGCGTAGAGCATGTCGTTCTCCGGGTTGCGCTCGACCTCGTCCTCGAAGTCCGCCGCAACCTTGAAGAGTTCGATGAATTCGGGGTCGTATTCGGCCAAAAGGTAATAGAGCGTGCGGTTTCCGAGCAGAACGACCTTGACGTCGAGCGGGATCGGCTCGGGTTCCAGCGACACGGTGCTGACCAGGCTGACCATTTGGCCGAGCGACTCGATGCGGATTTCACGCGTGGACAGCGCCCGCTTCAGTGCCTCCCAGGAAAACGGCTGCGACAGCAGCTTCATCGCATCCAGCAGCAAGTAACCGCCATTGGCCTGGTGCAGCGCGCCGGGCTTGATCAGCAGGAAATTGGTGACCAGGGCGCCGAGTTGCGACATGTGCTCCACCCGACCCATCAGGTTCTGAAAAACGGGGTTTTCCTCGTAGACCACCGGCGCCTTCTCGCCCTCGCTGCGGCCAACCAGCAGATTCACCCGGAAACGGCTGAAATTCGACTGTTCGCCCGCGAGGACAGCGAGCCCGGGCAGCGCTTCCCTTGGCTTGCGGAACTCGTCCATGCTGGCGATGACGTCCTGCTGCACCTCATTAAGGTAGCCGGCTACTGCCGGATAGGCCTCGTAGTCGCTGCGCAGAGCGTCGATCAGGTGGCCAACGGCAAACAGCACCGCCTCCTCGTTGAGCCTGCGCACGCGCTCGATGCGCTCGCGCCGCCATTGATGCACCTGGCGGATGACCTTCTCGAGCTGGTCCTGGAGCTTGTTGACGTCCCCATCGATGCGCGTCTTTTCCTCGGCCGGCAACTTGTCGTACTCGTCCGGGCTCATGACCTCCTCGCCCTTGGCCGGCGCGAACGAGAAGCCGTTTGGGGTGCGCAGCAGCATGATCTTGTGCTTGCCGGCCTCTTCGCCGACCTCGCCGAAGGCCTGCGCCTGGCGCCCTTCGTATTCCTCGTCGATCTGGCCGAGGCGGCGGCGGTATTCCTCACCCTCGAACACGGCGGGTATGGTGGCCTGCAGCTCGGCAAGCAGTTGCTGCATGTCCGCTTGCAGGCTGGCGCCCAGGCCGGCTGGCAACTGGATGGCGCGCGGCTTGTGCGGCTGGCCGAAATTGTAGACGTAGCACCAGTCGGAAGGCTTGGCCTCGACCGCAACGCGCTGCTCGAGCATTTGATGGACGAGGAAGCGCTTGCCGATCCCGGCAGGCCCCATGACATAAAGGTTGTAGCCGGGATGACGCATGCCGATGCCGAATTGCGCAGCCTCCAAGGCGCGCATCTGGCCGACCGCCTCGCCCAAGTCCTCCAGTTCGTCGGTGGTTTCGAAAGCGAAACGATCGGCATCACATGCATGGCACAGTCGGTCTGATGAAAGCGGCGGGATTGGAGGCATTTTTTCTTTGCGTTATTGGGTAAGGTTTGTTTGGTTGTTCAGGAGGTGCCGGGACATCGTCTGCTATATATATATTGAAAATAGATAGCGGGATCGGAAAAAGCATCATCAAGTGCGATCTCGCTCTAAATATCACGGGGTAACACCATGATCCATCACTCCATGGATATCGCGAGCCGCGTCAGCCCGAGATTGTCCGAACTGCTCAGGGCCCGGACAAACGACCCTGACAGCGAGCAACCCGTTACCCTGATCGCGGCACGCCGCTTTCTTGCCGAGTTGTTGCCGGCCGATTTCCGCGAAGCCGAACGCCTGCACCATTTCGATGTCGATGTGTCGCTGCTGGACGAAATGGAGGCATTGATCGAGGAGTTCGGCGAAAGTGCGCTTGCCGTGGATTTTGTGCAGACCCAGGCCAGCGAACAACTTTCTCGCGCAATCGAATCCCTGATCAACGACGAAAACCGCGAAAATCCACCCACCCTGTCCGCGGTGAGGGAGGCGATTGTTTCAGGCCTGGGCGTGCGTCTCGTCGGCGACGGGGTCTTGGAAGACGACGAAGACGACACGCTGCTGTCCGAGATTGAAGCCATGATTGAACAGTTCGGCGCCGACACTCTGGCCGAGCAATTTTTGCGGTACGAATAGCCGCTCTTGCAACCCGCCCCCCGCCTCATGCGCGTTGCCGGCGCAAGGCCTGGATGATGCTTTGCAGATAGCCGTTGCCGCTCCATTCTTCCAGGCCGACCGGCAGCTTTAGTCTCCAGCAGGGATATATTGTTTCAGTCGTGCCGGGCAAATTTGGCTGCTCAGCGATGCCGAAGCCGTCCTCCATCTGCAACAGCAGCAGTTTGGATGGCGAACGCGCGAGGTAGGCGTACACCGCCTGGGCGAGTTCCGGCGTCATTTCCGGAAAGGCTTCAGGTTGCGTCTTGCCTCCAGGCGGCAACAAGCCCTCCCCTTCCAGCGCTTGCAGCAAATGCGGGCGATCCGCGTTGCGCGCCGCGACCTGGCGGTTGCGCACTTCATCTGACGGAAACAGCTGCAGGCGTTCGCGCAATTCGATGTCCAGCCCCTGCCAGAAGCCAGTGAGTGTGGGCAGATCGTGGGTGGTGACGGCGGCGGCGGCCTGCACGGGGTAATCACGCGGCGGCTTCATGCTCCCGTCGCCCCAGCGCTCGAAATACAGCACCCGTGTCGACAACACGCCGGCCGGGTGCAGTGCATGGCGCACTTCATCCGGCACCGTGCCCAAGTCCTCGCCCACCACCATGCAGCGATTGCGCTGGCTTTCCAGCGCCAGGATGCCGAGCAGGTCTTCGAACGGATAGCTGACATAAGTGCCTTCCGTTGCAGGCAGTCCGCGCACCACCCAGAACAGGCGGTAGAGGCCCATGACATGATCCATGCGCAGGGCACCGGCAAAGCGCATGTTGGTGCGCAACAGTTCGATGAAGGGCTCATACGCCGCTTCACGCAATTTGTGCGGAATCCACGGCGGCAATCCCCAGTCCTGGCCCAGCAGGTTGATCTCGTCAGGCGGCGCGCCGGCGCTGGCGCTTCGGGCATACAGTTCAGGCCGGGTCCAGGTGGCGGCGCCGCCCTCGGCCACGCCGATGGCGAGGTCGAGCATGATGCCGATGCCGAGACCGCGTTCCCAGGCGCGTCGGCCGGCGGCTTCCAGCTGGCGGAACGCCTGCCATTGCAGGTATTCGTAGAATTCGACCCGCGCCGCATGTTTCTCCGAAAACGCAGCCACCTCCGGGCCGTGCTGGTCCTGATAAGCGCCGGGCCAGCTCGGCCACCCCCATGCCGAATCCCGCTGCGCGTGGAAATGTTCCTGCAGGGCCTCGAACTGCGCCAGCTTGCGCAGGCTTTCGCCATGCTCTGCCTGAAAGGTTCGGAAATCGCTGGCGCGCTGGCTGCCTTGGGCAAGGTGGCGGGTGCGAAACTGCCGGTACAGCAGTTCGAGGATTTCGCGTTTGGCTGCCGCCACACCGGCATAGTCGACCTGTGAGTGTTCGCGCAATCTGGCCAGCACGGCCCGGAACTCGGCAGCCCCTACCCTATCGTGTGCCGCTTCGCATTCGGCAAAGTCCTCGAGCGCTTCGACATCGAGATAAAGCGTATTGAACCACACCCGGCTGGAAGGGCTGTAAGGACTGGCGTGTGCAGGCGCGTCGGGAAACAGCGCGTGCATGGGATTGAGCAGCACCGTGCCGGCGCCGGATTCCGCGCAGAAATCCACCATCGCGCGCAGGTCGCCGAAATCCCCCATGCCCCAGTTGCGCGCTGAGCGTACCCCGTATAACTGGGCGGCGAACCCCCAGGCTCTGCCATCGCCCTGGATGGCTGGCGGCGTGTAGCAGGTTTGCGGCGCGACGATGAGCGGCATGTCGGCAAGGAGATTCTCGCCGCACTCGACGAACAGGCGGTGATAGCCGGCCTCGACAGGCAGGTCGAGCGCCAGCATGCGGCGCAGGTATTCGCCGTTCTCGAAATGATGGCGGCCGCCCTCTTCCAGGCCGGCCGCCACAAACTCGCCGGAAACTTCCTGTCCGCTTTCGGTGCGCAAACGCCAGCGCCATGCATCGCCGTCATGCATGGCCGGGATGGACAACGGAATGCGCAAAGCGCCGGAAAACTCGCGCACGACCTGAACCGGCGGCAATATCCGAGTCCATGCACGATATTCATGATCGTGCAGCGAGCGTTCCACCGCGGCGTCGTCTTCGGCCGCCACGCCCATGGCTGCGAGTATCGCGCGCCTGGTGCGATCGCTGGCGGGGTGATGCTCACCCCAGATGGTGTAGTACTCCTGGTAGACCCCGTAGAGGTCGCACAACTTGTCGAGCGGACTCACTCGCTGCCCCTTCATTTGCCCAAGCCACTCTGGCTCAAGCACTTCCCTTGCCAGTTTGCGCCTGGTTTATTGCATTTTGCGCATGTCCGCCATTATCCGGATAGTTGTCCGGTTTTTATGATTTTTCCTGGCCCAGCTTAGTCAGCGTGGAAAAAATATCCACCGGCAAGGGGAAAACGATAGTCGAGGACTTGTCGCCGGCAATTGCCGACAGCGTCTGCATGTAGCGCAGCTGCATGGCTTCGGGTTGCTGCGCGAGCATCTGCGCCGCCTGCAGCAGCTTTTCGGATGCCTGCAGTTCGCCCTCGGCATGGATCACCTTGGCGCGGCGCTCGCGCTCGGCCTCGGCCTGCCTGGCGATGGCGCGCACCATGGTCTCGTTGATGTCCACGTGCTTGATCTCGACGTTGGAGACCTTGATGCCCCAGGCATCGGTCTGCGCGTCCAGCACCTGCTGGATGTCCACGTTCAGGCGTTCGCGCTCGGCCAGCATCTCGTCCAGTTCGTGCTTGCCGAGCACGGCGCGCAGGGTGGTCTGCGCAAGCTGGCTGGTCGCGTTGAGAAAATCCTCCACCTGGATGATGGCGCGCTGCGGGTCGACGACGCGGAAATACACCACGGCATTGACCTTGACCGAGACGTTGTCGCGCGAAATGACGTCCTGCTCGGGCACGTCGAACACGATGGTGCGCAGGTCCACGCGCACCATCTGCTGGATGCCGGGGATGACGAGGATGAGGCCGGGGCCCTTCACCTTCCAGAAGCGCCCCAGCATGAAGATCACCCCGCGTTCGTATTCGCGCAGGATGCGCAGCGCCGACAGCGCCAGCAAGACCAGAAAGACCAGCAGTCCGGAAATCCCTATGTCGATTCCAAATCCCATGTTCATTCTCCTTTGGGGCCAACGGGCGAAACGGTCAGGATCAGGCCGTTTCTGCCCGTGACCCTGACAGGCTGACCGGCCACGAGCGGCTCGGTTCCTTGCACTTTCCACAACTCGCTGTGCACCCTGGCCCAGCAAGTGCCATTCTTGCAGTTGACGATTTCCCCCCGGCTGCCCAGAAGCTCCTCTTCGCCGCTGACCACGGGACGGTGCCTGGCCTTGAGCGCGAACGCGACAATGCCGGCGAGGATCACGGCGCTGATGATGGCCAGGCCGACGATCAGGCCGATGGGAATGCCGAAGCCCGGCACTTCCATATCGATCAGGATCACCGCGCCGAACACGAAGGCGACGATGCCGCCCAGGCCCAGGATGCCGAAGCTGGGCACGAAGGCCTCTGCCACCATGAAGGCGATGCCGAGCACGATGAGGGCCAGGCCGGCGTAGTTCACCGGCAGTTGTTGCAGCGCATAAAGCCCCAGCAACAGGCAGATGGCGCCGACCACGCCGGGCACGCCGAAGCCGGGGTTGTAGAACTCGAAGAACAGGCCGTACACCCCGATCATCATCAGGATCAGCGCCACGCCGGGCGAGGTGATGGCGGTCAGCAGCCGGGTGCGCCAGTCGGCCTCGAACTTCACGACCCCGGCGCCGACGGTGGCGAGCACGACTTCGCTGCCGCTCGCCAGCCTGATTTTCCTGCCGTCTACCTGCTTGAGCAGGTGCGTCGTGTCATCGGCCACGAGGTCGATCACTTTCTGCTGCAGCGCTTCCCTGGCCGACAGGCTGACCGATTTGCGCACCGCCTCTTCCGCCCATTCTGCGTTGCGACCGCGCAGTTGCGCGAGGCTGCGGATGTAGGCGGCGGCATCGCTCATGACCTTGTCGGCCATGGCGTCCCTGGGCGCCGGTTTGCCCTCCTCGCCTGGCTTGGGCGGCGCGCCGAGGCCCGGCACGTCCATGGCGACCGGCGTGGCCGCGCCGAGGTTGGTGCCCGGTGCCATCGCGGCGATATGGCTGGCGTAGAGGATGTAGGTACCGGCACTGGCCGCGCGCGCGCCGCTGGGCGCGACATAGGTCGCCACCGGGACGGGCGAGGCCAGGATGTCCTTGATGATGGCGCGCATGGAGGTATCGAGTCCGCCCGGGGTGTCCATGCGCAGGACCACGAGTTGCGCATTTTCTTCAGCGGCATGTTTCAGCCCGCGCGCGACGTGGTCGGCGGTTGCCGGGCCGACCGCGCCGTCCAGATCGAGGCTCAATACCGGCTTTGCGGATGCGGACGACGAGCCCAGCGAAAGCAACAGCGCCAGGCAGAGCGGCAGAAAAGATGCCTTGTTCAAAAGCAAATACCTCCAGGTATCGAGCCTGCAACAGGCTCAAGCCCTGTTGCGCAACTCTTTATTTATAGGAGCTATTTGCGTACTTGGCCGTAATTGCAGTCAGGCTGCCGCTTCCTGGAAGCGCAGCGCCTCCTGCACGTCCACCGCGACGATGCGCGATACCCCCGGCTCGTTCATGGTCACGCCGGCCAGATGCTGGGCCATTTCCATGGTGATGCGGTTGTGGGTGATGAACAGGAACTGGGTCTCGGCCGACATGCGCTTGACCATTTCCGAGTAGCGCACGGTGTTGGCGTCGTCGAGCGGCGCGTCCACTTCGTCCAAGAGGCAGAACGGCGCGGGGTTGAGCTTGAACAGCGCGAACACCAGGGAGAGCGCGGTCAGCGCCTTCTCGCCGCCTGACAGGAGGTGGATGCTGGAATTCTTCTTGCCTGGCGGCTGGGCGATGATCTGCACGCCGGCGTCGAGCAGTTCCTCGCCGGTCAGCACCAGTTCTGCGCGGCCGCCGCCGAAGAACTGCGGAAACAGTTCGCCGAGGTTGGTGTTTACGCTATCGAAGGTGGCCTTGAGCAATTCGCGGGTTTCCTGGTCGATCTTCTTGATCGCGGATTCCAGCGTGGTGGTCGCTTCCATCAGGTCGGCATGCTGGTTGGCGAGATAAGTGGCCCGTTCCTGCGCCTCGGTCAGCTCTTCCAGTGCGGCGAGATTGACCGCACCCAGCGCGGCAATATCGCTGCCCAAGCGATTGATTTCGCTCTGCAAAGTGCCGGCTTTGGGCGCGCTCTGCTCATAACTGACTTTAAGTGCCTCCTGGTTGGCCTGGGCCTGGTTGAGGTTTTCCTCGAACTGGGTTTCGGTCATCAGCAGTTCCTGGTCCTTCAGGCGCAACTGTTCCATGCGCTCGCGCAGCGGCCCCAGGCCCTGTTCGCACTGGATGCGGGCCTCGTCCTCGTTGCGCAGGCGGTTGGTCATTTCTTCCAATGCATTGCGCGCTGCGGCCAGCGATTCCTCGCGCGCCACGCGTGCGGCCAGGGCGTTCTGCAGGCCGGTTTCCAGCGGCGCCTCCTCCAGGCCGAACATTTCCTGTTGCAGCGTGGCCAGCGATTGTGCGGACTGGCTTTTTTCTGCTTCCAGCGAGGCCAGCAGTTCGGTCAGCTCGCGGATCTTGTTGGCGGCGGTGGTTTCGATGAAGCGCGTTTCCTGCAGGCTGCGCTCGGCCTCGCGCTGCATTTCGCGCGCTTCGTGCACGGCGCGGTCGGCGATGTCCCGCGCCTGGCGCGCTTCGTATACGCGTTCGCGGGCGAAGTCGATTTCGCTGCGGTGGTTGTGCAGGCGCTCATCGGTGGCAACGGCCTCGGCGCGTTCTTCGACCAGGCTGTTCTCGTTGTCGGCGAGCTCATTCTCGATCTGGCTGCGGCGCTGGGTCACGCGCTCGACCGCCTGCTGGAAGCGCATCACTTCCATCTGTATTGCCTGATGGCGGCTTTGCGACTGATTGAGCTGTTGCCGCAACTGCTGCGCCGACTGCTGTGCGGCACTGTAGGCAGCCTGCGCATCATGCTGGGCTAGCTCGAATTCGTCGACGCGCGCTGTTTGTTCTTCCAGCTGCCGGCCCAGGTTCTCGATGTCACGGCTGCGCGCGAGCACGCTTTCCACCGCCGTATGCGGGCCGTGGAAAGTCACGCTGTGGCGGGTGAACACATGGCCCTGCGGGGTGACCAGGCACTGCCCGGACTGCAATCCGCCCTGGCGGCGTCGCGCCTCCTCCACGCTGTCTGCGGTCAGCACGCCAGCCAGCCAGTCGTTCAAGGCACCGGGCAGGTTGCCGGATTTGGCGCGCAGCCGGGAGAGCAGGCTGCCGGCAGCAGCTGCGCCGGCCTCGCCCGCTGCGTCGAACACGGTCATGCGCGAGGGCGGCGCCTCGGCAAACCAGTTGTCGCGCGCATCGGTTTCCAGCGCCTGCAGGCGCTCGCGCAGCACGGCTTCCACCGCGGCTTCCCAGCCGGGATCGACGTCGAGGCGTTGCCAGATGCGTGAGGCATGGTTCAGGTCCTGCTGCGACAGCCACTGCCCCAGCTTTTCGTCGGCCTTGAGGCTTTCCTGCAGTTTCGTGAGCGCGGTCAGTTCCGCTTCGAGGCGGTGAGATTCGCGGCGCGCTTCGTCCAGTTCGCGCGAGGCCGCGCTGCGTGCCTGATCCAGCCTGGGCAGTTCGGCATCGTGGCTTTCCAGCTGGGCTTGGGCCTGGTTCAGGGTTTCGGCCAGCTCGGCCAGTTCGGCCTCCTTGGACGAAAGCGCGTCGGCATCGGGGCGCGGCAGCTGGGCGAGTTCCTTGTCCAGGCGCTCCTTGCGCTCTTCCAGCTGCTGGACGGTTTTTTTGGCGTGGGCAAGATGGGTTTCGTCCACCTGGCGGTTCTGTTCGGCATTGGCGAGTTCGCGCTGGGCCTCGCCCACGGCTTGCTGCGCCTGCCTCAGCGCTTCTTCCTTTTCCGGAAGATGCTGGCTGGAAGCAGCGGTGAGGCGCGCCTCGGCCTGGGCCAGCAAGTCGGCGAGGTTGGCGAGCTTGCTGGCCTGGCTTTCCTTTTCCGCGGCCGCGGCGGCGATGCGCTCGTTCAGCGACTGGTTGCGGGTCTCCAGCTCACCCTGCTGGCGCGACAGGCGCTCGCGCGTGGTGCGCAGGTGGCTCAGCGCCTGTTCGATGCGCGAGACTTCCGATTGGGCCGAGTAGTACTCGCCCTGCAGCACGTTGAAGCTGTCCTGCGAGGCGTAATGCTCGTTGCGCGTGGTTTCGAGCTGGGCTTCGATCTCGCGCAGGCGCGCGGTTTCCGCTTCCAGGCGGTTGCCGGCTTCGCCGAGATCGCGCGCCAGGCGCCCGCGCGCAGCCTGCGCATCGCGCTTTCTCACGTACCACAGCATGTGCTGCGAAGTCGTAAGCTGTTCCTGGAAGGCCTTGTATTGCTGGGCGATTTCAGCCTGGCCGGCGAGCTTTTCGATCTGCTTGTCGAGTTCCTGGCGGATGTCCTCGACGCGGTTGAGGTTGTCGCGCGCATCCCTCAGGCGCGCCTCGGTTTCCTTGCGCCGCTCCTTGTACTTGGAAATGCCGGCGGCTTCCTCCAGGTAGGCGCGCAGTTCTTCCGGCTTGGCCTCGATCACGCGCGAAATCATGCCCTGCTCGATGATGGCGTAGGCGCGCGCACCCAGGCCCGTGCCCATGAAGAGGTCGGCCACGTCGCGGCGGCGCACGTGCAGGTTGTTGATGTAGTAGCTGGAATCGCCGTTGCGGGTCAGCACGCGCTTGACCGAAATCTCGCCGTACTGCGACCACTGGCCGGAGGCCTTGCCCTGGCTGTTGTCGAAGATCAGTTCGACGGAGGCGCGCGACACCGGCTTTCTCGCCGAAGAGCCGTTGAAGATCACGTCCTGCATGGACTCGCCGCGCAGGTGCTTGGCCGAGGATTCGCCCAATACCCAGCGCACCGCGTCGATGACGTTGGACTTGCCGCAGCCGTTGGGGCCGACGACGCCCGTCAGTTGCGCGGGAACGGGGATGGTGGTGGGATCGACAAAGGATTTGAAGCCGGCGAGTTTGATGGATGTGAGACGCAAGATGATTACCCGTTGCTTATATAATTGGCGACAACAACTGGCCTCCTCCAGCCAGTCTTTTGCGAATTCTACACCGAGCCTGCCATGCCCTCTTCCCCCTCCAAGAAACTGGAAACCTTCTCCAACCCCAAACCTGAACGGGATTTCCACATTCACATGGAAATCCCTGAATTCACGTGTCTTTGCCCCAAGACCGGGCAGCCCGATTTCGCCACGCTCACCCTCGACTACATCCCGGACAGGGCCTGCGTGGAACTGAAAAGCCTCAAGCTCTACATCTGGGGTTTCAGGAACGAAGGCCACTTTCACGAAGACGTCACCAACCGCATCCTCGACGATCTGGTGAAGGCGACCAAGCCAAGGTTCATGCGGCTGACCGCCAGGTTCTTTGTTCGCGGCGGCATTTTCACCAATGTCGTGGCCGAGCACCGCAAAAAAGGCTGGAAACCCGCGCCCAGGGTAGACCTAAGCCAGTTCGAGCATCAGTCCAACACCCGCGGTTGATCGATTTTTCACAAAGAGGACAGGAGGACATGAGGAAAGCAGTTTCCTGTCGCGTTTTTCCTCCTGTGCCTCTTGTCCCCTTTGCCTGAAATGGGATTTTTTCTCGGACTCGATTTCGGCACCTCTGGCGCCCGCGCCTGTGTACTCAACAAGGCCGGGGAGATCGCCTTCGAATCCCGCGCGGCTTATGCTGACCCCGGCAATCCGCAAGCCTGGCGCGAAGCGCTGTTCGGGCTGATCGATGACTTGCCTGCCGCTGTCCGCGCCAGCCTGTCCGCCATCGCCATCGACGGCACTTCGGGCACCCTGCTGGCAACAGACGCTTCATTCGAGCCTGTCAGCCCCGCCCTGCCCTATAACGACGCCCGTGCTGTCGAGGAAGCGCGCGAGATTGCCACCCCCCGATACGGCCCCAGTTCGGGCCTGGCCAAACGCCTGTGGCTGGCACGGCATTTTCCCCAGGCCGCGTTCTGTTTCCATCAGGCAGACTGGCTGGCCGCCTTGCTGACCGGCAAAGGCGGCATCACCGACTATCACAACGCGCTGAAATCCGGTTTCGATGTCGAAAAATTGAACTGGCCGGATTGGGTGAACCGGTTGCCGGGAAGTCGCTGGCAACAAAAAGTGCTGGTGCCGGGCGATGTCATTGCGGCTCTCGATGCAGGAACGGCGAAGCGTTTTGGCCTGCCTCCCGCCTGCATCGTGCGGGCCGGCACTACCGACAGCATTGCCGCCTTCATTGCTGCCGGTGCCCGCGGGCCGGGCGATGCCGTGACTTCGCTGGGCACGACGCTGGTGCTGAAGCTGCTGTCCGAAACCCGCGTGGAGGATGCGGCCAGCGGCGTCTATTCGCATCGCTTCGGCCGCCTGTGGCTGGCAGGCGGCGCGAGCAACAGTGGCGGCGGCGTGTTGAAACAGCATTTCAGCGACGCCGACCTTGAACGGCTGTCCGCGCAGATCAATCCCGGCCAACCCAGCGGACTCGATTACTACCCCCTGCCCGCCCCCGGCGAGCGCTTCCCGATCAACGACCCGGGCTTGATGCCTCGCCTGGCCCCTCGGCCGCCCAAAGATGCCGACTTTCTGAACGGCCTGCTGGAAGGCATGGCGCGTATCGAGGCACAGGGCTACCGGCGCCTGATGGAATTGGGCGCCAGCCCCGTGAGGCGAGTGCTGAGCGCAGGCGGCGGCGCGCAAAACCTTGCCTGGCGCTTGATTCGCCAGCGTGTATTGGGGCTGCCCGTATCGGCCGCGCTCAATGGCGAGGCCGCATATGGCGCAGCCAGGCTGGCGCATCTGGGGAATGCGCTTTTTTCGAGCCGCTGAACCTGCCCGATCTCCACCATCGGACTTTAGTCGCATTGACAATCCGTACTGGCGGATATCTACTGTCTGCGTTGCTGATGTGCACACAACGTCATTCATAAAGAGCAGGGGATCAAAGTGTCAGAGCAAACCGTTCTCAACGGGAAAAAAACCCGCCGCAGTTACATTCCATACACCGCGATCACGCTGGATGCCGATTACCAGGTATGCACGTACGGTGATACGGCATTCAGCCTGTTCGGCTACCCGGAGAGTTCCATGCTGGGCAAGCCTGTCAGCCGGATTCTTCCGGCGCTGGAAAGGCACAAGGGACAGTTCAGTGAAATTCCCATGGAGGCAATGCATGCAGACGGCAACACCATCTCCGTCATGGTTGCCCTGCGCCAGGACTGTCTGCACGGCACCTGCCGCCATCTGGTGCTGATCCGCAACCTGGAAGACAGAAACCCGACCTGAAAAATGAAGCGGCAAAGGTTGCCGCTTTGCCTGCCGCGCAATCGATGCGAGGGTAATGACAGCTAGGCTTCCTCGTGTCCGTGCAGCGTGACGCGCCTGGCCTGCAAGCCGTCCTTGCCGGCATCTTCCAGAAAGCGCACATCGTCGCCTTCCTGCAACTGGTCGTAATTGCCGTTCGCCAGGTTCATGGCCGAGAAGTAGAACTCGCGCCCGTCGATCCCGGCGATGAAACCGAAGCGTTCTTCCGGAATCAGTCTCGCCACCCTCCCGGACAGCACAGGCTCATGCGTCTTGACTTCGAGTCGCTGACGGCGGCCATAATCTTCGAGCTTCCTGCGCGCGGCGTCGAAGGCGTCGCGCAGGGCAACATATACATCCTCGTTCTTCTGGCGGTCGACGACAATTTCCGCGCCGGGCACCGTGAGGTCGATGCGGATGTTGAAAGGCTTGCCCTTGTGTTGATGCAGACCGGGCTGGTCGACCACCACCTTGCAGCCGATCAGTGCCGAATAGAACTGCTCCAGTTTCTGCGCCTTCTCACGGATATGGGTCTCCAGCGCTTCGGAGTGGGTTATGTCATGGAAGGTGATTTGCAGGGGAACTTGCATGATGACTCCTTAAGTCAATTCGCCAATCGGTGTTCCATAGAGGAGGGATGGCAAACAGGCTACAGTTTTGGCCGCCCCTCCTGCGCAAAAAGCCGCTCATGCCTTTGCTGGCAAGCCATGCAACGCTTGGCTGCAGGATGAGCCAGCAAGCGCTGCGGCGGGATTTCTGCGCCGCAATCGGCGCAAATGCCGAAATCCCCCGACTTCATGCGGGCAAAGGCGGCATCGATGTCGCGCAGTTCATGGATTTGGCGATCAGCCCGCTGGATATTCATGTCAGCGACCGCATCTGCCAGCGACACGTCGCCACCGTCTCCCGGCTCACGCCCCATCAACTCGATCAGTTGCTGTGTGCCGCGCTCATCGAACTCGGCTTGAAGCTCTTCCAGCAAAGCCTTCTGGCGGTCGCGCAACATAAGGGTGATTTTGCCGAGATCTTCGCGGCTTGGCCGGGTCATTTGCTGTCCTCCTCGTTATTCGAACCACACTTTCATGATAGGCGCTCAAGGCTGGCGGGCAAGCGCCGCCCTCCATGGGCGGACTTCGGGCCCCGGCAGGGTTCATGAAAATTTCACATTGTTATGGTGCAATCCCCGTCATGAGCCAATCCGCATGCCGGGCCGGTCCGGATGGCCCCAATATCCGACAGCCCGGATGACGAAACCAGTGAGCGACCTCTCCCATCTTCCTATCGCCCCTCCTTCCGCAAATGGCGATGCCGGCCTGGCGACGATGGCGCTTGACGATGAAGGCTTGATCCAGACCTGCAGCAAGTCCTGCGAAAAGCTCTTCGGCTATCCCGCTGCCGAGTTGCTCGGCCATCATGTGTCCTTGCTGTTGCCCAAGCTCGAAGGCGTTGCCCTGGTTGTCCGCAATGAGGTCAACCCGCGCCTCAAATACCTGTGCCATTGCGCCATTCCCTTCCTGGCCAGGCGGCGCGACGGAAGAGTCTTTGCCGGCGAGGTGTTTTTCAACCGCCTGCACAGCCTGCAACCCGGATTGCAAGTCATCGTACGCAACCGGGGCATGATGCCATCCTGAGCTGCCCGATCGGCAGGCGCCCCGCCGGACTGGATTTCTGCAAGGCCGCGACATCCTCATCAAACTCCTGGACGATCCTGCGCTCGGTCACGGCTTCATGCGCATCACGTCCGCGCCGCCGGAAGACAATCAGCGCTTTGTCGCCTTGCTGAGGGAGCTGCTTTCCCGTGCCTGGCGCCGTGCCTGCGGCGGCCAGCCTTGCTCCGCAGGTGCCGCGTCTGCTGATCGTCCGGCAACCGGAGCCTCAATGAATTCCAGCGCATTGTCGTCGGGATCCCTGCAGAACAGTGCGGCCCTCCCGGACTGGCTGCGCGTATAAGAAATGCCCGCCGCATCCAGGCGCCTTGCCAGCGCTTCCACCGAATCCACGCCCAGGGCCACGTGCCGGTCGCGCCCCCCATGCGCCGGTCGGAGCAACCCCTTTTCTGGGCTGGGCAGGCAGATCAGGTGGATCTGCTGCGCGCCGAGCGCGTACCAAACACCTTCGAAACTCATGTCCGGACGCTCGGGACTGGGCAGAAGCCCCAGTACGCCCTCGTAGAAAGCCCGTGCGCGCGAAAGCTCTTCGATCAGCAGGGAACCATGCAGCAGGCTGTGGATTTTCATGTTCAAGCTGGAAATCTCAGTTGGACGCACCCGACCGGGGATGCTTAACGAAAGCAAGGCTTGCAAAGAGCATAAGGCAAATCCGAATGGCGAGAGCGATCAATCCGGGTTTCCGGGTTTGTGCTCGACATGTCCGGAGAACAGGCTGCCGGCAATGATCAAGATGCCGCCGAGCCATTCGCGCAAGGTCAGCGCCTCGTTTGCCAGGAACCAGGAGGCGACCGCGGCCACCACCAGTTCGAACAGGAAAATGATGATGGCCTGGTTGGCCAGAGTGTGCGTCAGGCCATATTGCACGGCCACGGTCATGAGGCCGATGCACAGCCCGACGCCGAGAAGCAGCAGCCACACGAATGCCGAGGCGCCTCCGGCGAATTCGAACGGACGCGATTCTGCCATCAGCGCGACGAGCGCAACCACGGTCACCCCGCCCCATACGGCGAGGGACTTGGCCCAGATGCCGGCTTCGTTCAACTTGCGGGTAACGACGTTGGCCAGCGCAAAAGTGGCGCCGGCGGAAAGCGCAATCCATTCCGCCTGGTTGGCCGGCAGCGGCAGTCCTCCGCTATCCGGCCACAGCATGGTGAGCGCACCGGCAAAGGAGAAGGCCATGATCAGCCAGCCCCAGACGGACAGTTTCTCGCCCAGGAGCCAGCGCGAAAAGATCACGGTCCAGACGGGTGCGAGATAAAACAGCAGCACCACGCGCATGATCTCGCCGCCGATCACGGCCAGTACATAACCCATGTTGGTCCAGCCCGCGGCCAGGCCCAGCAGCGCCAGCCAGCCCAGGTGCGCGCGCGCCGATCCCAGGTGGCGCCAGAAGAACGGCAGCGCCAGAACCAGGGGAATGGCATAGGAGGCCAGCGAGGACACCACGCCCCCCACCCCGCCATCCTGCAGCAGGCGGTAGGGATACCAGATCAGCCCCCACATGCTGGCGCCGAACAACAGGCCCAGCACGGGCAATAAACGCAAACTCATAAGGTGTAAAATTCGCCGTTTCAGGCGGTTAGCTCGATAAAAATCAATGAATTCCAGGCTCGATCAACTCCACTCCTACCCGTTCCAGAAGCTGCGGGAGCTGTTTGCCGGCATCTCCCCCAATCCGGGGTTGACGCCCGTCAATCTGTCGATCGGCGAACCGAAGCATGCCACGCCAGAGTTTATCAAACAGGCTTTGACGGCCAACATGGCGGGACTGTCGAATTACCCGCTGACCCAGGGTTCTGACGTCTTGCGCCAGTCCGTCGCGGCCTGGTGTGCGCAGCGCTACGGGGTCGAACTCGACCCGGCCACGGAGATCCTCCCGGTCAATGGCAGTCGCGAGGCCTTGTTCGCCTTCGCCCAGGCCGTGGTCGACCCCACCCGCCACAAGAAGCGCGTGGTCTCGCCCAATCCCTTCTACCAGATCTACGAAGGCGCCGCCCTGCTCGCCGGCGCCACGCCCTACTACCTCAACACCACGGCGGACAACGGCTACCGCATGGCCTGGGAGACCGCGCCCGAAGACCTCTGGGAAACCGTGCAGTTGGCCTATGTCTGTTCACCCGGCAATCCCACCGGCAAGGTCATGACGCTCGATGACTGGAAAACGATTTTCGATCTCGCCGACCGGCACGGTTTCGTCATCGCCAGCGACGAATGCTATTCGGAAATCCATTTCGACGAGACCCATCCCCCTCTTGGCGCGCTCACCGCGGCCAAGCAGCTCGGCCGCGGCCACAGGAACCTGCTCGTGTTCAACTCCTTGTCCAAGCGTTCCAACGTGCCCGGCCTGCGCTCGGGCTTCGTCGCCGGCGACGCCGAGGTGATGCGGAAATTCCTGCTCTACCGCACCTATCACGGTTCGGCCATGTCGCCCATGATCCAGGCGGCCAGCGCCGCAGCCTGGGCGGACGAAGCGCATGTAATAGAAAACCGCCGTCTGTATGCGGAAAAGTTTGCCGCCGTGCAGCCGGTGCTGAACGGCGTGATGCATGCTCCCATGCCCGATGCCGCCTTCTATCTGTGGGCCGCCGTGCCCGGCGGGGACGATACCGGCTTCGCGCGCGAGCTTTTTGCGCGCAAGCACGTTACCGTGCTGCCCGGCAGCTACCTTGCGCGCGAGGCCGGGGGCCGGAACCCGGGCAAGGGGATGGTGCGCATCGCCCTGGTCGATAATCTGCAACAATGCCGGGACGCCGCACAGCGCGTCGTCGACTTCATCCGGGAAAGCTGACTGTCATCCCCCCATTCCCCTACAGAACACTTCACTACCGACACAAGGAAACGCCATGCAAGAACTGCAGCAAATCATCGAGGAAGCCTTTGAACGCCGCGCCGACATCACGCCGCGCAATGCCGACGCCAAGGTCAAGGATGCGGTCTATTCCGTGCTCGAGATGCTGGACAAGGGCCAGCTGCGCGTGGCCGAACGCGTACAAGGACAGGAATGGAAGACCCACCAGTGGATCAAGAAGGCCGTGCTGCTGTCCTTTCGCCTGGAGGACAACAGCTTCATCAAGGGCGGCTTCACCAATTATTTCGACAAGGTGCCGTCCAAGTTCGCCGACTACAACTCCAGGGATTTCCGCGAAGGCGGCTTCCGCGTGGTGCCGCCGGCGGCCGCGCGCCGCGGTTCCTTCATCGCCAGGAACGTGGTGCTGATGCCCTCCTAC
>DISR01000001.1 GCA_002421825.1 Thiobacillus sp. UBA6205 | reverse complement strand
CACCTGATGGTCAAGCCGGTCGACCGCATCATCCCCGATTTCGCCAAGGCCGGCGCCACCTACATCACCTTCCACCCGGAAGCGTCCGAGCACATTGACCGCACCATCGGGCTGATCAAGGAAAACGGCTGCAAGGCCGGCCTGGTGTTCAACCCCGCCACCCCGCTCGACGTCCTCGAATACACGCTCGACAAGCTCGACATGGTGCTCTTGATGAGCGTCAACCCGGGCTTCGGCGGCCAGAAGTTCATCCCCTACGTGCTCGACAAGGCGCGCGCCGTGCGCAAGATGATCGATGAGCGCGGCCTCAAGGTCGAGATCGAGATCGACGGCGGCGTCGGCCCGGCCAACATCGCCGAGGTCGCGCGCGCCGGCGTGGACACCTTCGTCGCCGGTTCCGCCGTGTTCGGCGCCGCCAAGGACAGCGACCCGCACCGCTACGACAGCGTCATCGCCGCCATGCGCGCGGAACTGGCCAAGGTCTGAATTTTTACAAAGAGGACATGAGGACAAGAGGAAAGACAAGGAGAGTTGCTCCTGTCCTCTTGTCCTCCTTGTTCAAGAAGTGATGAAAAATACTGTGCAATTTCCGATCAATATCAAGGCCGTCGTCATCGACCTCGACGGCACCCTGCTGGATACCGCGCCGGACCTGGCGCTGGCGGCCGAGCTGATGATGAATGAGCTGGGCATGCCCTGTCCCTCGCGCGATGTCATCAAGACCTACATCGGCAACGGCGTTTCGCGCCTGGTCAAGCGCGTGCTGACCGGCGACATGGATGCCGAGCCCGATGCCGAACTTTTCGCGAAGGCGCTGCCCCTCTACCAGAAGCATTACGGCGAGCACGTGGCCGACCAGTCGCATCCTTTTGCCGGCGTGGCCGAAGGCCTGCAAGCCTTCAGGAAAATGGGCCTGCACGTGGCCGTCATCACCAACAAGGCCGAGCAGTTCACCCATCCGCTCCTGAAGGCCACCGGCCTGTTCGACTACTTCGAACTGATCCTGTCCGGCGACAGCCTGCCCCGCCGCAAGCCCGACCCGCTGCCGCTGCAGCATGCCTGCAAGGTGTTCGGCGTGCAGCCAAGCGAACTGCTGCTGATCGGCGATTCGTTGAACGACACCCAGGCCGCACGCGCCGCCGGCTGCCCGGTGTTCTGCGTGCCTTACGGCTACAACCGCGGCCGTCCGGTGAGCGAACTCGACCTCGATGCCGTGGTGCCGAGCCTGGCCGAGGCCGCCCAGCTTTTGAAAAAGGCGGCATGATCGTGAGGCGTGAGGCGCGAGGCGTGAGGCGGATTGGCGCGACCGCAGGCTGCCGATGGCGTCTGTGCGTTGTTGTCTAACCCCGACTCCTGACGCCTTACCCCTTACGCCAAAATGACCGAAACTGAATTCAACGAACTTGCCCGCCAGGGCTACAACCGCATTCCGCTCACTTTGGCGCTGCCGGCCGACCTCGACACGCCGCTCGCGCTCTACCTCAAGCTCGCCAACGCGCCCTACACCTACCTGCTCGAATCGGTGCAGGGCGGCGAGCGCTTCGGCCGCTATTCCATCATCGGCCTGCCGGCGCACACCCTGATCCGCGTGCGCGCCCACACCCTGACGCTGGAACAGGACGGCGCGGTGACGGAAGAGCATGAAACCGCCGACCCGCTGGCCTTCATCGAAGCTTACCTCGCGCGCTTCAAGGCCGCGCCGCTCGCCGGCGGGCCGCGCTTTGCCGGCGGGCTGGCCGGCTATTTCGGCTACGACACCATCCGCTACATCGAAAAGCGCCTGGCGCAGACGAGGAAGCCCGACGAACTCAACGTACCGGACATCCTGCTCATGCTCACCGACGAACTGGCGGTGGTGGACAACCTGTCCGGGCGCCTGACCCTGATCGTCTATGCCGATCCCATGCAGGAAGGCGCCTATGAGGCGGCCTTGGGCCGCCTGCATGCGCATCGTGAACGCATGCTGGCTTCGCTGACACCGCCCAGGGCGGAAGCGGTCGCGCACGCCGAGGCTGTTTCCGAGTTCGGCGAGGCAGCCTTCAAGGCCGCGGTGCTCAGGGCCAAGCAGTACATCACCGACGGCGACATCATGCAGGTGGTGCTCTCGCAGCGCATGCGCCGCCCCTTTGCCGCGAGCCCGCTCACGCTCTACCGCGCGCTGCGCAGCCTCAACCCCTCGCCCTACATGTTCTATTACGACATGGGCAACCACCACGTGGTCGGCTCCTCGCCGGAAATCCTGGTGCGGCGCGAAGGCGAGACCGTCACCGTGCGCCCGATCGCCGGCACGCGCCCGCGCGGCCACGACCGCGAGCACGACCTCGCGCTGGAGCAGGAACTGCTCGCCGACCCCAAGGAATGCGCCGAGCACCTGCAACTGCTCGACCTCGGCCGCAACGACCTCGGCCGCGTGGCCGAGACCGGCAGCGTCAAGGTCACCGAGAACATGAGCATCGAACGCTACTCGCACGTCATGCACATCGTCTCCAACGTCGAAGGCAAACTCAAATCTGACCTGAGTTCCATGGACGTGCTGCGCGCCACCTTTCCGGCCGGCACCGTGTCCGGCGCCCCCAAGGTGCGCGCCATGGAAATCATCGACGAACTGGAGCCCACGAAGCGCGGCATCTACGCCGGCGCGGTGGGCTACATGGGCTTCAACGGCGACATGGACCTCGCCATTGCCATCCGTACCGCCGTGGTCAAGGACGGCACGCTGTTTGTCCAGGCCGGCGCCGGCATCGTGGCCGATTCGGTGCCGGAAAACGAATGGGAAGAAACCCGCAACAAGGCGCGCGCCGTGGTGCGTGCGGCCGAGCTGTCCTAAACGCGCCTGCGGCGAGTTGCTGCTGGAGGCCCGCCCTCGGGCCGATGGGNNGGCGCCGCTCCCACAAAAAAAGCACAGCCCCACAAAAGCACAGCCCCACACAGTGGGTGTTGTAGGAGGCCCGCCCCCGGGCCGATGTTTGCGGTGGATGAAACGCCGATC
This sequence comes from Thiobacillus sp. UBA6205, assembly GCA_002421825.1. Taxonomy (GTDB): domain Bacteria; phylum Pseudomonadota; class Gammaproteobacteria; order Burkholderiales; family Thiobacillaceae; genus UBA6918. Next base: position 58 of record DISR01000001.1, on the reverse strand, counting down.
GCGGCGAGGGCGCCGCTCCCACAAAAAAATCACAGCCCCACAAAAGCACAGCCCCACA
>DISR01000058.1 GCA_002421825.1 Thiobacillus sp. UBA6205 | reverse complement strand
ATGTGCGAGAAGTTGTTGGGGAAGCGGTTGTATTCGGGCGGCACGACCACGGCGACCCGGGCGCGGATGCGGTTCAGGAGGTCGAGCGCGGATTCCCTGCCGTCGGGATCGAAGTCGTGGTGCAGGTGCATGTCGAACAGCGAGAACTCCAGCTGGCGCATGGTCTGCATGCCGGCCTGGAAGTTCTTCGCCGCCAGCATCCTGTCGAACAGCTCGCGCGGCAGCGCCTCGCCGGTGTCGACGTGTTTGGCCATGTGGCGCAGCACATCCCATTCCCAGCAGAAGTTTTCCATGAACTGCGAGGGCAGCTCGACCGCGTCCCATTCCACGCCGTTGATGCCGGACACGCCAAGGTCCTCGATTTTGGTCAGCAGGTGGTGCAGGCCGTGGCCGAACTCGTGGAACAGGGTGATGACTTCGTCGTGGGTGAACAGCGCAGGCTTGCCGGGCTGCCCTTTTGCGGACAGTGGGGCGGTGTAGTTGCAGTTGAGGTAGGCCACCGGGGTCTGGATGCCCTCGCCCTTTTTGCGGCGAGTGATGGCGTCGTCCATCCAGGCGCCGCCGCGCTTGCTGGCGCGGGCGTAGAGGTCGAGGTAGAACTCGCCGATCTTCTGGCCGCTGTGGTCATTGATCTCGAAGAATTTGACATCTTCATGCCACACCGGCGCCTGCGACGGGCGGATGTGCAGGCCGTAGAGGGTTTCCACCACTTTGAACATGCCCGTCAATACATGGGGCTCGGGGAAGTACTGCTTTACCTCGTGGTCGGAGAAGCTGTAACGCGCCACGCGCAGCTTCTCGCTGGCATAGGCGATGTCCCAGGCCTGCAGGTCGGGGAGGTTGAGTTCGCGGGCGGCGAATTCGCGCAGCTCCTGCATGTCGCGCATCGCGTAAGGCTTGGCGCGGACGGCGAGTTCGTTGAGGAAGTCCAGCACCTGTGCCGGGGTTTCCGCCATCTTGGGTTCGAGCGACACCTCGGCGTAGTTGTTGAAGCCCAGCAGACGGGCGGCTTCGCGACGCAGCCGCACGATGCCGTGCACGAGCGCGGTGTTGTCGAGTTTTTCCGGGCCGAATTCGGAGGCGCGGGTGACGTAGGCGCGGTACAGGGTTTCACGCAAGCCGCGGTTGTCGGCGTACTGCATCACCGGCAGGTAGGAAGGCATGTGCAGGCTGAATTTCCAGCCCGGCTTGCCGTCGGCCTTGGCCGCCTCCGCCGCCATTTCCAGCACGTCATCGGGAATGCCGGCCAGATCGCTGCGGTTCTCCGCGATGTGGGAAAAGGCGTTGGTGGCGTCGAGCAGGTTCTCTTCGAACCTGGCTGACAGCGCGGCGAGTTCCTGCTGGATTTCCATGAAGCGCTTCTTGTCGGCCTCGCCCAGTTCGGCGCCGCCCAGCTTGAAATCGCGCAGTTCGTTTTCGACGATTTTTTGCTGGGCCTCGGTAAAGGCGGCATAAGGGATCGAGCGTTTCAAGGCCCGGAACTTGCGGAACAAGCCTTCATGCTGGCCCAGTTCGGCGTAGTACTGGGTGATCTTGGGCAGGTTTTCGTTGTAAACCTCGCGCAACTCGGGCGAGTCCATCACGCCGTGCAGGTGCGAGACCTGGCCCCAGGCGCGCGACAGGTGTTCGTTGGCATCCTCCATGGGCGCCACGAAGTTCTGCCAGGTCGACTCGCCCTTGTCGGCCATGATCGCGTCCACTACCTTGCGGCAGGCGGCCAGCAGTTCGTCCACGGCGGGGGTGACGTGTTCGGGGCGGATCTCGGAAAAACGCGGCAAACCGGAAAAGTCGAGCAGGGGATTCATAAAATACCTGAGGGCATGATTAACGATGAGGACAGGAGGGCAAGAGGAAACCAGGCAGAAAACCTCCTGTCCTCTTTGTGCAAAAAAGGTTTCGTTCACAACGATTATAATTTACGCCGGAATCGCCACTTTCAACCCTTTGTCCGACATGGATTCAGCCATCAGCCCCTTCAACGGCATTTACCCCAAGCTCGCCTCCGGGGCCTGGGTGCATCCGCGCGCCACGGTCATCGGCGAGGTTGCGCTCGGCGAGAACGCCTCGGTATGGCCGGGGGCGGTGGTGCGCGGCGACGTCAATTCCATCGAGATCGGCGCCGCCAGCAACATCCAGGACAATTCCGTGCTGCACGTGTCGCACAAGACCGCGGCCGACCCCAAGGGCGGGCCGCTGGTCATCGGCGCGCGCGTGACCGTGGGCCACAGCGTGATCCTGCATGCCTGCACCATCGAGGACGAGTGCCTGATCGGCATGGGTTCCATCATCCTCGACCGCGCGCTCATCCGGAAACATGTGCTGCTGGGCGCGGGCTCGCTGGTGCCGGAAGGCAAGGTGCTNNATTGCCTATTTCAACTACTCGGCCGAACACTACATCAAGCTCATGCGAGCCTATCCGGCCTGATGAAAACCCATGGATTGCCACGGGCCTGCGGCCCTCGCAATGACGTCATTGCGAGGAGGCGAAGCCGACGCGGCAATCCCGTACTGGAGCTTTGCCACTCATGACCAAGACCAAATTCATCGTCGGCGTGCTGCTCGCCTTCTTCGTCGTCGGCGCGCTGATCTATACGCTCATCTCGAAGCCGCAGGCGCCGGCGTCCAGCTTCACCACGCTCGAGGGCGAGAAGATCGCGCTCGACGACCTGCGCGGCAAGGTGGTGCTGGTGAACTTCTGGGCCACCTCCTGCCCCGGCTGCATCAAGGAAATGCCGGGCATGGTCGAAACCTACAAGGCATACAAGGACAAGGGCTTCGAAATCATCGCCGTGACCATGCCCTACGACCCGCCCAATTACGTGCTGAAGTTCGTCGAGGACTGGCAGCTGCCCTTCCCGGTGGCGATGGACCTCAAGGGCGAGGCGGTGGCGGCCTTTGGCAACGTGAGCCTCACGCCCACCAGCTTCATCATCGGCAAGGACGGCGCGTTGCTGGAAAAGAAAATCGGCGAGCTGGATTTCGTCAAGCTCAAGGCCTTGCTCGACAAGGAACTGCGCGCATGAGCGCCTGGCGCGATTATTTCGTCGACCTCGCGCGCTACCACGCCTGGGCCAACGAGGTGCTGTTCGCCGAGCTGGACAAGCTTTCCGAGGCGCAGCGCCGTCAGGATCACGGCCTGTTCTTTCGCAGCATCCATCACACCGTCGACCACCTGCTGCTGGTCAACCGCGTATGGATGGGCCGCTTGACCGGCCAGCCCGTCGTCCCCGATTTCAGGATGATCCAGGTCGAAGACTGGGGAGCCCTGAAACGGGGCCTGCGCGAAAACCTCGCCGCCATGGCCGAGTGGCTTGCCGGACAGGACGAAAGCTGGTTCATGCGGGACGTGACGTTCACCGCCAGCAACGGCAAGGTGAATACCCTGCCTGCCGCCGCCGTGCTGACCCACATGCTCACCCATTTCAACCACCATCGCGGCCAGGTGTCCACGGCGATCACGCAGCTGGACGGCATCGCGCCGGAGATGGATTATCTGTATTACCTGCGTTCCAAAACCGCGCAAACGCCGATATAATTTTCGTGTCGGGGCGCCAGCCCCCGGCATCCTGAAATTCTTCAGCAAGACGGTGTCCCGTCCAAGCTTGGCAATCTGAAAACATATCCAACCGCTTGGAGGATTTTCCTTGGACACCGCACAACAGACAGTCCCCGCGCCCGTTTCCCTGGGCGAAGCATTCAAATACTGGCTCAAGCTCGGCTTCATCAGCTTCGGCGGCCCCGCCGGACAGATTTCCATCATGCACCAGGAACTGGTAGAGAAGCGCCGCTGGATTTCCGAACACCGCTTCCTGCACGCGCTCAATTACTGCATGCTGCTGCCGGGGCCGGAGGCGACCCAGCTCGCCATTTACATCGCCTGGCTGATGCATGGCATTCGCGGCGCAGTCGTCGCCGGCGTGCTGTTCTTCCTGCCGGGCTTCGCGCTGCTGTCGCTGCTTGCCGGCATTTATCTCGCCTGGGGTGACGTGCCGCTGGTGCAGGGCATTTTCTACGGCATCAAGCCCGCGGTGGTGGCGATCGTGCTGTTCGCGGCCTGGCGCATCGGCTCGCGCGCCTTGGACAATGAAGTGCTGTGGGCCATGGCGGCGCTGGCCTTCGTCGGCATTTTCGTGTTCGACATCGGCTTTCCCTGGATCGTGCTGGCGGCGGGCGTGCTGGGCGCGCTCGGCGGCAAGTTTCTGCCGGGCAAGTTCAAGGGCGTGGGAGGCGCCCATGGCGCCAGCCACAAGAGCTACGGCGCCGCGATCATCGATGACGACACCCCGACGCCGGCGCATGCGAAATTCTCCTGGAGCAGGCTCGTGCTGAAGGCGGCTGCCTTCGTTCTGATCTGGATTATTGCCATGATCGTCATCGGCAGAGAGCAAACGCTTGCCGACATGGGCGGGTTCTTCACCAAGGCGGCCTTTCTCACCATCGGCGGCGCCTACGCCGTGCTGCCTTACGTCTACCAGGGCGGGGTGGAGCAGTTTGGCTGGCTTACCGGTCCGCAGATGATGGACGGCCTGGCGCTGGGCGAAACCACCCCGGGCCCGCTGATCATGATCGTCACCTGGGTGGGCTATCTCGGCGGCGTGGCGAAGGGCGTGTTCGGCAACGCCATTGCCGGCGGCATTGCCGGCGCGGCGGTGGCGACCTTTTTCACCTTCCTGCCGTCCTTCCTGTTCATCCTCGCCGGCGGGCCGCTGGTCGAGGCCACGCGCAACGAGATCAGGTTCACCGCGCCGCTGCTCGGCATCACCGCCGCCGTGGTCGGCGTGATCCTGAATCTCGCGGTATTCTTCGCGTGGCATACTTTCTGGCCGCAGGGCAGTACAGCCGAACCCTTTGCCGGGGCCTTCGAATGGTTCCCGGTCATCGTCGCCATTGCCGCCTTCGTGGCACTATGGAGATACAAGGCCGACATCATGAAGGTGATCGGCGTGTGCGCCCTGCTCGGGCTGGCTTATACCTTATTTGTTTGAGTCGAGGACAGCATGGAAGACAACAATCAGGCACCCAAGCGCTGCGGCTGCGCCAACCCCACCGACAAGTGCCCGGACATGCCGCGCAGCATCCATCCGGCCAAGGTCAAACCCGACGATGTGCTGGTGCTGGACGTGCGGCGGGAGGCCGACTACGCCGCCTCGCACGAAATCATCCCCGGCGCGTTCTGGAAGGACCCGGAAAAAATCGACGCCTGGGTCGGCGCCGTGCCCAGGACCCACAACGTGGTGATCTATTGCGTGCGCGGCGGCAGCGTGTCGAACAGCGTGGTCGACCGCCTGCACGCGGAAGGCATCAAGGCGCGCTTCATCGAGGGCGGCATCGAAGGCTACAAGGCGGCGGGCGGCAAGCTCGACAGCAAATGAAGTGGGTGACGCGCGAGCGGCCCAAGATCGACCGCATCGCCTGTCCCTGGCTGGTGGCGCGCTTCATCGACCCGGAGGCCGAGTTCCTCTATGTTCCGGCGGCCGAGGTCATGCAGGTCGCCGAGGCGGCGGGCGCGATTCCTTACGACATACCGGGCGTGGCGCATGGCCATGTCGGCGAACTGTGCAGCTTCGATGCCTTTCTCAGGCTTCACGATCTCGGCGATCCGGTGCTGCAGGACCTGGCCGTGATCGTGCGCGGGGCGGACACCGGCCGCCCGGAACTTGCTCCGCAATGCGCGGGCCTGCTGGCGATTTCGCTGGGGTTGTCGAAGATGTATCGGGATGACCATGAAATGCTGAAGCAGGGAATGCAGGTATATGACGCGCTGTATGCCTGGTTGAAAACTGCCAGGGGGGAAACGCACAGTTGACCCTCTGGCGATAGGCAATGCTGGTTGGCAACGGAAGGCATGATGCTCAGCGCCCTTCAAGCCTGAAGCTGTCGATTTGGGCGCGTTTTTTTCTCTGCGGCCGGCCCCTGCAAGCGCAACAGTATGTAGCGCGCATTAGGCGGCTGGCGCGAGTATCAATGGAGGAATGGCTTCAATGACGGGCGAGCAGAGCCTGATTCTTGTCATTCTCATCGCGACGGTCGCGATGTTCCTGTGGGGGCGCTGGCGCCATGACATGGTTGCCGCCGGCGCCTTGCTGGCCTGTGTGCTGTTCGGATTGATCGCGCCGGCCGAGGCTTTCGCCGGGTTTGGCCATCCGGCCGTGATCACGGTGGCTTGCGTACTGGTGCTGAGCCGCGGGCTGCAGACTTCGGGTGCGGTCGATGCGCTGGCGCGGGTCGTGCTGCCTGCCAGGGCGGGGCCGACGCTGGCCATTGCGGCGCTGACCGTTGTCGGCGCGGTGCTGTCGGCATTCATGAACAACGTCGGTGCGCTGGCGCTGCTGATGCCGGTGGCGATCCAGATCGCCTCGCGCCAGGACATGCCGCCGGGGCGGGTGCTGATGCCGCTGGCATTCGGCTCGATCCTCGGCGGCATGACGACGCTGATCGGCACGCCGCCGAACCTGATCGTGTCGGGCTTTCGCAGCCAGACCGGTGCGGGCACCTTTTCCATGTTCGATTTCACCCCCGTGGGGCTGGCAGTGGCCGCGACCGGCGTCGCATTCGTTGCACTGATCGGCTGGCGCCTGGTGCCGGTGCGCAGGCAGTCCGGCACCGAAGGCTTCGATGCCGGCGCTTATCTGACCGAAGCCCGGGTGCCAGAGGGCAGCAAGGCTGCCGGGATGACCTTGCATGCAATCGAACAGTTGATCGAGGAAGCCGACGCCCAGGTGGTCGGCTTGGTGCGCAATGAAGTGCGCATGACTGCGCCGAACCCGAGGCGCATCGTGCGGCCGGGCGATATTCTGGTCATCGAGGCCGAGGCCGAAGCGCTGGCGAGCGTATTGTCCAATCTCGGGCTGACGCTGGAAGAGGCCAAGCATGCAGACAAGCAGGAGGGCGGCGAAGCACGCGGCGAGGATGCCACGGCCAGGCCCGACGACAAAGAGAATCAGAACGAAGCTGCCGACGATATCGTGCTCATGGAGTTCGCCGTATTGCCGGCATCGCCGTTGGCGGGACACTCGGCCAGCGACATCCTGCTGCGTACGCGCTATGGCATCAACCTGCTGGCGGTTTCGCGCCAGGGGGCGCGCACCGTGGCACGGCTGCGCACGCTGAAAATCCGGCCGGGCGATCTTTTGCTGATGCAAGGGCCCTCCGAGACCCTGGGCGAATTCGCGGCCGATTCCGGCTGCGTGCCGCTGGCCGAGCGAGAGTTGCGCATTCCGGACAAGCGCAAGGCGATCGCGGCCGGCGGCATCATGGCCGCCTCGGTGGGCGGTGCGGCCTTCGGGCTGCTGCCGGCGGCGATATCGTTCGCGGCCGGTGTGCTGGCTTCGATGGCGCTGCGCACGGTGCCGCCGCGCGCGGTTTACGAGGCGGTGGATTGGCCGGTGATCGTGCTGCTCGCGGCGCTGATCCCGGTGGCAGGTGCGATGGAAGCTACTGGCACTGCTGACCTGATCGCGCGCTTCCTGTTGGAGAGCGTGGCACAAGGGCATGCGATCATCGCGTTGGCCCTGGTGCTCGTGGTCACGATGACGCTGTCCGACCTGATGAACAATGCGGCGACCGCAGCCGTCATGTGCCCAATCGCAATCGGGACTGCCAATGCGCTGGGCGTCAACGCCGATGCGTTCCTGATGGCGGTGGCGATCGGCGCTTCCTGTGCTTTCCTGACGCCGATCGGGCATCAGAACAACACATTGATCCTGGGGCCCGGTGGGTTCCGCTTCGGCGACTATTGGCGCCTCGGCTTGCCGGTGGAGATCATCGTGTTCGCGGTGAGCATCCCCATGCTGCTAGTGGTGTGGCCGTTATGAGTGCAGGTGAATCGGGGTGGTGCGGAATGCGGCCCAGCCAGGGATTGGATTGCCAGCCTCAGCCCTTTTCCACTTCGTAGCGCTTGAGCTTCCGCCACAACGAAACCCGGTCGATGCCGAGCATCTGCGCGGCGAGCGTCTGGTTGCCGCCGGCTTCCTGCAGCACCCAGTTGATGTAGTCCTGCTCCTGCTCTTCCAGGGTGGGGAGGCGGCCNNGGCTTCGATCCGGTTGCCGGTGGCGAGCGCCACGCCGCGTTCGATGATGTTCTCGAGTTCGCGCACATTGCCGGGGAAATCGTAGGCGCTCAGCAGTTCGATCGCATCGGGGGACAGCTCGGAAACCGCCTTGCCCATCAGCCTGGCATGCTTCAGCAGGAAATGGTGGGCGAGCAGCGGCACGTCCTCCTTGCGCGCGGACAGCGCGGGAATGTGCAGGTTGACCACGTTGAGGCGGAAGTAGAGGTCCTGGCGGAAGCTGCCGGCCTTGACCATTTCCTGGACGTTGCGGTTGGTGGCGGCGATGAAGCGGGCATTCACCGTGACCGGCCTGGTGGCACCCAGCGGCAATACCTCTTTTTCCTGGATGGCGCGCAGCAGCTTGACCTGCATGGCGGGCGGCATTTCGGTGATTTCGTCGAGGAACAGGGTGCCGCCGCTGGCGGCCTCGAGGAGGCCTTTCTTGTCGGCATGCGCGCCGGTGAAAGCGCCTTTCACATGGCCGAACAGTTCGTTGGCCAGCAACTCCTCGTTGAAGGCGCCGCAGTTCACGGCAAGGAAGGGACCTGACTCGCGCCGGCTGTGCTGGTGCAGGTAACGCGCGAAGAGTTCCTTGCCGGTGCCCGATTCGCCGGTGATCAGGATGTTGCAATCGGTGGGGGCAATCTGCCGGGCCATGTCCAGCAGGTGCTGCATGGCTGTGTTCTGGCTGAGGATGGGCACCTTGTCCCGATGGCTCTTCACCCGCGCCTGCAGGTTGCGGCCTTCGCGTTTGAGGCGGATTTTCTCCAGCGCCTCCGCTACGGTCTTGCGTACTTCGTCCATGGCGAAGGGTCTGGCCAGGTAGTGGAAGGCGCCCTGTCTCATCGCCTCGACAGCGGCGGGCAGGTTCGGCTGGCTGCTGAACAGGATCACCTCGGTGTCGGGATGGGTCTCGCGACAGCGCCTGAGAATCTGCATGCCGTCGACTTTTTCCAGGTGCAGTTCGCAAAGAACCGCGTCGTACGCCTGTTTTTCCAGCAGGGAAAGGGCATTGCCCCCGCTTTGGGTGGCGGTGACCCGATGCCCCTCCTTTTCCATGGCGTGTTCCAGGGTTTTCAAGGCATTTTTATCATCGTTTACGATGAGCAGTCTGGCGCCGGTCATGTTTGCTCCTGCATGTTCTCGCGCGTGGCGCGATCCGGAAAGCATGCCTGCAAGTGTTGCAAAAAGCAATATGCAATGATTTATTGCAACAAATCATTTCATGCCGGATTTAACCAATATTTAACAGTCGTGTGGGTGCGGTTCTGGCAGGCGGACCGTCACATTGGCGTTTTCACATTGCATTCTGCAACAATAAAGATTTCTTTCTCCGGGTGCAGGTTTGGGTCTTGTCCTAATGATTTCAATTGGTTGGCTGTTCTGCGGCTAGTTGGCACGCATACTGCATCAGCTTGGCTCCATTCATTATTGAAGCGCCAGGCATGACACACCCGGGCAAACAACGAACCGTGCTGCTTGCTGTCCGTGAAGGGCATGTGGATCCGCGCCTGCTGACCTCGGCACTGGAGCTTTGCCGCCGCCTGGAGGCGGACCTGGAGATCCAGGTCATTTCGAGCGGCCCGGCGCTGCCGGCCGAGCTGGACGGCTTTGTCGCATCGCTGCGGGGTGCGGGGCTGCAGTACAGCCTCGACGTGAAGCCCAGCCTGCGTCGCCGCGACCTGGTCAATTACGCCAATGCCCACGAAAACATCGCGGCCGTGGTGATCGATTCCCGCGAAGGCTGGGAGGCGCTGGCCCTGGACCGCAGCAGCGATCCCTGGAAACACCTTGCATGCCCCCTGGTGACCGCGGCTGCATCACCCGAAAAGAAACAAGCCTGATTCCATTCGAACTCAACCGACCAAGAAATACGCCATGCCTGCCTACCTGACCAAATTCCTGCCATTCCTGCGCTGGTTCCCGATGAAGGGAGACACCCTCAAGGCCGACTTCATGGCCGGACTGACCGTCGCCCTGGTGCTGATCCCGCAGTCCATGGCTTATGCACAGTTGGCCGGGCTGCCCGCCTACTACGGCCTGTATGCCGCCTTCCTGCCGGTGGCGGTGGCGGCTCTGTGGGGCAGCTCGAACCAGCTCGGCACCGGCCCGGTTGCGGTGGTGTCGCTGCTGACGGCCTCTTCGCTGGCGGTGCTGGCGGCGCCGGGCTCCGACAACTTCATTGCGCTGGCCATCATGCTGGCGCTGCTGGTCGGCGTGATCCAGCTGCTGCTTGGCGTGTTCAAGCTGGGTGTGATCGTCAACTTCCTGTCGCACCCGGTTATCGTCGGCTTCACCAATGCCGCCGCCATCATCATCGCGCTGTCGCAAGTGTCCAAGTTGTTCGGCGTGCCAATGGGGCGCAGCGAGCACTTCATCAACGACATCGTCGGCGTGTTCAGGCTGATCGGCGAAACGCACATGCCGACGCTGGCGATCGGCCTGCTGGCGATCGCCATCATGTGGGGCATCAAGAAATACATGCCCAAGCTGCCCGGCGTGCTGATTGCGGTGGTGGTGACGACACTGCTGTCGTGGGGGATCGGGTTCGAGCGCAACGCCGAAGGCAAGCTGGAACAGATCGCCGACCCCGAGCTGATGGCCGTGGTGCAGCAGGGCATGGCGGCAGCTCAGCGGGTGGACGAGCTGAACGCACAGGTCTCCGCCAAAATGGACGAATTGAAGGCTGCCGAGAAGGCCGAAGGCGAAGCCAGCATCGGCGTCGTGCGGGCCGAGGCGGCGCTCGCCCTGCTGCGCATCAACCTGCATGAGGCAGAAACGGCATTCGCCAAGGAAAAGGCTGCGGTGCGGAATCTGCGGGTCGTGCGCAGCGTCGATGCAAACGGCGCAACCCTGGCGATTTATGCGGCCGACCACGCGCCACAGGGCGTGCCGCTGGATGAGGCGCGCTATCGCCTGAACAAGCTGAGTGCCAAGGGCTTCAAGCTGGTCGGCGGTGGCGAGGTGGTGGGCACCATTCCGGAAGGACTGCCCAGCATCCAGATGCCGAGCTTCAACCTCGATGCACTGGGTTCGTTGCTGTCCGTCGCGCTGGTGATTTCGCTGGTCGGCTTCATGGAAGCCATCTCCATCGCCAAGGCCGTCGCCGCCAAGACCAAGGAGCGCATCGACCCCAACCAGGAACTGATCGGTCAGGGCCTGGCCAACATGGTCGGCAGCTTCTCGCAGGCCTTCCCGGTGTCAGGCTCCTTTTCGCGTACGGCGGTCAACATGAACTCGGGCGCCAGAACCGGCCTGAGTTCGGTGATCACCACGCTGTTCGTGCTGCTGACCCTGCTCTTCCTTACCCCGCTGCTGTATCACCTGCCGCAGGCCGTGCTCGCTGCGATCATCATCATGGCGGTGGTCGGGCTGGTGAATTTCAAGGCGGTCAAGCACGCTTGGCAGGCCAGCAGGCACGACGGCACCGCCGCCGTGGCGACTTTCTTCGCCACGCTCGCCTTCGCCCCGCATCTCGACAACGGCATCATGGTCGGCGCCGGCCTGGCACTGGGCCTTTACCTGTATCGCACCATGTCGCCGCGCGTTGCGGTGCTCGGCCGCTACAAGGATGGCACCCTGCGCGACATCAAGGTCAATCCCGACCTGCCCACCAGCAAGAATGTGGTGGCGATCCGCTTCGACGGTTCGCTGTACTTCGCCAACGTTCCCTATTTCGAGGACGCGATGCTGGAGGCGGTTTCCAGGCATCCCGATGCGAAATACGTGCTGGTCGTGGGCGACGCCATCAACGAACTGGATGCCTCGGGCGAGGAGGTCATCCACCATCTGGTGGAGCGGCTCAAGGGGGCCGGCATCACCCTGGTGTTCAGCGGACTCAAGAAACAGGTGCTGGACGTGATGCGCGCCACCGGGCTGTTCGAGGCGATCGGGCAGGACAACATATTCGCCACGGTAAACCAGGCGATCACGGCCATCTACGAAAGGCTGGGCGAGGAGGCTGCGGACGACCTGTTCTGCATGGTTGCCCCGGCCGGCGCGACTCAAACCAGCTGATACAAATTTTGTAACACGTACCTTCAGGAATTTTTACGATGAATTTCTTACCGCCAAGCTGGAAGCGCTACTCTGGCGATCTGCTGAAATCCGACCTGACAGCCGGCCTGATCGTGGCCGTGGTGTCGATTCCCCTGGGGCTGGCCTTCGCCATTGCTTCTGGCGCAACCCCTATTCAAGGCCTGATCACGTCGGTCGTGGCAGGTTCGCTGGTCGCGGTGTTCGGCGGCTCGCGTTTCCAGATCGCGGGCGCGGCGGCCGCGCTGATCCCGGTGCTGGCGGCCATCTCGCTGACTTCCGTCAACGGTTTCCAGGACGTGATGATCGCCGGCATGATGGCCGGCGTGCTGCTGATCCTGATGGGCTGGCTGCGTTTCGGCAAGCTGATCGAATACATTCCTTACCCGGTCATCCTGGGCTTCACTTCCGGCATTGCCATCAGCATCATCGCCACCCAGATCAACAACGTGACCGGGCTGGTGGCGCGCACGGAAGCCGGCGAGAAAATCCTCAATGCAAGCGGACTGGTGCAGGGGCTGACCAAACATGAGTTCTTCCACGAAAACATGCTGGAAACCTTTCAGCACATCGGTTCCATCAACGGCTGGACCGTGCTGCTGACGCTGATCACACTGGCTGCAATCGTCTACGGGCCGAAGCTGCCTTATCTCAAGCGCGTGCCCGGCGCCCTGATCGGCCTGGTCGTCGGCACCGTCGTGGCGATCATGCTCGACTTCCCGGTCGAAACCATCGCCAGCCTGTTCGGCCAGGTGCCTTCGTCCCTGCCGGCGCCGGCCATTCCCGAGGTCAGCTTTTCGCATCTGCTGGAACTGATCCGCCCGGCGTTCACCATCGCCGTGCTGGTGGGCGTGGAAGCCCTGCTTTCCGCCGTGGTGGCAGACAACATGAGCGGCGATCGCCATCATTCGAACCGCGAGCTCCTGGCCCAGGGCGCTGCCAACATCCTCTCGCCGCTGTTCGGCGGCATGCCCGCAACCGGCGTGATCGCGCGCACCGGCACCAACATCCTGAGCGGCGCGAAATCCCGCATGGCCGGTTTCTCGCATGCCGTAATCGTGCTGGTGATCATCCTGGCCGCGGCGCCGCTCGCGAGCCAGGTGCCGATGGCGGTGCTGGCGGCGATCCTGATCGTGGTCGCCTCCAAGCTGGGCGAGTTTCACCATGCCAGGCATCTGCTGCAGCACGCCCCGCACGCCGACCGCGCGGTGTATGTGGCGACCGTGTCGCTGACCGTGTTCATCGACCTGACCGTGGCCATCGAAATCGGCATGGTGCTGGCCTCCTTCCTGTTCATCAAGCACATGAGCGAGAACCTGCCGGAGGAAGTCGACCTGGCCGGCAACAGCCAGTATGCCGGCCTGGTCAACCATCAGGGCGCCTGTCCCCAGATCATGTTCCACGAGGCCCACGGCCCGCTGTTCTTCGGCGTTGCCAAGGCCTTCGAGCGCAAGGTCTGCGGCGACATGGTGTGCTGCAAGCCCTCGGTGGTCATCCTGCGGATGATCAAGGTATCGATGATGGACACCACCGGCCAGCGCGCGCTCGAAGGCGTGCTGCATACCGCGAAGCGCGAAGGGCGGCACGTGATCTTCACCCGCGCCAACCCGCAGGTGCACGGCATGCTGGGCGACCTGCAGGAGGATGGGCTGCTTGCCGCCGACGCGCTGGTGCCCAACACCGACCATGCGATCAAGACCGCGATGCGTTACATGGACCCGGAAATCTGCCGCAGTTGCAGCAGCCGCGTTTTCAAGGAATGCGCGCTTCAGCCCGGCACCGCCGAGGCGCCCGTGCGCGAGGTCGCCGAGGCTCCCGTGCCCAATGTTCCTGGCATGCATCCCGTGCCGTCCCCGGCCTGACGCAGGAAGGGGGCGGCGGTATCCGCTTCAAGGCCGGAGCGCCCCGGTCTTGTTTCGGCCGTGCACGCAACTCTGGCGCGGCAAGCCGCTCCCTTGCCCGGACAGGCAGGCGGATCGGGTGCCGGCTTTTCCGTCGGGCTTGTGCAGATGCGGCATTGCTGGTCATACTGATATTGAGGCCGCATAAAATGCTCACTAGAATCGGAATCGAATTCCAGGACGCCCATTGACCATGCCTGTCGCTTTTCTTGCCGACTCCATCCTCGACCTTGCCTGGGGCGTCGTGCTTTTCTGGCTGGCATTGGGCGGCGCATCCCTGTTGCTGCACGGTTCGCCGCGCCTGCTGACGCGGCTGGTGTTTCCGCTGGGCGCGCTGGGCGCGCTCGGCATTGCCGGTGTCGGCGTGGCGGGATTGATCCTGCCCGCTTCCGCCATGGTGCTGCCCATCGGCCTGCCCGATCTGCCATTCCATCTGCGCCTGGACGCCCTGTCGGCCTTCTTCATGGTGCTGCTGGGCGGCGCTGCGTTCGGCATCACGGTGTACGCCACGGGCTATTTCAGGAGCATGGCCGCCGGGCCGCTTGCGCTGCTGGCGATGTGGTACCACCTGTTCCTGGCAGGCATGGTCACGGTGCTGCTGGCGGACGATGCCTACGCTTTCATGGTGGCGTGGGAAGTGATGGCGCTGTCGTCCTACTTCCTCGTCACCACCGACCACAAGATCCCGGAAATCCGCCGCGCCGGCTTTCTCTACCTCCTGATCGCGCACGTCGGCGCGGTGTCGCTGCTGCTGGCTTTCGGCGTGCTGCAGGGCGGCGAGGGGGACTACACCTTCAACACCATGCGTCTGGCAGAGCTGACGCCGTTCTGGTCCTCGGCGGTGTTTCTGCTGGCGCTGTTCGGCTTCGGCGCCAAGGCCGGCCTGGTGCCCCTGCACGTGTGGCTGCCCGAGGCGCATCCTGCCGCGCCTTCGCCGGTGTCGGCGCTGATGTCGGGCGTGATGCTGAAGACCGCCATCTACGGCCTGCTGCGCGCGACCTTCGACCTGCTCAACGTGCAGATCGGCTGGTGGGGTACGCTGGCGCTGGCGCTCGGATTGATTACCGCCCTGTATGGCGTGATTTTCGCCGCCGTGCAATCGGACATGAAGCGCCTGCTGGCCTGGTCGTCGATCGAAAACATCGGCGTGATCCTGGCCGCCTTCGGCTTGACGCTGATCTTCCATACCGACGGCAAGGGCGCGCTGGCGGCGCTGACGCTGACCGCCCTGCTGTATCACGCCCTCAACCATGCCTTCTTCAAGGGCCTGCTGTTCGTGGGCACGGGTTCCGTGCTGCACGCCACCGGCGAACGGCGCATGGGCCATCTGGGCGGGCTGATGCGCGCCATGCCGTGGACGGCCTGGCTGACCCTCATCGGCGCGCTCGCCATCGCGGGCCTGCCGCCCCTCAATGGCTTCGTTTCGGAGTGGCTGTTGCTGCAGGCGTTCCTGTTCACCCCCGGCCTGACCCAGCCTTATCTCGACATGGTCGTTCCCGTGGCGGCTGCCTCGGTCGCGCTGGCCGCAGCGCTCGCCGCCTATGTGATGGTGAAATTCTATGGCGTCGTCTTCCTCGGCCAGCCGCGCGACCCGGCGCTGCGGCATGCGCATGATGCAGGCTGGCCGGAACGGCTGGGCATGCTGTGGCTGGCCGCAGGCTGCGTCCTGCTGGGCCTCTTGCCCACCCAGGTCATCGGCTGGCTGGAGCCCGTGGTGCTGATGCTGACCGGGCAAACCCTGCCGGGTGCGGGCAGCTGGCTGCTGCTGGCGCCTGTCTCGACGGAACGCGCCAGCTATGCGCCGCTGATTTTCCTCGCGGTCGTGGTCGTGGTGCTGCTGCTGACCTACCTGTGGGTGCGCCGCGTTTATCACGGCAGGGTACGCCGCAGCGATCCGTGGGATTGCGGCTATCCGGAGGGGGATGCGCGCATGCAGGACAGCGCCGAGGGCTTCGGCCAGCCCATCCGGCAAATCTTCGAAGTCTTCATGCGGGTAGAGCGGGAAACCCCGGACCCGTTCGACCGCAAGCCGCATTATCGCGGCGACAGCCGCGACAAGCTCTGGCTGCTGATCTACCAGCCCATCGACGACCTGACCGCCTGGCTGTCGAAGCAGGCGGGACGGCTGCAGCATGGCCGCATCCAGTGGTACCTGATCTACAGCTTTGCAACCCTGATCTTCCTCCTGGTCTTTGCCGCACGATGAGCGTTAGCCTGCAACTCGCCCAGACCCTGCTGGCCATCCTGCTGGCCCCTCTGCTCATGGGCTGGGTCAACCAGTGCCGCGCCTGGCTTCAGGGGCGCAGCGCCCCGCCGATCACCCAGCCCTATCGCACCCTGCGCAAACTGTTCCACAAGGATGCGGTGATCGCGCACAACGCTTCGCCGCTGTTCCGCTTTGCGCCCTACATGATTTTCGCCTGCATGGCGCTGGCGGCCGGCATCGTGCCCACCATCGCCAACGACCTGCCGTTCTCGCCGGCGGCGGATGTCATCGCCCTGGTTGGGGTATTCGCCCTGGCGCGGGTATTCCTGGCGCTGGCCGCCATGGACATCGGCACTTCCTTCGGCTCCCTGGGCGCGCGGCGCGAAATGCTGGTGTCCTTCCTGGCCGAGCCGGCGCTGCTCATGGTGTTCTTTACCGCCAGCCTGATTTCCCAGTCCACCGAACTGCCCCACATCGTCGAGACCCTGGCGCACAAGGACTTCGCCATCTACCCCAGCCTGGCGTTTGCGGCGGTGGCATTCTGGATGATCACGGTGGCGGAGAACGCGCGCATTCCGGTGGACAACCCCACCACGCACCTCGAACTGACCATGATCCACGAGGCCATGATCCTCGAATATTCGGCCCGCCACCTGGCGCTGATCGAGTGGGCCGTGGCGCTGAAGCTGTTCACTTATTCCACCCTCGGCATCGCACTGTTCCTGCCCTGGGGCATCGCTCCCCATGGCGATGTCGCCGCCCTGCCCTTGGCGCTGGCGGCCATGGTGGCGAAGCTCGCACTCGGCGGAGCCCTGCTGTCGTTCATGGAAGCCATCTCCGCCAAGGTGCGCCTGTTCCGCGCGCCGGAGTTTCTCGGCACCGCTTTCATGCTGGCGGTGCTGGGCATGCTGATTCATTTTTTGCTGGAGGTCTGACATGACGCTGACCTACCATCTGCAGATCGTCAACCTGCTCGCGGCCCTGCTGCTGCTGATCTCGTTCGCCATGCTGTCGCAGCGTCGCGTGGTCGGCCTGGTGGCCCTGTTCGCCTGGCAGGGCGCGGCGCTGGCCTTGTCCACGGCCATCATCGCCTGGTCCACCGGCCAGCACCACCTGTATTACTCGGCGGCGCTGACTTTGGCGCTCAAGGTCATCGCCATGCCCTGGTATTTCTACCACCTGGTGAAAAGGCTGAACGTGAACCGGGCCGTGGAGCCGATGATCAACATCCCCACCACCATGCTGATCGGCATCGTGCTGGTGATCTTCGCCTTCAACCTGGCGCTGCCCATTTCCGAGATGTCCGGCACGGTGACGCGTTCGACCCTGGGCATCGCCATCGCCTGCGTGCTGCTCGCCTTCCTCATGATGATCACGCGCACCAAGGCCATCCCGCAGGTGATCGGCTTCCTGTCCATGGAGAACGGCCTGTTCTTCGCCGCCACCAGCGCCACCTACGGCATGCCGCTGGTGGTGGAACTTGGGGTGGCGCTCGATGTGCTGGTGGCCGTGTTCGTGCTCGGCATCTTCATCTTCCAGATTCGCGAGACCTTCGATTCGCTGGATCTGAAAAACCTGGAAAAGCTCAAGGACAAATAAGGGCAAAAAGGCGTGGAAATTTTCTGGTTACTCGGCATTCCCCTGACAGGCGGTGTTTTCCTGGCGCTGTGGGGCTGCCGGCGCAACGCGCCGGAGATCAACGCCCTGTTCAGCCTGCTGACGCTGGCGGTGGCGGCATGGCTGACCGTGCGCATCGTCGCGGAAGGACCGATGATGGTGGGCAACGGCTGGTTCTTCATCGACTCCTTCAACGTTTTCCTGGTCACGCTGACCGCTTTCGTCGCCTTCACCACGGCGCTGTTCTCGCGCCCCTACATGCGCATCGAGGAGGAGCATGGGCGGCTCAATGCCACGCGCCTGCGCCTGTACCACAGCAGCTACCAGATTTTCATCGGCGCCATGCTGCTGGCGCTGACCACCAACAACATGGGCATCCTGTGGGTGGCGATGGAGGCGGCGACGCTCGCCACCGTGCTGCTGGTGTCGCTGTACCGCACCCCGGCCTCGCTGGAAGCGGCCTGGAAGTATTTCATCCTGTGCGGGGTCGGCATTGCGCTGGCGCTGTTCGGCACCATCCTGCTCTATTTCGCTGCGGAGAAAATCCTCGGCTCGGGCGGCACCGCCCTGCTGTGGACGCACCTGAACGGCGTCAAGACCGAGCTGGAACCGACGGTGCTGTCACTGGCCTTCGTCTTCCTGCTGGTCGGCTACGGCACCAAGGTCGGCCTGGCGCCATTGCACAGCTGGCTGCCCGACGCCCACGCCGAAGGCCCGACGCCGGTATCCGCCGTGCTTTCGGGCCTCTTGCTCAACGTCGCGCTGTACGCGGTGATGCGCTCCAAGGTGCTGGTCGACGGCGCGCTCGGCACCGAGATGGCCGGCAACCTGATGATGGGCTTCGGCCTGCTCTCGGTGGTGCTGGCGGCCTTCCTGATCAAGCGCCAGACCGACGTGAAGCGCATGTTCGCCTACTCCTCCATCGAGCACATGGGGCTGATCACCTTTGCCTTCGGCATGGGCGGCGCGGTGGCGAACTTCGCGGCGCTCCTGCACATGACCATGCATTCGCTCACCAAGTCCGCCATCTTCTTCGCCGTCGGCCATGCCACGCAGAAAGCCGGCAGCCAGTTGATGAGCGACATCCGCGGGCTGATCAAGACCAATCCCACCATCGGCTGGGGGATGATGCTCGGCACCGTCGCCATCCTCGGCGTACCGCCGTTCGGCGTGTTCGCCAGCGAATTCCTCATCATCACCACCGCCATGCACGAGCATCCGTGGGCGACGCCCTTCCTGCTGCTGGCGCTGGGCGTGGCGTTCGCCTCCATCTTCGGCAAGGTGCAACCCATGGTGTTCGGCGAGACCGAGTTGCCCAGGCTGCCTTATCAGCCGGCACTGACCCCGGTGTTCGTCCACCTGGCGCTGGTGCTGATGCTGGGCCTGTTCATTCCGCCTTATCTGGCCGACTGGTATCGGCAGGCGGCTGCATTGTTGGGAGGCTGAGATGAGGATAGGCGAGCACGACTGGAACCTCGACCCCATCGGCAGGCACATCTGGCGCGGCCAGCTGGAGGTCGGACAGCTGCTCGCGCTGGCGCGCGAGGTCAAGGAAGAGGGTGGGCAGCTCGTTGCCCTGTGGGGCGCGGACGACCGCCGCCTGGGCGGCGGCTTTTCCATCCACGCGGCGTTCCTGACCAGCTCGGGCCTGGCCTGGGCGACGAGCGCGCTGTCTGCGGATGCGCCCGTTTACCCCGATCTCGCGCACATCTTTCCCCAGGCCGACCGCATGCAGCGCGCGACCTTCGACCTGCTGGGGATACGCGCCGAAAGTGCGGTGGACGATCGCAAGTGGCTGCGCCACAACGCCTGGGCGGAAGGAGATTTTCCCCTGCGCAAGGATTTCACCCGCCTCACGCCTCACGCCTCACGCCTCACTGAAGTCGACGCCTACCCCTTCATCCGGGTGCAAGGCGATGGCGTGCACGAAATCCCGGTCGGCCCGATTCACGCCGGCACCATCGAACCTGGGCACTTTCGTTTTTCCGTCATCGGCGACCGCGTCTTGAGGCTGGAAGAGCGTTTCGGCTACACCCACAAGGGCATCGAAAAGCGTTTCGAAGGCATGGACATTGCGACCGGCGCGAAACTCGCCGGCCGCGTTTCCGGCGATTCGCACAGCGCGTTCGCCTGGTCTTGCTGCATGGCCGTCGAAATGGCGACCGCGAGCGAAGTGCCGGAGCGGGCGTTGTGGCTGCGCGCCCTGTTCCTGGAAATCGAACGCGTCGCCAACCATCTGGGCGACCTCGGCTATCTGGGCAACGACGTGGCGCTCACCTTCGGGTTCATGCAGTTCTGGCGCCTGAAGGAAGACTGGTTGCGGATGTCTGCCAAACTTTTCGGGCATCGTTACCTCTTCGATTGCATCGTGCCCGGCGGCGTGGCGGCCGACATCGACAACGCGGGCATGATCGAACTCGGCGGGATTTGCGCCCGCATCGAGGCCGAGGTGCAAGAACTCAAGGCCATCTACGATGAACACGCCACCCTGCAGGACCGTTTCGCCAATACCGGCATCTGCAAGCCGGACCTGGCGGCGCGCCTGGGCTTTACCGGCCTGGCCGGCCGCGCGAGCGCCCAGGCCTGGGATGCGCGTGCGCAGTTTCCGCAGGCTCCCTACGACCAGCTGGATGTGAACATGGCCACCCAGCGCAGGGGCGACGTGCTGGCGCGCGCGGAAGTGCGCTTTGCCGAAGTGCACGAATCCCTGCGCCTGATTCGGGAAATCCTCAAGCGCCTGCCGACGGGCGAGATCCGTGCGCCGCTCAAGCCCGTGCAGGCGATGTGCGAAGGCCTCGGCTGGGTGGAGGGCTGGCGCGGCGGAGTGCTGGTGGCGGTGAGGATCGATGCCTCCGGCAAACTCGACCGGGTGCACCCGCACGACCCTTCGTGGCAGAACTGGCCGCTGCTGGAGATCGGCATGCTGGGCAACATCGTTCCGGATTTCCCGCTCATCAACAAATCGTTCAACCTCTCCTACAGCGGGCCGGACTTATGAAATGCGTGAAGGGGGAAGGGAGAAGGGTGAAGGGTAAGAAAACCCAGCCCATGCCTTACACCCTTCCCTCTTTACCCTTCGCCCTTCACTGAGAAAATGGCTACCCATCTTATCCTCCGGAAAATTTTCAAGACCGGCATCGTCACCGAGCCAGCCGTTAAGGCCGACCCGAGCCTGCGCACGCGCGAGCAGGAACTGCACGAGGAAATCCTCAAGGTATTCGGCCAGGCCGTGGCGATTCGCCATGTCGACGCCGGCTCCTGCAACGGCTGCGAACTTGAAATCCACGCCATCAACGGCCCGCACTATAATATCGACGGCATGGGCGTGAAGTTCTCGGCCAGCCCTCGCCATGTGGACGTGCTGCTGGTGACCGGCCCGGTTTCGCGTCACATGGAAGAGGCATTGAAGCGGGCCTACGATGCCACGCCCGAGCCAAAGTGGGTGGTGGCCATGGGCGAGTGCGCCTGCACCGGCGGCATGTTCGGCGAGAGCTATGCTTCCTGCGGAAAAATTTCCAACGTGATTCCGGTCGATGTAGAGATTCCCGGCTGTCCGCCCACGCCGGTCGCCTTGCTGCAGGGCATCCTTGCCGCGGTCGGCAAAGGGCGGAAATAAGCTTGCCCGGGCTTAACCGGCCGTTAACGCTTGCTGCGCCAGACTTCGGCCAACAGAGCATGTGAGAAAGCCATGATACGCAGAAACCCTTCCGGGCATTTGCCCGTAGTGCATGAAACCGCCTACGTCGACCCCACCGCCATTCTTTGCGGCAGGGTCATCGTCGAGGAAAACGTGTTTATCGGCCCCTATGCGGTGATCCGTGCCGACGAGGTCGACGAGACGGGCGACATGGAGCCCATCGTCATCGGCGCCCATTCCAACATCCAGGACGGCGTGGTCATCCACTGCAAGGCGGGCGGGGGCGTAAACATTGGCCGCAACACCTCGATCGCGCACCGCTCCATCGTGCATGGCCCCTGCACGGTCGGCGACCACGTATTCGTCGGCTTCAACACGGTGCTGTTCAACTGCGTGGTCGGCAGCCATTCGGTGATCCGCCACAACTCCGTGGTCGAGGGCTGCGAAGTGCCGCACAGCTTCTACATTCCTTCGACCGCCAACATCCACTCCGACGCGGACTTGGCCGGCATCGAGCGCGTGACCGCGGATGAGAGCGATTTTTCGGAGAGCGTGACGCAGGCGAACAACGAGCTGGTCAAGGGCTACAAGCGCATCCGCAACGAGTTTTGAGCGCACCGTTGCGGCCGCGCGCCTGCAATCGCGGCTTCCCAGGGGATTTCACCTGCGCTTGACCCGGGCTTAACCGGGCGTTAACGCGCACCTCGTCAGACTTCAGCCATTGCTTCAGGTTGGAGTTTTCGCCATGTATGCGGCACAGACCCGCGCGGATGCGCTGCGCATCCCTTTCAATTGGCAACGGCTGTTTCCGTTCCTGCGCTGGCGTGACCGGGTAACCCGAGCCAACGCGCGCGACGACGCCATGGCCGGCCTGACCGGCGCGCTGATCGTGCTGCCGCAGGCTGTGGCCTTCGCCATCATTGCAGGGCTGCCGCCGGAATACGGCCTGTATGCGGCCATGATGCCGGCCATCGTCGCTGCGCTGTTCGGCTCGAGCTGGCATATGGTGTCCGGCCCCACCACCGCGATTTCCATCGCCGTGTTCGCCTCGGTCAGCCCCTATGCCTCGCCAGGCACGCCGGAATTCATCGCCCTGGTGCTGACCATGACCTTTCTCACCGGCGTGTTCCAGCTGGCCCTGGGCCTGGCGCGCATGGGCGTGCTGGTGAATTTCATTTCGCACACCGTGGTGATCGGCTTCACCGCCGGCGCGGCGCTGCTCATTGCCGGCAGCCAGATCAAGAATTTCTTCGGCGTGGAGATTCCGCGCGGCACGCCGTTCTTCAACACCCTGGAGCAGTTCGCGCTGCAGGCGGACAGCATCAATTACTACGTGCTGTCGGTGAGCCTGGTAACGCTGATCGCCGGCATTCTGACCAAGCGCTTTGCGCCCAAATTGCCTTACATGATCGTGGCCATGGTGGCAGGGAGTCTGTTCGCGGCCGGCGTCAACGCCTATTACGGCGCGGGCACGACCGGCATCGGCACGGTGGGCGCGCTGCCCTCCGGACTGCCGCCGTTGTCGCTGCCGGACTTTTCGTTCCACGCCCTGTCGCAGATGGTATTTCCCGCGCTGATCATCACCATGCTGGCCTTGACCGAGGCGGTGTCGATTTCCCGCGCCATCGCCATCCGTTCCGGGCAGCACATCGACGGCAACCAGGAGTTCATCGGCCAGGGGCTGTCCAACATCGTCGGCAGCTTCTTTTCCGGCTACGCTTCCTCCGGTTCCTTCAACCGCAGCGGCGTCAACTATGCCGCCGATGCCAGGACGCCGCTGGCTGCGGTCTTTGCCGCGCTCTTCCTGGTGCTGATCCTGCTGCTGGTGGCGCCGCTGGCGGCTTACCTGCCGAATGCCGCCATGGCCGGCATCCTGTTTCTGGTGGCCTGGGGCCTGATCGATTTTCATCACATCGGCCTGCTGCCAAAAATCAGCCGGCAGGAAACCGTGGTGTTGTGGGTGACCCTGATCGGCACCCTGGTCGACCTGGAAAAGGGCATCTTCTTCGGCATCGCCCTGTCGCTGGTGCTCTACCTGTACCGCACCTCGCGGCCGGCCATTGAAACCGTGGTGCCGGATTCGGACCCCGAAAGCTATCACTACGTTCCGGTCGACGGCCGTCCGGAATGCCCGCAAATCAGGATGGTGCGACTGAACGGTTCCATCTTCTTCGGTGCGGTTTCACATCTGCAGCAGCAGTTGCAGGAAACGCTGGAGGCCGCGCCGGAGCAAAAGCATCTGGTCGTGATGGCCAGCGGCATCAATTTCATCGATCTTGCGGGCGCCGAGTTTCTTGCCCAAACCGCGAGACACCTGGCGCGCGCCGGCGGCAGCCTGAGCTTCTACCGGATGAAGCAAAGCGTGGCCGACACCCTGCGCAAAGGCGGCTTCATGCAGGACATCGGCGAGCAAAACCTCTACCCGGCCAAGTCCCGCCCGGCGGAAGCGCTGTTCCCGCGCCTGGACCCGGACATTTGCATGAACTGCCCCCACCGGCTGTTTCGTCCTTGCCAGGCAACAGACCAGCAATCCGAAGCAAAGCCTCAATAACGTCAGATCGAAGGAGCACTGCCATGAAAACCTATCAACGCATACTGGTCCCGATTACTTCCGCGGGCCAGGGGGAGATGCTGCTGCAGCGCGCCGCTGAAATTGCCCAGGGGCAGCGCGCGCAAATACTGGTGGTGCGCGTGCTGGACACCGGCAGCGGTTTTGAGCCGGATGGGCCTGCAGCTGCCCTGCCGGGAGAGACTGCCGCGAGGATGGCGCCGGAGGCGAGGAAGCGCCTGGATCTGCAGTTGGCGCGCAAGAACCTGGGTTGGGCAGAAGCCAGGGTGGTGTGGGGCGAACCGAAAAACGTGCTGGGCGAGATTGTCCGCGACTGGGCCCCCGATCTGGTTGTTGCCTGCGCCGGCCAGCTGCCTCATGGGGTCGCGGATGGGGCGGATGTCCTGACGGTGGCCCGGCGCAGCCTGCTCGGGCGTCTGGCCGAGATGTTTCTGCATCCTGCCCCCCGGCACGCCTGAGAGACGCAAACTTTCCTTATGCGCGGCGCAGCGTCTGGACGCGGCGCCGTGCATGCGGTAAAACCGAGGCTGGCCATACGGAGCAAGCAGCCACCCATGCACGACCGCGAAGCCGTTTCCGTGCTCATCGTCGAAGACAACCCTGATCTGGCGGCGAACATCGCCGACTATCTGGAAGCCCATGGCTATCTGGTGGATGTGGCCATGGATGGCGTCACCGGCCTGCATCTGGCCGTGACCCAGCCGCATGACGCGATCGTGCTCGACCTGATGCTGCCCGGCATCGACGGCCTGACCCTGTGCCGCCGCTTGCGCCAGGACGCGCAATCCTCCGTGCCGGTGTTGATGTTGACCGCACGCACCACGCTGGACGACAAGGCTGCAGGTTTCGGCGAAGGGGCGGATGATTACCTGGTCAAGCCGTTCGAATTGCGCGAACTCGACTTGCGCCTGCGCGCGCTGGCACGGCGCTCGCGCGCCAACGAAACCCTGCGCCGACTCAAGGTGGCAGACCTGATGTTCGACCTCGACACCCTGACAGTGCAGCGCGCGGGCCATCCCGTCACCCTGACGGCGGTGTCGCTCAAGATTCTGGAATTGCTCATGAAGCGTTCGCCCAGCGTGGTGCGCCGGCATGACATCGAGCAGGCGGTATGGGGGGATTCGCCGCCGGACAGCGATGCCCTGCGCGTGCACATGCACACCCTGCGCTCGGCCATAGACGTGGACGGCATGCCGCCCCTGCTGTATACCGTGCGCGGCATCGGCTACCAGCTGAAAGCACCCGATGCATCTGCCGTTTGACCTGCGCGGGCGCGTCGCCCTGTTTTTCGCCGGCTTCGGCGCCGGGGTCAGCCTGCTCATGGCGGTGGCGATGTACCAGAGCGCGCACGACCTCGGCCAGCGCCTGATCGACGAAACCCTGTCGGCGGAGCTGGACGATTACATCGCCCGGCGCGAACGCAATCCGGCGTCCCTGCCGCCTTCCACCGTCATCGTGCAAGGTTATGTGCGCGAAGCGGACGGCGCCGGGGAGGTGCCGGAGTACCTGACAGGGCTGTCGCTGGGGCGCCATGACATCCGGCTTGGCGAGTTGAGCTACCGCGTCGCCGTAATCGAGCGCGGCGACGCGCGCTACTACCTGCTTTACGACACCTCCCTGCAGGCGCGGCGCGAGCAGCGCTTCGCCTGGCTGCTCGGGCTGATGGCCGTCGCCATGACGCTGTTGTCCGCATTGGGCGGGGTCTGGCTGTCGCGCACGGTGGTCGCGCCCGTGGCCGATCTTGCAGCCAGGGTGCGTCATCGCAGGCCGGACGAGTGGGCACGACCCCTGGCCGACGATTTCCCCGCCGGCGAAGTGGGCGAGCTGGCGCGCGTGTTCGATCGCCACCTCATGCGCATGCGCGCCTTCATCGAAAGGGAGCGCGCCTTCAGCGCGGATATCAGCCACGAGTTGCGCACGGCGCTGTCGGTTATCCTGAGCGCCACGGAGGTGCTGCTGGAGGACGAAACGCTTACCGAAAAGCAGCTGCTGCGCATCCGGCGCATCAAGCGCGCCGCCTGTGACATGTCGGAACTGGGCACGGCGCTGTTGCTGATGGTGCGGGAGGAACGCGACATGACGGCCGGGGGCGGCTGCGTGCTGGCCGACGTGGTGCGGGAAGTGGTGGAAAAGCAGCGCCACCAGCTTGCCGGCAAACAGGTCGAGGTGGAGGTGCACACCAATCCGGAATTGATCCTTCCCGCCGACGCCGGCCTGGTGGAAATCCTGGTCAGCAACCTGGTGCGCAACGCTTTTTCCTATACGGCTGCGGGCACGGTGGTGGTCCTGCAGGACGCACACTCGCTGACCGTGAGCGATACCGGCAAGGGCATGCCCGAGCAGGCCGTCAGGCAGGTCTTCGTTCGTCATTTCCGCGACATGGCCAGCGAAGGCGCCGGGATAGGGCTTTCCCTGGTCAAGCGCATCTGCGACCGCTATGGCTGGCAGGTAAGGCTCGAAAGCAGCGAGCAGCAGGGAACCTCGGTCAAGGTCACTTTCGCCTGACCGGATAAACGCAAGGGATGTATTGGTTATCGGCGGCGGGTTGAACCGACGACAAGGTTCACTCGTCGTCGCCGAGTTCCGGATCCCAGCCCTTGGCCCGGGCGTCCGCCATCGCCCTGGCGTAGATTTCCGTGTGCCGCTGCTGCAGCTCCGGCGGCAGGCGGCTGGGCAGGTTGGCGTACTTGTCCCATTCCGCGCTGATCTTGTCCATCAGCATCTGCATGCGTCCCAGATCCCAGCCGGCACAGTCTTCGGTGTCGGGGATGAAACCGAATACCCGGCCGTCCAGCACGACGCGGCCGAGCTGGGTGATGCCGTGGTGGTCGTTATCGAGTCCTGCGTAGGTATTGTTCATGCGGTGATTTTAGCGGGTCAGGCCGGCATAAAGTAGCGGCAATTTCTCGGGCAGGCGCTGCACGTGGTCGACCACCATGTAGTTCTTCTGGCCGAAGATGCGCGACACATAATTGTCGGCCCTCGGATCCAGGCTCATGCAGTAGGTGGTGACGCCGTGGCGAGCGACTTCTTCCACCGCCTTTTTCGTGTCGTAGCGCAGGTACTGCGGGTCGCGCACATCGATGTCGGCCGGTTCGCCGTCGGTGATGACGATGAGCAGCTTCTTCGCCGAGCGCTGCAATTTCAAATGGTGGCCGGCGTGGCGGATCGCCGCGCCCATGCGCGTGGAGAGCTGTCCGGTCATGCCGGCGAGCTTGGCCTTCGGCGTCTCGTCCCAGGGCTGGTCAAAGTCCTTGAAACGGGTGTACTCGACGTCGTGGCGGCCGTCGGAGCAGAAGCCGTGGATGGCGAAGGGATCGCCCACCTTGCTGATGGCGTCGGCCAGCAGCACGCAGGCCTGGCGCGTCAGGTCCAGCACCGAGTAGTCCTGGTCCTGCACCGTGTCATTGGTGGACTCGGAAAGATCAAGCAGCACGAGGATGGAGAAGTCGCGCGTCTTCCGCACCGAGCGCATCATGATGCGCGGGTCGGGCTGGTTGCCGAGGCGGATGTCGGTGAAGCTCTGGATCGCGGCGTTGATGTCGATCTCGTCGCCATCCTCCAGCTTGCGGATACGCTGCACGCCCTGCGGCTGCATGGCGTCGAGCAGGAACTTCATGCGATGGATCTCGCGCTTGTACTGCGCGGTGATTGCGTCGATGACATCGAGCTCACCGGATTTTGGGCGCTTTTCCAGCACGGTCGCCCAGGCCGGGCGTTCGAGCTGGATCTGGTAGTCCCATTCCGAATAATGGAAGGGGTCGGACATCGGTTCCTTGCCTTCCAGCTCGTTGTACGACTTGCCGCCGCTTTCGTCGCCGATGTTCTCGTAGGGGAACAGTTCGGTGCCGAGTACCCAGATTTCCTCGGCATCGTCGCCGGCGGTCTCGACGTCGATCTCGTTCGCCATCTCCATCACGCTCACGTACTTGCGCACCTGCTTGACGGATTCGTAGCCGGCGCCGGCCGCCTTGTCGAAATCGAATTCCTCGAATTCCCAGAAGTAGCGGTTGTCGTCGCGATAGGGTGCCGTCAGCACATCGGTGCGCGCATTGAACGGGATTTTCTTCTGCGTCAGGCTGTGTGCCAGCTGCACGCCGATTTCCCACGAGGTCTGGTTGGTGTCGAGCCGGCTCCCCTGATTTTCCTGGGCAGCCGCGGCGAACAGCGCACGGCCTTCCGCGATCCACGGCTCGCTGTCCTGATAGCTGTCGTCCAGCAGCGCGCGCGCCAGGCGGTTGAGAAAGTCGCCCACGCTGTTGCTCATGTCGGGGGTGGCGGTGTGCAGCCTGCACCAGAGCTGCTTCAGGCCCGGAAAGCGGCGAATCGCCAGGGTTTCCACACGGGCATCCTCGATCACCGAGATCACCGCCATCTGCAGCGGATTCAGCGCCTCGGCGGAAATCGGCACGCGTGTTTCGACGATGTGCGCAGCGCAGTGCGCGGCGGCGGCACGGTAAAGTTCGAGGCCGGAAACCGGCTCCCTCCCTTCTGCCGTCCAGTCGTCGTAGGCGTCCGGCAGGTGCAGCAGGTAATCCTCGATGTAGGGACGGTAGCCCTCGCGCGCCTCGAAGTCGCCCGAGGTCGGGCGCATGAAGAAGTCGCGCGCCCACAGCGCGCGCAAGTACATGTTGATGCGGCGCTGCACGTCGACCAGCAGGGTGCCCTTGCGCTCCTTCTGCAGCATCGCCAGCGATTCCTTCGACTCGAGGCCGAAGTAGCGGATCTGCTCCTCGTAGTTGGTCCGGTGCGCGTGCGCGCCCCACAGTGCCCAGCGCCGCAGGCCGCCCAGGGTCAGGTGCTGGAACAGCACTTCCAGCTTGTCGAGCATCGGCCGCACGCCGCGCGGGGCCTGCGCGATCAGGGTGTTGATGAACTGCAGGTACTTGAGGAACAGGTCGGCGTCGCCCAGCCGGCTGGCGGCGGTCGGCGCGCTGGCGAGCAGCAGCTCGATCACCGCGCCCGAGGTTTTCGAGGCCAGCATCAGCGAGGCAGTCGCCAGGTCGGCCACCACGTCCTCGCCCACTTCCTTGGCGACCATCGGCGCCCGCTCGATCCAGGTCTCGACCAGGTTGTCGCCGCGTCCCAGCCCGCGGATGGCCGACACGCCCTTCAGGTAGTTGTCCAGCCCGCGCGGCGAGAACACCTTGGCGGCCTCGTGCCAGTTGGCCTCGAGAGCCGTCTGGCTGTGCGGCGACAGGTCTTCCAGCAGTTCTGCGTAGTCTTCGAGTTTGATCGACATGGCTTTTCCAGGGGTCAGGATTCAGGAGTCAGGGATCAGGGGAGGAGCGGCCTTCGGCCGTGCCTTGATTCAGGAGCGCGGGCTTTGCCCGCACAGTCCCTGGCCCCTGAATCCTGACCCCTGATCCCTGATCCCTCGCATCAAAAGAACGTCGACACCGCCGCGTCCAGCGCGTCGCGCATGTCCGGATCGTCGGTGATGGGGCGCACCAGCGCGACGCGGCAGGCGGCCTGCGGATTCACGCCCTTGGCGATGAGCGAGCCTGCGTAGATCAGCATGCGCGTCGACAGGCCCTCGTCGAGGCCGTGGCCCTTGAGGTTGCGGCTGCGCTCGGCGATCGACACCAGTTTGCCGGCGATGTCGGCAGTGACCCCCGACTCGTGCGCGACGATCTCGGTCTCGATGGCATGCTCGGGGTAGGTGAAATCGAGGCCGCCGAAACGCTGCTTGGTCGACTGCTTGAGATCCTTCATCAGGCTCTGGTAGCCGGGATTGTACGAAATCACAATCTGGAAATCCGGATGCGCATGCACCAGCTCGCCCTTCTTCTCCAGCGGCAGCACGCGGCGGTTGTCGGTCAGCGGGTGGATCACCACGGTCGTGTCCTGGCGCGCCTCGACCACTTCGTCGAGGTAGCAGATCGCGCCGTGGCGCGCGGCGATCGCAAGCGGCCCGTCCTGCCATTCAGTGCCGGAAGCGGACAGCAGGAAACGGCCGACCAGGTCGGATGCCGTCATGTCCTCGTTGCAGGCCACGGTGATGAGCGGCTTCCCGAGCTTGTGCGCCATGTACTCGACGAAGCGGGTCTTGCCGCAGCCGGTCGGGCCCTTCAGCATCATCGGCATGCGCACCGAATAGGCGGCTTCGAACAGCTCGACCTCGTCGGCGACGGGACGGTAATAGGGTTCCTGGGCGATGCGGTACTGATCGACGATGTTGCTCATGTGTTTCTCCTGAAAGGAAAGCTATTTGTCCGCGGATGGCGCAAAAGCACCAGGGCATGCGCCATTCGCCGGCAAACAAAAGGCCCCGCCACCTTGCGGCGGCGGGGCCTTTGCAGGTTATCCCCGCCGCGACTTAAACCGTCTTGCCGCGGAAAATTACCATGGCCGCGCCCTGCGACTGATTGAAGTTGTTGTAGCCGATCAGGCGGACGTGGTTGTTGGGGTTGGCCTTGTGGCAGGCTTCGGCTTCGGCCAGCACGCGGTCGACGTCGGTTTCGCCGAACATCGGCAGCTTCCACATGTACCAGTAGGAGTCCATCAGGTGCTCGGGCTCGGTGTGCTCGATGGCCGGGTTCCAGCCTTTTTTCACCAGGTACTCCACCTGCTTGCGGATGTTGTCCGCGGTCATGGCGGGCAGGTAGGAGAAAGTCTCGAATTTGCGGCTGGCGGGATCGCTCAGGCGGCTTTTGTAATCCATTACTTCAGACATTTCATTTCCTTTCGAATTGGGTGAGGCATTAGGCATTAGGCGTTAGGCGTGAGACGGGGGGAGGGCGATACGCCTCACTCCTCACCCCTCACGCCTTACCGTCTTACTTGTGGGCAACGTCCAGCTTGTCGACGGTGTCGAACTCGAACTTGATTTCCTTCCATGTTTCCATGGCGATCTTCAGCTCGGGGCTGTGCGCGGCAGCGGCGGTCAGGATGTCCTTGCCTTCCTTCTCGATCTGGCGGCCCTGGTTGCGGGCTTCCACGCAGGCTTCCAGCGCGACGCGGTTGGCGGCGGCGCCGGCGGCGTTGCCCCACGGGTGGCCCAGCGTACCGCCACCGAACTGCAGCACGGAGTCGTCACCGAAGATGCTGACCAGCGCGGGCATGTGCCACACGTGGATGCCGCCGGATGCAACCGGCAGCACGCCGGGCATCGAACCCCAGTCCTGATCGAAGAACAGGCCGCGCGAACGGTCTTCCTTGATGAACTCGTCACGCATGGTGTCGATCCAGCCCAGGGTCGCATCGCGGTCGCCTTCCAGCTTGCCGACGACGGTACCGGAGTGCAGGTGGTCGCCGCCCGACAGGCGCAGCACCTTGGTCAGCACGCGGAAGTGGATGCCGTGGTGCGGGTTGCGGTCGAGCACGGCGTGCATGGCGCGGTGGATGTGCAGCAGCATGCCATTGTCGCGACACCAGTTGGCCAGGCCCGTGTTGGCGGTCAGGCCGCCGGTCAGGTAGTCGTGCATGATGATCGGTGCGCCGATTTCCTTGGCGAACTCGGCACGCTTGTACATCTCTTCCGGAGTCGGGGCCGTGACATTGAGATAGTGGCCCTTGCGCTCGCCGGTCTCGCGCTCGGCCTTCAGGGTCGCTTCATGCACGAACTGGAAGCGGTCGCGCCAACGCATGAAGGGCTGGCTGTTGACGTTCTCGTCGTCCTTGGTGAAGTCGAGGCCGCCGCGCAGGCACTCGTACACGGCGCGGCCGTAGTTCTTGGCGGACAGGCCCAGCTTGGGCTTGATGGTGCAGCCCAGCAGCGGACGGCCGTACTTGTTCATCTTGTCGCGCTCGACCTGGATGCCGTTGGGCGGGCCGCCGCAGGTCTTGATGTAGGCAACCGGGAAGCGCACGTCTTCCAGGCGCAGGGCACGCAGGGCCTTGAAGCCGAACACGTTGCCGACCAGCGAGGTCAGCACGTTGACCACGGAGCCTTCTTCAAAGAGATCAATGGGGTAGGCCACGAAGGCGTAGAAGCAGGTGTCGTCGCCGGGCACGTCTTCGATGTGGTAGGCACGGCCCTTGTAGTAGTCCAGGTCGGTCAGGAGGTCGGTCCACACCGTGGTCCAGGTGCCGGTCGACGATTCGGCGGCCACGGCTGCGGCAACTTCTTCGCGATCCACGCCCGGCTGCGGGGTGATCTTGAAGCAGGCCAGGATGTCGGTGTCCAGCGGAGTATATTCCGGGGTCCAGTAAGTCTGCCGGTACTCTTTCACACCGGCGTTGTAGGTTTTTACAGCCATGATTTCCTCCTGCGATAAGGGGTCGGGTTTCCGAGTAATGCCACAGTGGCTTACGCGATGGGCGAATGATGCAGAAACCGGATCATCAATAACAGTCTTTTTTTTCTATTGTTTGCATAGAGTAAAATCTATACATGTGAAGGGGGAAGGGACCGCGCCTTTGGCGCTCAAGGGGGAAGGGTAAAACCTCATCACCCTTNNCCCTTCACCCTTTTCCCTTCACTCAGAGACTACTGACCATGCGACACACTACCTTCCGCCAGCTGGAAATCTTCGAGGCCATCGCCCGCCTGGGCAGCTTTACCCGGGCGGCGGACGAATTGCACCTCACCCAGCCGACGGTTTCCATGCAGATCAAAAAACTCACCGATACGGTCGGCGCGCCGTTGCTCGAACAGGTTGGCAAGAAAGTCCACCTCACCGACGTGGGGCGCGACCTCGTCAAGGCCGGGCGCGAAATCTTCAGCATCCTCGATGGTTTCGCCATGTCGGTGGCCGAGCGGCAGGGCATGAAGAAAGGCCGGCTGAAACTGATGGCCATTACCACCGCCTCGTATTTCGCGCCGCGCCTGCTGGGTGAGTTCTCCAGGCTCTACCCCGGCATCGAGGTCACCCTGCGCGTGACCAACAAGGAGCAGGTGCTCGCCAGCATGGCCGACAACCTGGACGACCTCTATCTGCTCGGCCAGCCGCCGGAAGACATCGACGTCGTCGCCACGCCGATCATGGACAACCCCATCGTCGTGCTCGCCGCGCCCGACCACCCGCTGGCGCGCAAGAAGAAGATTTCCCTGCAGCGGATCGCGCAGGAACCCTGGCTGATGCGGGAAAGGGGCTCCGGCACGCGCAATGCCATCGAGCGCCGCTTCGCGGAAGCGGACATCACCCTGCGCCCGCGCCTGGAACTGGGCAGCAACGAGGCGATCAAGCAGGCCATCCTCGCCGGCCTGGGCATTTCCGCGCTGTCGCGGCACACCCTCACGCTCAACCAGCCCGGCCAGTTCGCCGTGCTCGACGTGGAGGGGTTCCCGATCCTGCGG
The DNA here is from genome assembly GCA_002421825.1 of Thiobacillus sp. UBA6205. Classification (GTDB taxonomy): domain Bacteria; phylum Pseudomonadota; class Gammaproteobacteria; order Burkholderiales; family Thiobacillaceae; genus UBA6918. The sequence goes on along the minus strand of DISR01000058.1, from coordinate 32,711 downwards.
CACTGGTATGCCGTCTACCCGCAGGGTCGGCAATTGTCGGTGGTGGCGCGGGCGTTCCTCGATTACCTGCTCGGCAAACGCTAAGCGATTGACGGCAACACCGCGCCTTCGGGATACTCCCCGTCTTGCCCCTTCTTCGCACCCAGGTGCCACACGCCATGAACATCGCAAGTTTCGCAGACCTGCTGCAGGCCGCCCGCCGGCAGCCCGATCCGCAGCGCCTGCTCTTCGTCTTCACCCAGCCCGAACTGCCGCCCGGGCACACGCTCGCGGAAGCACGGCGATTCAAGGCCGGGAAGGGCGGCGTGCTGACGCCGAAGATGGTGACGGACAAGGCGGCAGACGAGTTGCGGGATTTTGCCGAACTGGCTGAAGAATCCCGCCGCACCGGGCAGGACTGGAAGATCGTGTTTGTCGCCGGGCTCGGCGGGCGCGAGGGAACCATGCCGAGCAGCGATGACGCGCAGGAGCCTCTGAAGCGGATGGTCGCGTCGATCCAGAACGGCATGGTCGAGAGCTATCTGGCCTTCGACCGCAAGGGGAACCTGGTGCGGTTTTCCTGAGGCGAGGCTGTCCGCGCCAGCGGCCGGCGTTCGTCCTTGCGAGCGGGTTTCCCTCTCGCCGGCCCGATGCCGTGATGTTTCCCCCGCCCGGAAATCGCGGCGAGGGCGCCGCTCCTACAGGGGCCGCTCCGTTGTGGGAGGGCCGCCCTCGGCCCGATTGGGGTGAGCGTTGTGCCGCTCAAATCGCGGCGTGCACCCAGAGGGCATCAAGGCGCCGCGCCTACTTCGTGAGCGCCATGAAAAGCTCCGGCAATTTCTCCGGCAAGCGCTGGATATTGTCGACCACGGTGTACTGGCGGCCGAAGATGTCGGAAACATATTCATCGGCCTTGGGGTCGAGGCTGATGCAGTAGGCGAAGATGCCGTCGCGGTCGAGTTCCTTCACGGCCTGGCGCGCGTCTTCGATGAGCAGGCGCGCGTCTTGCGCATCGACGTCCGCGGGCTGGCCATCGGTCAGTACGAGCATCAGTTTCTTGTCAGCCGGGCGCTTGCCCAGGTAGTGCGCGGCATGGCGCATCGCGGCGCCCATGCGCGTGGACCAGCCGGCCTCCATCGCCGCCAGGCGCGCCTTCACCTCGTCGTTCCAGTGCTCGCTGTAGCCCTTGATGTGGAGATAGCGCACGTCGTGGCGGGTGTTGGAGTGGAAGCCGGCGATGGCGAACGGATCGCCCAGTTTCTCGATCGACCACGCCAGCAGCGACACCGCTTCCTGCGACAGTTCGAGGATGGTTTGCTCGCTTCCGGCGGCTTTTTCGTTCAAGGATTCCGACAGGTCCAGCAGCAGCATCACCGCAATGTCGCGTCCGCTGGTCTTGTGGCTCATGTTGATGCGCGGGTCTGGGGTGGCGCCGCCCTTGAAGTCGATCAGCGAGCGGAGGGCGACGTCAAGGTCGAGCTCGGAACCCTCTTCCTGGTAGCGCACGCGCACCTTGTCCTGCGGCTTGAGCAAATCGAGCAATCTTTTCAGGCGCTTGGCGAGCGCATCATGTTTTTGCAGCAGGCGGTCGATGTCGGCGGCATTGCCGCTGGGATGCAGGCGTTCGTACAGGCTCACCCAGTCCGGGCGGTAGGTCTGGCTGTGGTAATCCCACTCGGGGTAGTGCCGCGGCGGCAGGCCCTTGAACTCCTCGCCCGGCTCGATCTTGCGCTTTTGATCGAAGGCTTCTTCCTCGTCTCCTTCCTCGATGAATTTCCACAGCTGGCGGTTGTCGTCACGATAGTCGACCACGGTGCCGTCGAAATGCACCTTGGCAAGCTGGTCGCTGGGGCGTCGTGTCCTGGCGACGTAGGACAGCGCCAGTGCGGCGATTTCGCGCGTGGAAGATTCGCCCTTTTCCAGGATGGCATGGAAGCGCGCGACGAAATCATTGAGGTCGGCGTCACGATAGCCGTGCTCCGGATCGAGCAGCGCGCGCGACAGCATGGCGAGGCGATGGCGCAGGCAGGAAGTGGTTTCCGGGTCGCAGGCATCCTCGGCAGGTTTCGGGTGCAGCGCGAGGAAGATGCGGGAGAGGCCAGGATATTCGCGCATCAACAATGTTTCGACGCGGCAGTCCTCGAAGAACTCCACCGCCATGCGCTGGAACGGACTCCAGTTGTCGGCGACCTGCGCCTCGCTCCAGCGGCGGTGGCCGACCATGTGCGCGAGCGTGGCGCGGTAGCGGTCGAGGCCGGAGATTTCTCCCGCGTCGTCATAGACGTCCGGCAGGCGCATGCCGAGCTTGTCGTAATACGGCACCGGCTTGCGGATTTCGTCGAAGGCGGTGGAATAGGGCACGAGATGGTCGCTGTCCTGCCACAGCCCGCGCAGGTACAGATCGAGTTTGCGCTCGACGTCGGCCAGCAGCGTGCCGTGACGTTCGCGCTGCAGCACCGCGCGCGCATCGGCCGACTGCAGGCTGAAATAATCCTTCTGTCGCTCGGGATGTTTGGCGTAGTTGCGGATGCCGTATTCCACCCAGTTCCTGAGGCCGGCGACGGAAAGCTGCACGAGCAGGCTGGGTGCCTGGGCAAGAAAATCCGGCAGCCCGGGACTGGGGAAAGTGGTGTGATGGCCGTGGATGGAACCGGTGGTGCGCGCCTTCAGTTCCAGGGTGATGTCGAGGTAATGCTGCAACTGTTCCTGCGATTGCAGGCGGCGCGCCACGGCCGCCAGCGTCTGCAGGAAGGGCGCGATGGCACGGCCATTGGGCGACTTCTGCAGGCGCTGGATGAGCGCCATGACCGGCGGCAATGCGGCCTCGCCGACGGATTTGGCAACCGACGGCCATTCTTCCATGAACGCCAGCATCGGTTCCGCGCCGCGCCCCAGCTTGCCGATGACGCGCGCGGCCTCGAGGTAGGCATCGAGCCCCTCGCGCGTGAGCACCGCCAGCGCCTCCGCCATGCAATCCTCGAACACCGCCTCCACCTGCGGGAAGCGGGTATCGAGCTGCTTCCAGTAAGCAGCCATCAACGGGTGCTGGTATTCGGCTTCAGTCACGTCCATTCCAAGGCGAAATGCTTAACCACGGGGAGCACGGGGGACACGGGGGAAACCATATGAAATAAAGCTCAAGGTTTCCCCGTGCTCCCCGTGTCCCCCGTGGTTAAATGGTTTTGCATTACGCGAACACCGCATCAATCGCATGGTCCAGCGTTTCGCGGATGTCGGCATCGTCGGTGATGGGGCGCACCAGGGCCATGCGGCAGGCGTCGCGCGGCGCTACGCCGTCCTTGATCAGGGTCGCGGCATAGACCAGCAGGCGCGTGGAGATGCCTTCGTCGAGGCCGTGGCCCTTGAGGTTGCGTGCGGTCTGGCCGATCTTGACCAGCCTGGCGGCGGTGGCCCCGTCGAGGCCGGTTTCTTTCGCGAGGATGGTGGTTTCCAGTTCAGACGCCGGGTAGTCGAAATCGAAAGCGGTGAAGCGCTGCTTGGTCGACTGTTTCAAATCCTTCATCAGGCTCTGGTAGCCCGGGTTGTAGGAGATCACCAGCTGGAAATCCGGGTGCGCGTTGATCAGTTCGCCCTTCTTGTCCAGCGGCAGGGTGCGGCGGTGGTCGGTGAGCGGATGGATCACCACGGTGGTGTCCTGGCGCGCCTCGACGATTTCATCCAGATAGCAGATGGCGCCGATGCGTGCGGCGCTGGTGAGCGGCCCGTCAAGCCAGCGGGTGCCGTTGGCTTCCAATAAGTAACGTCCCACCAGGTCGGAGGCCGTCATGTCCTCGTTGCAGGCCACGGTGATCAGCGGCTTGCCGAGCTTCCACGCCATGTACTCGACGAAGCGCGACTTGCCGCAGCCGGTGGGGCCCTTGACCATCACCGGCAGGCGGTTGCGGTAGGCGGCCTCGTACAGCGCGACTTCGTTCTGCTGCGGCTGGTAGTAGGGTTCCTGCTGAACCTTGTATTGGTCTTTGTCGATCATCTGCGACTCCGTGGGTTGCGCCAATCGTCCAAACGGCTTGAACAGGGAGGACAAGAGGACAGGAGGAAAACCTCTCTGTATTGCCTCTTGTCCTCAAGTCCTCATTGTAAAAAACAACGCCCCCAATGCATCGGGGGCGTTTTTTGCTGCTTAGTGCACGAACTGCTTATTTATGCACGCCCAGCTTCTCGCGCCAGCCGGGGAACAGCTTGTCGGCGTCGTTGGGGAAGGATTCGAAGGCGCGGGCGAATTCCTTGTGCTCTTTCGCGAACTCGATCGGGTCGGCGCCGGATTTCCAGCACTCGTACGACTGGCGCAGCGAGATCGCGCCGGCCGCCGGGGAGTCGATGTGGCCGTAGGAGCCGCCGCCGGCGGTGTTGATGACGTTGCCGTGGCCCAGGTTCTCGAAGAAGCCGGGCAGGCGCAGCGCGTTCATGCCGCCCGAGATGATCGGGGTGGTGGGCTTCATGCCGTACCATTTCTGGAAGTACACCGGGCCCTGGCACTCGTCGCGCTCGATCATGTAGGCGATGATCTTGTCGTCGCCCTCGCCTTCCATCTTGCCGTAGCCCATGGTGCCGACGTGGATGCCGGAAGCACCCTGCAGGCGGGACATCTTGGCCAGCACGAAGGCAGTGTAGCCGCGCTTGGAACTGGGGGAAGTGACGGCGCCGTGGCCGGCACGGTGGTAGTGCAGGTACTGGTTCGGATACTGGCGGCGGGCGGTGGTGACCATGCCGGGGCCGCCGACGTAGCCGTCGACCAGGAAGGCGAGCTTGTCGGCGTCTGGACCGAAGACTTCCAGCGCGTAGTCGGCGCGGGCGCACATTTCGTAGTGGTCGTCGGCGGTGATGTTCATGGAGAACAGCTTGGCCTGGCCGGTTTCGTCCTGGGCGCGCTTCATGGCGTCGTACACCAGCGGCAGCACCTTCTTGATCGGAGCGAACACCTGGTTGCCCTGCGGCTCGTCGTTCTTGATGAAGTCGCCGCCCAGCCAGAACTGGTAGGCTGCGTTGGCGAACGGTTCGGGACGCAGGCCCAGCTTGGGCTTGATGATGGTGCCGGCAATGTAGCCGCCGTTCTCGACCGGACGGCCGAGGATGCGCCACAGGTCGGAAATGTCCTTGGCCGGGCCGTCGAACATCTGGATCACGCGCTCGGGCACGTAGAAGTCGATCATCTTGGCGTGTTCGATGTCGCCCATGCCCTGGTTGTTGCCGATGGCGAGCGTCAGGAAGGACACCAGCATGAAACGGCCGTCGGTGACGTTGCGGTCGAACAGTTCCAGCGGATATGCGATCCGCATGTCTTCGGTGGCTTCGTCGATGTAATAGACCAGCGCGTCGACGCCCTTGGTGAATTCGTCGGTGGTGGAAACTTCGACGTTGGTGCCGGTGGAAGACTCGGCGGCGAAGTGCGCGGCCGCTTCCAGGTAACCGTAGCCGGACTTCGGCTTCATCTTGTAGGCGACGAGAATGTGCTTGCCGCCCTTGATGAGGTCTTCCTCTTTCAGGGAAAGGTCGGCGTAGCGTGCGGACTGATCCATGGCTTGGCTCCTGTTCTTGATAAACGTTGCTGAAATAATCAGGAGCGAACTATACGGGCCGTGTTATATAAATAAAATTCAAATGTTATGATAATAACTATATAAATTGGCTTATATGTGGAGCCTGTTTCAACAGGAATTGAATGATGCGTTGCACCAAAGCCCGGATGAGCGCGCGAAGCGCGACGCAGGTCGTATTCGACATACGAAGCCAAGGAGCGCGACAAAGCGAACGCCGGGCTTTGGTGCAACCCAAAGGGACGGGGGTATGGCGGGCGGCTGGCTTTGTTGCACGGCTTGTGAAGGGGGTTACCATTCACTGCGCCGCGCGTCGCGCCATCCATCCCGCCATATCCCCGTCGCACATCCAATTCCTGCTGAAATAGGCGCCTGATGCGACGCCTGACCCTGCGCCAATTCCGTGTTTTCGAGGCCGTTGCCTGCAACCTGTCCTTCTCCAGGGCGGCGGCGGAACTGCATCTGTCCCAGCCTGCGGTGTCCATGCAGGTGAAGGGCATCGAGGCCATTCTCGGCCTGCCGCTCACCGAGCAGCTGGGCAAGAAAATCTATCTCACCGATGCCGGACGCGAGGTGCTGCATGCGAGCCAGAGCATCACCGCGCGCCTGGATGATCTGCAGGCCAATCTTGCGCAGCTGCGCGGCATGGACAGCGGCCGCCTCAACATTGCCGTGACCACCACGGTGAGCGCCATCGCCACCGGCATCCTCGCCCGCTTCCGCGCCCGTTATTCCAGGGTTGCAATTCATCTGGACGTGTCCAACCGCGAGTCGGTGCTGGGCCAGCTTGCGCACAACCGCATCGATCTCGCCATCATGGGCCAGGTGCCGGACGGCCTCGACCTCGAAGCCACCCGCTTCATGGACAATCCGCTGGTCGTCATCGCACCGCCCGAACATCCGCTCGCGCGCAAGAAAAAAGTCGCCATCCGCGACCTGGCGCATGAGCCCTTCCTGGTGCGCGAGGCGGGGTCCGGCACCCGCGGCGCCATGGAGCGCTTCTTCGCCGACAAGGGCATGGAACTCACCACCAGCATGGAAATGAGCAGCAACGAGGCCATCAAGCAGGCGGTGCAGGCCGGGCTGGGCCTGGGCATCCTGTCGCTGCAGACGCTGGAGCAGGAGCTGGAGCTCAAGCGCCTGTCAGTCCTGAACGTCGAGAGCTTCCCCATCATGCGCCACTGGTACGTGGTGCACCGCGCCGACAAGCGGCTTTCGCCGGCGGCGCTTGCATTCAAGACCTTCGTGCTGGCGCAGTCCGCAAAGAGCGGAGGCAGGAAGCATGGCTGAGCCGCGCACACTTCGGCTGCTGCGCTCGGTCTTCGGCCACGCCGGCTTCCGCCCGCACCAGGAGGACATCGTCACGCATCTGGTCGAGGGCGGCGACGCCCTGGTCATCATGCCCACCGGCGGCGGCAAGTCNNAAGTCGCTGTGCTACCAGCTGCCGGCGCTGGTGCGCGAAGGCACCGGCATCGTGGTGTCGCCGCTCATCGCGCTCATGCACGACCAGGTGGTGGCATTGAAGCAGCTGGGCGTGCGCGCGGAATATCTCAACTCTTCCCTGAGCGCAGAAGAAGCGCGAGGGGTAGAGAATGCGCTCACGGCCGGCGAGCTCGATCTCTTGTACGTCGCGCCGGAACGCCTGCTCACCGAGCGTTTCCTGAATCTGCTCAACCGCGTGCGGCTCGCCTTGTTCGCCATCGACGAGGCGCATTGCGTGTCGCAATGGGGGCATGACTTCCGCCCCGAATACGTGCAGCTGTCCGTGCTGCACGAGCGTTTCCCAAACATTCCGCGCATCGCGCTTACCGCAACGGCAGACGGGCCCACGCGCGCCGAGATCGCCCAACGCCTGCAACTGGAGGAGGCGCGCCATTTCGTCACCGGCTTCGACCGCCCCAACATCCGCTACCACGTGCGCCAGGAGGCGAGCGGCGCGCGCGAGGCCTTGCTGCGCTTCATTCGCGAACAGCATGCGGGCGAGGCGGGCATCGTCTATTGCCTGTCGCGGAAGCGCGTGGACGAGGTCGCGGCCTGGCTCAACGCCCAGGGCCTCACCGCGCTGCCCTATCACGCCGGCATGGATGCCGGCTCCCGGCGCCGGGCGCAGGAGCGCTTCCTGATGGAGGACGGCGTCATCGTGGTGGCGACGATTGCCTTCGGCATGGGCATCGACAAGCCCGACGTGCGCTTCGTCGCCCACCTCAACCTGCCCAAGAGCCTCGAGGCCTACTACCAGGAAACCGGCCGCGCCGGCCGCGACGGATTGCCGGCCGATGCGTGGATGCGCTACAGCCTTTCTGACGCCATTCAGTTGCGGCGCATGCTCGACGAATCCGATGCGGACGAAACGCACCGCCGCATCGAACGGCAAAAACTCGACGCCATGCTGGGCTATTGCGAACTGATCTCCTGCCGCCGCCAGTCCCTGCTCGGCTATTTCGGCGACATGCTGCATGAGCCTTGCGGCAACTGCGACAACTGCCTGGAGCCGCCGCAGAGCTGGGACGCCACCACCGCCGCGCAGAAGGCGCTTTCCTGCGTGCACCGCACCGGCCAGCGCTTCGGCGTGAACTATCTGGTCGACGTGCTATTGGGAAAGGACGATGAACGCATCCGGCGCTTCGGCCATCACGAATTGTCGACTTTCGGCATCGGCCAGGACCTGAGCGCCAACGACTGGCGCGCCGTGTTCCGCCAGCTGGTGGCGCGCGGCTACCTCATCGCCGACCACGACAGCTACGGCGGCCTGCGCATGACGTCCGCCTGCCGGCCGCTGTTGCGCGGCGAGGAAGCGCTGCAACTGGCGAAGCAGGCGGCGCCGCCCAGGCGCGGCAAGAAATCCCGCGCGCAAGCGGCGGCCGGCGACGATCCCTTGTTCGAAGCCCTGCGCGGCCGCCGGCGGGAACTGGCGCAGCAGCAGGGGGTGCCGCCCTACGTGGTGTTCCACGACAGCACCCTCGCGGCCATGGCGGCCACGCGGCCGCAGTCGCTGGAGGAATTCGCCGGCCTGCCCGGCGTGGGCGAGCGCAAGCTGCAAACCTATGGCGCCGCGTTCCTGGAAGTGATCAGGGAACATCAGGCAAGCCTATGAGCTTAAAAAAATTCAGCCACAGAGAACACAGAGCAAAACAAGACTCAACACGGGGAATCGCTGTGTTTCTCTGTGTCCTCTGTGGCTTGAAGTGAGGTTTTTTATTAAATGAAACCGCACAAACGACTTGAACCCCTCATCGAGGACGGCCTGATCGACGGTGTCGTGCGCCAGCTCATGAGCGGCAAGGAAGCCATGGTGTTCGTCGTGCGCTGCGGCGAGGACGCGCGCTGTGCCAAGGTTTACAAGGAGGCCAACAAGCGCGCCTTTCGCCAGGCCGTCGATTACACCGAAAACCGCAAAACCAGGAACAGCCGCCAGGCGCGCGCGATGGCCAAGGGCACGAAATTCGGCCGCCAGGCGCAGGAACAGGCCTGGCAAAGTGCCGAGGTCGATGCGCTGTACCGGCTGGCCGCCGCCGGCGTGCGGGTGCCCAGGCCGTACAACTTCCACGAAGGCGTGCTGCTGATGGAGCTGGTGACCGATGCCGAAGGCAATGCCGCGCCGCGGCTCAACGACGTGTCCTTCACCGCGGAAGAAGCCTTCATGCATCACCACAGCCTGATGCGGGAAGTCGTGCGCATGTTGTGTGCCGGGGTCGTCCACGGCGACCTGTCCGAGTTCAACATTCTGATCAGCGCAAACGGCCCGGTCATCATCGACCTGCCGCAAGCGGTGGATGCCGCCGGCAACAACCATGCCCGCACCATGCTGGCGCGCGACGTCAACAACCTGACGGCCTACTTCGGCCGGTTCGCGCCGACGCTATTGAGTACGCAATACGCGCAGGAAATCTGGGCTCTGTACGAACACGGCGAACTGCATCCTGAAGTAGAGTTGAGCGGCCGTTTCGAACAGGCCCTGCCGCCGCTCGATCTGGATGGCGTGATGCGCGAGATCGACGACGCAAAAGCTGCCGAAGCGGCGCGCTTGCTGCGCCTGCAGGAAAGGGAGTCGGGTTGAGGATGGAAATGAAATTCAGGAGATTTAAGTGGGCGTACTGACCAACATCGTGGCCGCCGAGGAAGACGAGTCCGCCGCCATCGGCGAATCCCTGCATCCTGTGGACGAATGGAGCGGGATCGAGCGGCGCGGCATCGACACGGCCAAGATCGCGACCCTGCACTGCCTGCTGACCGGGGACGAGTTCGGGCAGGCGCTGAGCCGGTACGAACCGGTCTACGCCAGCATCGAGGACGTCCTGGTCTTGCGCCTGGCCGACGAAGTGGTGGAGAAACTCGCCGCGTACGACGAAGACGCGCTGATGCGCGTTGCCGAGGAACTGTCCGCTACCGAGGAATTCGAGCTGGAAGGCTGGGATGCCGAGGAAGTGCAGGACATGGTGCTGGCGCTTGCCGAGCTGGCGCAGATTGCAGAGTCGCAGGGCCAGACCCTGTTCGTCTGGATGCACCCCCTGCAGACCTGAAGGGAATTACTCGCCGCCCGCCGGCGGCGGATTGCCCTGGCCGGGCCTTGCTTCGCTGTCGGACACGGGTTCCGCATCCGAGGCCTTTTTCCGCTCCTTCTCGGCTTTTTTGCGTTTTTTCTCGAGTTCCCGCTGGCGCTTCTCGAACTGGTAGTTGGGCTTGGCCACGTCGTTCCTTAGGTAATCAATGTCCCTAGTTTACTCCGAGCCTGATTTTTGGGTTGGCCGGCCAGGGGCTGGACGCCGGGGTTGGCTTGGCGAGATTCGCTTGAAGAGGCTGTTATGGGCCGTTTCGCTCATCGCCAATACCGCCGGATGTTTGACGTGGCGTTCCACGGTGATGGCGAAGTAACGCTCGTGAATTTCGTCGGTCTGGCCGATGCGCGCGACCTGGTAATGGCGCACCACTTCGTCCGCGATTGCCGCCGGCGACGGGAATACGCCCAGCCCGGCTTCGCCGAAGGATTTCATCAGCGCGCTGTCGTCGAATTCGCCCGCGATTCGGGGGCTGACGCCCCGCTTTTCCAGCCATCGCAGCAGGGGCACGCGCAGTGCGCTGTCCTCGCCGGGCAGCAGCAAGGGCATGCCGTCGAGGTTGCCCGGGAAGTCCGCCCCCAGCTTCTTTGCCAGCGCCTTGCTGGCGAAGAAGGCCACGCCGCATTCGCCGAGCGGATGGCTGTAGCCCTTGACGTCGACAGTTGAAGGCATGGGCTTGTTCGCCAGCACGATGTCGAGGCGGTGGATGGCCAGTTCCGCGACCAGCCGCTCGAGGCGGTCTTCCTTGCAGATCAGCTTGACGGGCTCCTCCAGTCCCAGCGCAGGCATGAGCAGGCGGTGCGAAATGGTCTTGGGCACGGCGTCGGAAATGCCGACGCGGAACGGGGTCATGCGCGCGCCGGGCGCTTCGCCCAGGCTTTCCTCCAGTTCCGCGCCGATGCGGAAGATCTCGTCGGCATAGGACAGCGCCAGCCTGCCGGCCTCGGTCAGCTCGAGTTTCCGTCCGCTGCGCTGGAAGAGCTCGATGCCCAGGCGTTCCTCGAAACCCTTGATCTGGCCGGACAGCGTTTGCGGCGTGAGGTGCAGCTTCTCGGCGGCGCGATTCACCGAGCCGGCCCTGGCGACCTGCAGGAAGTACTGGAGATGCCTGTAGTTGATCATGATGATTCGAAAAAATCGAATTAATGCCTTATAAAAATCGAATTTTACTGGTTTCCATTTTCGGCTACGCTGGCGTCGTGTCAAGTTCTCCCCGTGTCCGGAGGTGATTCATGAAACAAGCGGCCATTCTTTATGCGCTGAGCGATGTCGGTTCGCGCCTGGCCCGGGTGCGCACGCGCACCTGGGTGTTCATCGGCCTGGGCATTGCCGCCATGCTGGCTTTGCTGGCCTGGGCGGCGGTCGCGGTGCTGTCCTGGGCCTGGGGACAGATCCCCGCCCTGGCGGAAAGCGGCAAGCAGGCGGCAGGCGCGGCCATGGAAAAAGTCGAGCAGGCCGCCCCCGGCCTGAAGGGCCGGCTTGACCCCTTGCTCGGCAGTGTGGGGCTGTCCCCGACTGGGCGCGCCGTCGATCCGGCTGCAGCCGATGTGTCGGGCAATGACCTGCCGGGCGTGGCGCGCCATCCCGGTTCCGTCAGGACGCATTACGCGCGCGAAACGGGCAGAACCGAACTACGCTACATGGGGCAGGGCGATTTTCGCGCCGTGCTGGAGCACTACGTTTCCCAGCTGACGGCGGCGGGCTATGCCCGGGAAGTCTTGTCGGCCACGCCCGAAGCGGAGCGGCACCGCTTTGCGAAAGCCGGCCACGCGCTGGATTTCGAAATTCGCAGAGCCGGCATGGACGGCAAGGTCGAAGTGATCCTTGTGAGCAATGTTTGATAACTCTCTGGCTGGAGCTTATTCATGAAACGCATCGTACTTTTTCTGGCGACCAACTTTGCCATCGTCCTGGTCCTGTCCGTGACCATGCGCCTCCTGGGGGTGGAGCCTTACCTCAACGCCCAGGGCCTCAACCTCACCTCGCTGCTGATCTTCGCTGCGGTGATGGGCTTCGGCGGCTCCTTCATTTCGCTGGTGATCTCCAAGTGGAGCGCGAAGCGTGCGATGGGCGTGCGCGTCATCGAATCGCCGGCCAATGCCACCGAAGCCTGGCTCGTCGACACCATTCGCAAGTACTCGAATGAGGCCGGCATCAGGATGCCGGAAGTCGGCATCTATGACGCACCCGACGTAAACGCCTTCGCCACCGGCATGAGCAGGCACCGCTCGCTCATCGCGGTGTCGACCGGCTTGCTGCGCCAGATGAAGCGCGAGGAGGCCGAGGCGGTGCTGGGCCACGAGGTGGCGCATGCCGCCAACGGCGACATGGTCACGCTGGCGCTGATCCAGGGCGTGGTCAACACCTTCGTCATGTTCCTGTCGCGCGTGATCGGCCATACCGTCGACCGCGTCGTGTTCAAGAACGAGCAGGGCCATGGGCCGGCCTTCTTCGTGACCATGATCGTGGCGGAAATGGTGCTCGGCATCCTCGCCTCCATCATCGTCATGTGGTTCTCGCGGAGCCGCGAATTCCGCGCCGACCGCGGCGGCGCGAGCCTCGCCGGCCGCGGCGCCATGATCGCCGCGCTGGAGCGCCTGAATTCGCTGCACCCGCATCCGCTGCCGGACAAGATGGCCGCGTTCGGCATTGCCGGGGGCAGCCCCCAGGGCTGGAAGCGGCTGTTCATGACCCACCCGCCGCTGGAAGAGCGCATCGCCGCCCTGCGCACAGCGCAATAAATCAACTGAAACGAGCCTGAAGCAACACTATGGAAACTGCATTGAATATCGGCGAACCGTGGATGTGGGCGGTGTTCATCGTCTTCGTGCTGGTCATGCTGGCGGTCGACCTCTTCCTGGTCGGCGGCAACAAGGCGCACAAGGTCAGCTTCAAGGAAGCCGCGGCCTGGTCGCTGGTGTGGTTCGGGCTCGCCATGCTGTTCAACCTCGGACTGTGGTGGTACCTCAAGGGCAGCTACGGGAGCGAGATTGCCGAGACCAAGGCGATGGAGTTCCTCACCGGTTATCTCATCGAGAAGTCGCTGGCGGTGGACAACATCTTCGTGTTCCTGATGATCTTCGGTTTCTTCGCGGTGCCGGCGGAATACCAGCGCCGCGTGCTGATCTACGGCGTGATCGGCGCCATCGTCATGCGCGCAATCATGATCCTGGCCGGCGCCTGGCTGATCCAGGAATTCCACTGGATCCTGTACCTGTTCGGCGCCTTCCTGGTGGTCACCGGCATCAAGATGCTGATCTTCGCCGAGGCCGAGCCCGACCTCGGCAGGAACCCGCTGCTCAACTGGCTCAAGGGGCGCATGCGCCTGACGCCGGATTATCGCGGCGAAAAGTTCTGGGTCGTGGAAAACGGCGTGCGCATGTTCACGCCGCTGTTCCTGGTGCTGATCATGATCGAGCTTTCCGACCTGGTGTTCGCGGTCGACTCGATCCCGGCGATCTTCGCCATCACCACCGACCCGTTCATCGTGTTCACCTCGAACATCTTCGCCATCCTCGGCCTGCGCGCGATGTACTTCATGCTCGCGGGGGTCGCCGACCGTTTCCATCTGCTGAAATACGGCCTCGCCATGGTGCTGGTGTTCGTCGGCGTGAAGATGCTGATCGTGGACTTCTACAAGATCCCGATCGGGCTGTCGCTCGGCATCGTCGGCCTCATCATCGCCACCTTCATGTTCACCAGCCTGTGGGTGACGCGCAAGCAGCCCGGAGTCCGTGAATGAGCGGCGACAAACAGGCGGTTGCCGCAAGCGCCAACCCGCTGGCGGAGCTCGCGTTCACCATCCTGATCCCCGCGCTGATCCTGATGCAGCTGAGCGGTGCGGAACATCTCGGTGCCGTGAATGCGCTGCTGCTGGCGCTGGCCTTCCCCTTCGGCTGGGGCGCCCTCGGGTTCGCGCGGCGCGGCAAGCCCGGCTGGATGGCGCTGCTGGGGCTGGCCAGCGTCATGCTGACCGGCGGCATCGGCCTGCTGGCCCTCGATCCGCAGTGGCTGGCGGTCAAGGAGGCGGCGGTGCCGGGCGTGATCGGCCTCGCGGTACTGGGATCGGCATACACCCGCCACCCGCTTGTGAGTACGCTGCTGTTCAACCCTGCCCTGATCGACGTCGCACGCGTGCGGCATGCGCTGGCGGCACGCGGCACGCAGGAGCCGTTCGAAAGCCGGCTTCGGCTTGCCAACCATCTGCTGGCGGGAACCTTCTTCTTTTCTTCCGCGATGAACTATGCGCTGGCGAGCTGGATCGTGACCAGCCCCGCGGGCAGCGCGGCCTTCAACGAAGAACTCGGGCGCCTGACCCTGTTGAGCTATCCTGTGATTGCGCTGCCGTCGATGCTGCTGATGGCGGGCTTGCTGTATTTTCTGGGGACCTCCATGCAGCGGCTCTCGGGCCTGAAAATCGCCGACTTGCTGCGCCGCGCCGCGGCCGACAACTAGGCGCTGAATGGGCAGGAATCCGCCTTTTTAACCGGGTCTTGCCTGGGCTGAAAACATGGCGCTCAACATTCAATCGCCTCTGGTGCGCAGGGCAGGCGCGACCGCCTTCCTGGCGCTGATTCTCGGACTCGCCCTCTGGGTGCTGTCGCCCTTCTGGGCGGCGCTGGCCTGGTCGGGCGTGCTCGCCTATGTCACCTGGCCGCTGTATGTGCGGCTGTCGGCGCATTGGCGCGGCCGCAAGACCCTTGCTGCCCTCGGCATGACGCTGACGGTGGGGCTGGTGCTGCTGGTGCCCATGATCCTGGTCATGTACGCGCTGGCCGTCGACGCGCTGGCCGCCGCCGCCAGGTTGCGCGACATCGCAGCCAACGGACTGCCGCCCATGCCGCCGGGCATCGCCGACCTCCCGGGCGGCAAGTGGCTGGTGGCGCAATATCAACTGCTGCAGGCCGACCCGGCCTGGGTTCGCGGCCGGGTCGAAGCGCTGGGGCTCGCCAACCTGGACCTGTACAAGACCGTGGCGGAGGGCGTCGGCCGCAACGTCGCCAAATTCGCCCTGGCGATCTTCGCCCTGTTCTTCCTCTACCGCCACGGCGAGAACGTGCTGGCCCAGTTCCGGCGCATCGCCACGCACTGGATCGGCGGCCAGGCCAAGTCCTACCTGCTCGCGGTCGGCGTGACGGTGCATGCCGTCGTGTTCGGCATCGTGCTGACCGCGCTGGCCCAGGGCGCACTGGCTGGGCTGGGCTACTGGGTGGCGGGCGTGTCCGCGCCCGTGATGTGGGGCGCCATTACCGCGCTGGTGTCCTTGATTCCATTCGTCGGGCCGGTGGTCTGGATCAGCCTGTCGGCGGGGCTGTTCATCAACGGCGAGACGGCCGCGGCCGTCGGCTTGTTCCTGTGGGGCGCCCTGGTGGTGAGCTGGGTGGACAACCTCATCCGCCCCATCGTCATCAGCGGGCCGACGCGCATCCCCTTCCTGCTGGTGTTTCTCGGCGTGCTGGGCGGGGTCAACGCCTTCGGCCTGATCGGGCTGTTCCTCGGCCCGGTGATTCTGGCCGTGGCGCTTGCCATCTGGCGCGAGTGGCTGGAATCGGCGCGCAAGGACGGCGGCCGGGAATAAAAGCCCCTGCCTGCGATGGGGCAAATTTGTGCCGATAGTGGATAATTAAGCTTTCGCTTAATTAGAAATTCCCCATGGCCCAATATGTCATGTCCATGCTCCGCGTGAGCAAGATCGTCCCGCCCAAGCGCCAGATCATCAAGGACATCTCGCTGTCCTTCTTCCCCGGCGCCAAGATCGGTTTGCTCGGCCTCAACGGCTCCGGCAAGTCCACGGTGCTGCGCATCATGGCCGGCGCCGACAAGGAATTCGATGGAGAAGTGCAGTGGCAGCCGGGGGTCTCCATCGGCTACCTGCCGCAGGAGCCGCAGCTCGACCCCGAGAAGACCGTGCGCGAGGAAGTCGAAGCCGGCCTCGGCGAAGTGATGGCCGCGCAGAAGAAGCTGGAGGAAATCTACGCCGCCTACGCCGAGCCGGATGCCGACTTCGACAAGCTGGCCGAGGAACAGGCGCGGCTCGAAGCCATCATCGCCACTTCGGGTGCCGATGCCGAAACCCAGCTGGAAATCGCCGCCGATGCCTTGCGGCTGCCGCCGTGGGACGCCAGGATCGGCCCGCTCTCCGGCGGCGAGAAGCGCCGCGTGGCGCTATGCAAGCTCCTGCTGTCCAGGCCCGACATGCTGCTCTTGGACGAACCCACCAACCACCTGGATGCGGAATCGGTGGAATGGCTGGAGCAGTTCCTCGTGCGCTTCCCCGGCACCGTGGTGGCGGTGACCCACGACCGCTACTTCCTCGACAACGCCGCCGAGTGGATCCTCGAACTCGACCGTGGCCACGGCATTCCCTGGAAGGGCAACTATTCTTCCTGGCTCGAGCAGAAGGAAGCGCGCCTCGAGCAGGAAAACAAGCAGATCGACGCGCACATGAAGGCCATGAAGCAGGAACTGGAATGGGTGCGCCAGAACCCCAAGGCGCGCCAGGCCAAGAGCAAGGCGCGTCTCGCCCGCTTCGAGGAACTTTCTTCGCACGAATACCAGAAGCGCAACGAAACCCAGGAAATCTTCATTCCGCCCGGTGAGCGGCTCGGCGACAAGGTCATCGAATTCAACGGCGTGTCCAAGGGCTTCGGCGAGCGCCTGCTGATCGACAATCTCTCCTTCTCCATTCCGCCCGGCGCCATCGTCGGCGTCATCGGCCCCAACGGCGCCGGCAAGTCCACGCTGTTCCGCATGATTCAGGGCCGCGAGCAGCCCGACAGCGGCGAGATCGTCATCGGCCCGACGGTGAAGGTCGCGGCCGTGGATCAAACTCGCGAAGGTCTGGACGGCAGCAAGACCGTGTTCGAGGAAGTCGCCGAAGGCCGCGACATCCTCACCGTGGGCAGGTTCGAAATGCCGAGCCGCGCTTATCTTGGCCGCTTCAACTTCAAGGGCGGCGACCAGCAGAAGATCGTCGGCAACCTCTCCGGCGGTGAGCGCGGGCGCCTGCATCTGGCCAAGACTTTGATCGCCGGCGGCAACGTGCTGCTGCTCGACGAGCCGTCAAATGATCTCGATGTGGAAACCCTGCGCGCGCTGGAAGACGCGCTGCTCGAATTCCCCGGTTGCGTGCTGGTCACTTCGCACGACCGCTGGTTCCTCGACCGCATCGCCACGCATATTTTGGCCGCGGAAGGCGACTCGCAGTGGACCTTCTTCAACGGCAACTACCAGGAATACGAGGCCGACAAGAAGAAGCGCCTGGGCGAGGAGGGCGCGCGGCCCAAGCGCATCCGCTACAAGCCGATCAGCCGCTGAGTTCGGGATGTGAAGCCCTTTACCCAGCTTGCCAACATGCGCGGCCTGCCCCTCGTGGCAGGCGTGCTGGCGGCCAGCCTGGCCTGGCTGCTGCTGCAAAGTTTCGGCTGGCTGGAGCACGAGCGGCTCCATCAGGCCGAGCGCGTCAGGCTGCAGGCGGAGGCCGCCACGGTCAGGGCGCGGCTGGAATCCGGGCTCAATGCCAGCCTGTCGCTCAGCCTGGGTTTGTCGACTTTCGTGCTGGCGAACCCCGATTTCACCCAGGAAGAGCTTGCCCAGGTCGCGTTCTCGCTGATTCGCCTGGAGCCGTCCATCCGCGCCGTCGCGCTCGCTCCGGGCAATGTCATTCGTTACATCTATCCCTACGAGGGCAACGAAAAGGCGCTGGGGCTGAATCTTCTGGAAACGCCGAACCAGCGCGATGCAGTGTTGCGCCTGATGCGTGACCTGCAGCCGGTGACGGCGGGGCCGGTCGAGCTGGCGCAGGGCGGCATCGGCATTACCAATCGCATTCCCATCGTGTTTACCAAGCCTGGCGGCGAGCCGGTCTACTGGGGATTGGCTTCGGTCGCGATCGATCCTTTGTCGGTATTCAAGCGCGCCGGCGTGCTGCCGGGCAAATCGGATGCCGGCATGGTTTACGCCCTGCGCGGCAGGGACGGGCTGGGCGCGGAGGGCGAAGTTTTCCTTGGCGATGCCGCGCTGTTTGACGATGCCGAGGCCGTGCTGATGGATGTCATCATCCCGGGAGGCAGCTGGCAGCTTGCCGCGCACACAACGCAGCCGGTGGCCGGCTGGGGATGGGGGGCCGAGATTTTGCTGATCGTGCTTTCCGTCATTGCGGGCGCCCTCGTCGCCTATACGCTCTCGGCGCACCAGCGCATTCGCAGCATGGCGCTGTATGACGATCTCACCGGCCTGGCCAACCGCCTGCAGTTCAATCTGCGCGGGCGGGACATGTTCGCCCTGGCCAGGCGCAGCAGGCGCCCGCTGACCCTGCTCAACATCGACATCAACGATTTCAAGAGCGTTAACGACACCTATGGGCATGCGGCGGGCGATGCCGTGCTGGCGCAGACGGCCGACAGGCTGCGGCATAATTTCAGGGAATCCGACCTGCTGGCGCGTGTGGGCGGCGATGAGTTTCTGGTGCTGATGCCAGATATCACGCCCGGCCCGGAACTTGAGGGCATACTGGAGCGGCTGCGCAGATCGATATCCGTCACGTTGCCCGGTTTCGACCAGCCGCTGGATTTGGCGGTCAGCATCGGCGTCGCGAGCCTGAATGCGGACACGGGATCGCTTGACTCCTTCATGCAAAAGGCGGACGAGGCGATGTATCGCGCCAAGGAGTCCATGCGCATCGATTGCCTGCGAACGAAAAACACGGCCTGACGAACGTCCGCATCGGGCGGTGCGAAGCGAGGCCGCAACTTTACCAGGATGACCCACCCATGATTCTCGACACCCTTGCCGGTTCCGGCCGCCATCTGGCGCTGCACCCGCGCTTCGCGCGCGCCTTCGCCTTCCTGCATGAAACCGATTTGCTGGCGCTGGCGCCCGGCAGGCATGCGGTGCAGGGCGAGGATATTTTCGCCATCATCGAGCACTGTGCGGGGCGCACGCGCGCCGAAGCCAGGCTGGAATCGCACCGCCGCCATATCGACATCCAGCTGGTGCTGGAAGGCGTGGACGAGATGGGCTGGAAGCCGCTGGCCGAATGCGTGAAGCCGATCGGAGATTTCGATGCGGCGCGCGACATCCGCTTCTACGACGACGCGCCATCGAGTTGGGTGGCCACCCCGGCAGGCGCGTACTGCATTTTCTTTCCCGATGACGCGCATGCGCCGCTGGTGAGCGGCGGCATGATCCGCAAGGTGGTCATGAAGGTTGCCGTCTAGCTAGCTAGTAGTGCGGCGGAATTTCGTCGCGCGGCGTCGTGGGCTCCGTGTCGGACTGGCTGTCACGCACTTGCCGGTGCAATAGCCGGAACTGTTCCTGCAGGCTGTCCAGCTGGCGCTGCTGGCGGATGACGGCCTGGTTCAGCGTGTCCAGCAGGTCTTCGGCAAAGGCGAGCTTGGCTTCGAGTTCGGTGAGGCGCGATTCGTTCATGGCTGTCTGGCCTGCTCAAGCAAGGGAAGCACAAGTTTTTCCAGCCGCGGGTAGTGTACCTGGCCGTCGATCTTGTGGCGGATGACGCCCTCGGCGTCGAGCACGAAGGAGGTCGGGATGCTGTCGGCGCGGCCGAAGGCGGCGTACACGCTGGGGTCCATGGGCGCGGCCGGGAAAGCATAGCCGTGCTTCTTCATGTACCGGGCGACTTTCTCCGGCGGGTCGTCCACGCTCACCGCCAGCACTTCGAAGCCCCTGGCGCGGTGGTCCTGCCAGAATTCCTCGATTACCGGCATTTCCTTCAGACAGTACGGACACCAGGTGGCCCAGTAGTTGATGAGCACGACCTTGCCCTTGAGCTGCTCGGAGCCGAGCACGCGGCCGTCGGACAACTGCACGGCCCAGGCCGGCGCCGGGCGGTTTTCCCCGGTGACGGTGGCGGGCGGGCGGAACCAGAACCAGGCGAGGGCGGCGAGCAGCACCAGGGTGAGGCCATGATTGCGCAGAAAGCGCTGCCAGCGCGCTGTGCGCCGGGGCTTGGGGGTAGAATGCGGGGTTTCGTTTTCGGGTTTGGCCATGCTGTGGATCAAGGTGTTTCATATCGTGATGATGGTGAGCTGGTTCGCGGGCCTGTTCTACCTGCCGCGCATCTATGTGAACCTGGCCATGGAATCCAATGAAGCCGCCTACCGGCGCCTGCTGTTCATGGCAGAGAAATTGTACCGGTTCGTCACGCCTATCATGTGGCTTACTCTCGCCTCGGGCATCTGGCTGTGGGTGGCATACTGGCGGCCTACGCCCGTCTGGCTCTGGATCAAGGTCGTCCTCGTTGCAGGCCTTTTCGGTTACCACCATGCGTGCAGGGAACTCTTGAAAAAGTTCCGGTCGCGCACCAACCGGCGCGATCATGTATGGTTCCGCTGGTTCAACGAAATCCCCGTGCTGGTGCTGGTCGTGGTGGTCATCCTCGTGGTGGTCAGGCCCTGAATGACAGACAAATCCAAATCGCGCGGCACGCTTTCGATCAACAAGGAAGGCGGCGAGGGAAAACCGCGCCAGGCCAAGCGCCCGGCCACCTCGCGCCGGGTGAACATCGAGCGCGATCGCAGCAAGAAGCCCGCGCCCAGGCCGGCGCCGGAAACGGCGTGGAAGGACAAGGCCGCGGCCGAGGACAAGCCGCCGCGTGCGCGCTCCGCACGATCGGAAAAGCCGGCGCCGGAGCGGACGCGCGCGCGCACGCAAGAGGCCCGGCGCGACGGCGGCGAGGCCAGGCGCCGGGAAAGGCCGGCCGCAGCGCCCAAGCCGGAAAGGGCAGACAGCCGCCCCGCGCGCATCGAACAGTTCTTCGCCACCTGCCCGCGCGGCCTGGAAAACGCGCTGGCCGAGGAACTGCGGGCACTGGGCGCGGACAATATCGAAACCACCGGCGGCGGCGTAACCTTCTTCGGGCCGATGACGCTGTGCTATGCAGCCAACCTGCATTCGCGCCTGGCGACACGCATCCTGTTGCGCGTGTCGGCCGGAAAATACCAGAACGAGGAAGACGTGTACCAGGGTGCGCTTGCCGTGTTCTGGCACAAATGGTTCGACGTCTCGCGCACCATCGCGGTCAAGGTGGTGGCGCAGGACTCGCCGCTGAAAAGCCTCAACTTCATCACCCTCAGGATCAAGGATGGCGTGTGCGACCGCTTCCGCGAGGAAAGCGGCCAGCGCCCCAGCGTGCAGACCCTGCACCCAGACATCCGCATCCGCGCCTTCCTCACGCGCGACCGCTACACGCTTTACCTCGACACGTCCGGCGAGTCCCTCTACAAGCGCGGCCTGCGCAAGCAGTCGGGCGCGGCGCCCATCAACGAGAACCTCGCCGCCGGCATCCTCCGGCTGTCGGGCTGGCAGCCCGATGAACCGCTGTACGACCCCATGTGCGGCAGCGGCACCTTCCTGATGGAAGCCGCGCAGATGGCGCTCAACATCGCCCCCGGCCTGGGGCGCGACTTCGCCTTCGAGCGCATGCTGCGCATGGATGCCAGGGCCTGGGCCCGCATGAAGTCCGATGCGCAGGCCGCCTGCCAGCCGGTGCGCCCGCTGCCCATCTACGGCAGCGATGTCATGGGGCGTTCATTGCGCGATGCCGACAGCAACCTCAAGGCCGCCGGCCTGCGCGAGGCGGTGACCCTGTCGAAAGCCGACATCCTGGAAATCGAGCCGCCGGCAAAATCCGGCGTGGTGGTGATGAACCCGCCTTACGGCGTGCGCCTCGGCGAAGAGGAAGAACTGGCGGCGCTGTATCCGAAACTGGGCGACGTGCTGAAAAACAGGTTCGCCAACTGGCGCGCCTGCATCATCAGCGCCGACGCCAACCTGCCCAGGCTGATCCGTCTGTCGGCCAGCAAGAAGACGCCGCTGTTCAACGGCGCCCTGGAATGCCGGCTCTACGAATACAAGCTGGTGGCGGGCTCGAATCGCTGATTCAATTCACAAAGAGGACAAGAGGACAGGAGCAAACCCCTTTAACCGCGGAGTTCGCAGAGGACGCGGAGTTTTGCTTTCTTTACTTTGCAAACGCCACGCACGCTGCGGTTAATTTTTGAATCTTTCTGGTTTTCCCTCTTGTCCTCGTGTCCTCTTTGTTCAAGTTTTTTCAGACGATGTCGAGGTGGTCCAGTCCCGTCATCAAATCCTTGCCCTTGGCTTCCTGGCTGTGCAGCTTGATCTGCAGGCGCAGGTCGTTGAGCGAGTCGGCGTTCCTGAGCGCGTCCTCGTAGGAAATCAGGCCGGCCTCGTAGAGGTCGAACAGCGCCTGGTCGAAGGTCTGCATGCCCAGTTCGCGCGACTTGCTCATGATTTCCTTGATCTCGTGCACCTGGCCCTTGAATACCAGGTCGGCAATCAGCGGCGAGTTGAGCAGGATTTCCACCGCGGCGATGCGCCCCACCCCGCTCTTGCGCGGGATCAGGCGCTGCGAGACGAAGCCCTTGAGGTTGAGCGAAAGGTCCATCAGCAACTGGTCGCGCTTTTCCTCGGGGAAGAAGTTGATGATGCGGTCGAGCGCCTGGTTGGCGCTGTTGGCGTGCAGGGTGGACAGGCACAGGTGGCCGGTTTCGGCGAAGGCGATGGCGTATTCCATGGTCTCGCGGTCGCGAATCTCGCCGATCAGGATGACGTCGGGCGCCTGGCGCAGCATGTTCTTCAGGGCCGAGAACCAGTTCTCGGTATCCACCCCGACCTCGCGCTGGGTGATGATGGACTTCTTGTGCTCGTGCACGTATTCGATCGGGTCCTCCACCGTGATGATGTGGTCGGCGGCGTTCTCGTTGCGGTAGCCGACCATGGCGGCGAGCGAGGTCGACTTGCCCGAGCCGGTGCCGCCCACGAACACGACCAGGCCGCGCTTGACCATGGCGATGTCCTTCAGCACCGGCGGCAGCCCCAGTTCCTCGAATTTCGGGATCACCGTGTTGATGGTCCGCATGACGATGCCGGTGCGGCCCTGCTGGACGAAGACATTCACCCGGAAGCGGCCGATATCGGGCGGAGAAATGGCGAAGTTGGACTCGTTGGTGGCCTCGAACGAGGCCCATTGCTTGTCGTTCATGATGGCGCGCGCGAGTTCGCGCGTATGCGCCGGCGTCAGGGTCTGGTTCGACACCGGCGTGATCTTGCCGTCGACCTTGATGGCAGGGGCGAAGCCCGCGGTGATGAAGAGGTCGGATGCCTTCTTGGACAGCATCAGGCGCAAGAGGTCATGGACGGTTTTTTCGGCATTCATGTTCGTGCCTCTATAAATTTACTGCGCGGGTGTGATCCGGGCGCATCCGGTGGCGCCCGGAGACGTAGCACGAGGGGCCCCTTTGGGGATCGGGCCGTCGCAGGGATGCCGGGCGACGTGCGCGCGCCACTCGCATCCTGCTTCGGGGTCGCATCCCCGCAAGCGGGGCCCCTGCTCCGCCCTCCGCAGTCGCCCCGGAATGCTCATGTATTTCCATATACATTCCGCTCCCTGCGCTCCGGGTGCGCCCGGCTGACGCCCGCTCGCTACAATTTCTAGAGGCACGAATTGCTTGCGTCTTGTCATAGGAAAGCGTCTTTGTTCATGGCCTTGGACTTGGCCTCGGCCGAGGAAACCGCGTTGCGCCTCACCAGGTCCTGCAGGCACTGGTCCATGGTCTGCATGCCGACGTTCTGGCCGGTCTGGATGGCAGAGTACATCTGCGCCACCTTGTTTTCGCGGATCAGGTTGCGGATGGCGGGGGTGCCGATCATGATTTCATGCGCGGCGATGCGGCCGTTGCCGTCCTTGGTTTTCAACAGGGTCTGCGAGATCACTGCGCGCAAGCTCTCAGACAGCATGGAGCGCACCATCTCCTTCTCGGCCGCCGGGAACACGTCCACCACGCGGTCGATGGTCTTGGCGGCAGAAGAAGTGTGCAGGGTGCCGAACACCAGATGCCCGGTTTCGGCCGCGGTCAGCGCCAGGCTGATGGTCTCCAGGTCGCGCATCTCGCCCACCAGGATCACGTCCGGGTCCTCGCGCAGCGCCGAGCGCAGGGCGTTGGCGAAGGAGTGGGTGTGCGGGCCGACCTCGCGCTGGTTGATCAGGCATTTCTTGCTCTGATGCACGAATTCGATCGGGTCCTCGATGGTGAGGATGTGCGCGTACTGGTTTTCGTTGACGTAGTCGATCATCGCCGCCAGGGTGGTGGACTTGCCCGAACCGGTGGGGCCGGTCACCAGCACCACGCCGCGCGGCTGGTCGGAGATTTCCTTGAAAATCGCGGGCGCGCCGAGATCCTCAAGGCTGAGCACCTTGGAGGGGATGGTCCGGAACACGGCGCCGGCGCCGTGCTGCTGGTTGAAGGCGTTGACGCGAAAGCGCGCCAGCGTGGGAATGTCGAACGAAAAGTCCACCTCCAGCACTTCCTCGTAGGCCTTGCGCTGGCTGTCGTTCATGATGTCGTACACCATGCGGTGCACGTCCTTGTGCTCCATCGGCGGCAGGTTGATGCGGCGGATGTCGCCGTGCACCCGGATCATGGGCGGCAGGCCGGCCGAGAGGTGAAGGTCGGAGGCCTTGTTCTTGACGGCGAAGGCCAGCAGTTCGGAAATATCCACGTTGTGCCCTGTGGTTTGATTTGTCGGGGATAATATTCTTAGTGTTTAACGACTTTCCGGATTCTAACTTGAGCGGAATCAGCCCCCGGTGGATGCATGTGGCGCAGGGTCTTGCCGAGGTGCGCTCGCGCATCGAGCGCGCCGCAGCCGAAGCGGGCCGTCAGCCGGACGCCGTGACCCTGGTCGCGGTGAGCAAGACCTTTCCCGCCGAGGCGTTGCGCGCCGCCGCGACCTGCGGCCAGCGGCATTTCGGCGAGAATTACGTGCAGGAGGCCTTGCCAAAGATGGCGGGGGTGCAGGCAATGCTTGCCGCGGACATCGAATCCGCGGCAAGTCACCACGCCGCCGGGGTCACGTCCCCGCAAGCGGGCCCCCTGCCCCGCCCTCTGGTGTGGCACTTTATTGGCCCCATCCAGAGCAACAAGACGCGCGAAATCGCCGGGCATTTCGACTGGGTGCACGGCATCGAACGCGAGAAGGTCGCCCGCCGCCTGTCCGAACAGCGGCCGGCCGGCATGCCGCCGCTCAACGCGTGCATCCAGGTCAACGTCAGCGGCGAGGCCAGCAAGAGCGGGGTGGCGCCGGACGAGGCGGCCGCGCTGGCCGGCACGGTTGCATCGCTGCCGGGGCTAAAATTGAGGGGCCTGATGGCCATTCCCGAGCCCGGCGGCGATGCGCGCTCGCGCTTCCGTCTCATGCGCGAGCTGCTGGAGGATTTGAATACCCGAGGCCTGGCGCTGGATACCCTGTCCATGGGCATGTCCGGGGATTTTGAGATTGCGATCGCGGAAGGCGCCACCCTGATTCGGGTCGGCAGCGCCATTTTTGGAAAACGGAACTATGCAAAATAGCATCACTTTCATCGGCGGCGGCAACATGGCCGCCGCCATCATCGGCGGCCTCATCGCGGACGGCACGCCCGCCGCGTCCATCGAGGTGGTCGACGTATCCAGCGAAACCTGCGCGCGCCTCGCCCGGCAGTTCGGCGTCAGGGCGCACACCTCGCTGGACCAGGTGCAACTGCATCCCGTAATCGTGCTGGCGGTCAAGCCGCAGCAACTGCTCGACGTGGCGAAGCAGCTCGGCCCGCGGCTGCGCGAGCAGCTGGTCGTGTCGATCGCCGCCGGCGTCAGGCTCGGCGACTTGTCGCGCTGGCTGGGCGGGCATGGCCGCATCGTGCGCACCATGCCCAACACCCCGGCCATGGTCGGCGCCGGCATTGCCGGCCTGTTCGCCGGCGGCGAGGTCAGCGCGGAACAGCGCTCGCGCGCCGAGTCCATCCTGCGCGCGGTCGGCGCGGTGGTCTGGGTCAAGGACGAAAGCGAGCTGGACTGGGTCACCGCGCTGTCCGGCAGCGGGCCGGCCTATGTGTTCTATTTCATCGAGGCGCTGGAAGACGCCGGCATCCGCGCCGGGCTTTCCGATGATGTCGCGCGGCGGCTTGCGCTGCATACCGTGTTCGGCGCCGCCAAGCTGGCGCTGGAGGCGGGAGAGGATCCCACGGTGCTGCGCAGCAAGGTCACCTCCAGGGGCGGCACCACCGAACGCGCCCTCGCCAGCCTGGAGGCCGACGGCTTCATGGACATGATCGCCCGCGCGGTGAATGCCGCCGCCGCCCGGTCTAAAGAACTGGGCGATGAACTCGGAGGGCTGGCCTGATGCTGGCGGACACCCTTGCCTTCTTCATCCAGACCCTGGGCGGCCTGCTTGCCGTGGCGGTGCTGCTGCGCTTTGCCATGCAGGTCATGCGGGTGCCGTTTTCCAATCCCTTCGCCCAGTTCATCGTCAAGATCACCGACTTCGCCGTGCGTCCGTTGCGCCGGGTGATCCCCGGCTGGGGCGGCTACGACTGGGCGAGCCTGCTGCTGGCCTGGCTGATCGAAGTGGTGGTCGCGGCCGCCCTGCTGTGGGTCAAGGGCTTTCCCTTCAGCCTCGCCGGCCTGGGCCTGTGGCCGGTGCTGTTCGGCCTGGGGGCGGTGGAACTGGTCAAGCTGGCGCTCTGGCTCGTCATGGGCCTGACCCTGGTGCGCGCCCTGATTTCGTGGGTGAATCCTTACTCACCCATTTCGCCGGTGATCTATCCGCTGACCGAGCCCCTGCTGCGGCCGTTCCGGCGCATGCTGCCGCAAAGCCAGATCGATTTTTCGCCGCTGGTACTGATCATCCTGTGCCAGTTCCTGCTGGTGGTGCCGGTAGCGGCCCTGGAGCGCGCGGCCCTGGGGGCTTTTTGACCGGCTTCCGGGCTGGGCGCGCCGGATGACCGGCTTGCCTTCCTGGGCGCGCTACGATCCCGGGCAGGATCTGTGGACTCTGCAAGTCCACGTGCAGCCCGGGGCCAAGGCCAATCAGGTGGTAGGCGAGCACGGCGGCAGCCTCAAGCTAAAGATTGCCGCGCCGGCGGTCGATAACAAGGCGAATAAATGCCTGGCCGGCTTTATTGCCGAGTTGTGGGGGGTGGCGCAGCGTCAGGTATCCATCGTGCGCGGGGAGGGCGCCCGGCAAAAAACGCTTGCCGTGCGCGGTGCGGGTGGCAAGTTTCCGCTATCGCCGGGAATCGACAAGAAGAACACCAAAGAGGACTGAATGAGCGCCTTACTGGAAGACGGAATAGCGGATTACAGCCGCCGGCGCGATAATCTGGTCGCCGGCATCACGGCCTTTGCCGACTGGCTCGACCGCCACCACGGCATGGACGCCGAGCGCAACCTGCGCATGATCGACCTGGCCGAAGCGCTGCGCCGCGATCGCCTCATGCTGGCCTTCGTGGCCGAATACTCGCGCGGCAAGACCGAACTCATCAACGCCCTGTTCTTCGCCGATTTCGGCCAGCGCCTGCTGCCTTCGGACGCCGGCCGCACCACCATGTGCCCGACCGAGATCAGCCACGAGGAGGGCCACGGCCCCCAACTGCGCCTGTTGCCCATCGAAACCCGCCTCAGGACCGAGCCGCTCGCCCATTTCAAGCTGACGCCCATCGAGTGGAGCACCATCTCGCTCGACCCGGACGACCCGCAGCAGATGCACGCCGCGCTGCAGAAACTGGCGGAATCGCAAAAAGTGACCAAGGCCGAAGCCGAGGCCCTGGGCCTGTACAACCCCGGCAGCGGGGACGGCGCGCTGCAGGAAGACGCCGCCGGCATGGTGGAAATTCCGGCCTGGCGCTACGCCATGATCAATTTCCCGCACCCCCTGCTCAAGGCCGGGCTGTGCATCCTCGACACGCCGGGCCTCAACGCCCTGGGCGCCGAGCCGGAACTCACCCTGTCCAGCATTCCCAACGCGCATGCGGTGTTCTTCCTGCTGGCGACCGACACCGGGGTAACCAAGTCCGACCTGGAAATCTGGCAGCACTACGTGCACCGCCACATCAACTACCACGTCGCGGTGCTGAACAAGATCGACATGCTGTGGGACGACCTGCGCGGCGAACTGGCCTTCCGCGCCACCCTGCACAAGCAGCTGGAGGAGACCGCGCGCATCCTCAAGCTGCCGGAAGAGCAGGTGTTCGCGGTGTCGGCGCAAAAGGCCCTGGTCGGCAAGATCAGGGAAGACGCGGATCTCATCACCCGCTCCGGCATCGGCAGCCTGGAAAGCCTGCTGTCCGAGAAGATCGTGCCGGCGCGCCGCGAGATCCTGTTCCAGGGCGCCATCACCCAGATCGCCGACCAGGTGAACAACGAGCGCGCCATCCTGGCCGCGCGCATGCGCGAAGGCCTGCAAAGCCTGCGGCAACTGTCCGACCTGTCCGGAAAAAGCAAGGAAATGGCCGCGCAACTGCGTACCAACCTGGTCAAGGACAAGGTGCGCTACGATGCCACCGCCGAACAGTTCAAGGCCACGCGCAAGGCCGTGCAGCAGCACGGCGACCAGCTGCTCGATCGCCTGTCGGAGAACGCATTGCACGTCATGCTGGAAGAAGCGCGTGCCGCCATGGGCGACAGCTGGACCACCAAGGGCCTCATCCGCTCCATGCGCGGATTGAGCGAGCAGGCCATCCAGCGCTTCAACCAGGCCGAGAAACTGTCCGTGGCCATGCAGCAATACCTGCTCACCGCGTGCGAACGCTTCCACAAGGAGCACGGCCTGCCGCGCATGGCCATCCCCGTGCTCGACCTCACTTCCTACCGCCTGCGCATGGACAAGCTCATGCAGGAAACGCAGGAATTCTGCAGCGACCCCGGCAACCTGCTGGTGGAAAAGCACTTCATGATCCGCCGCTTCTACACCGAGGTGGCCTCCGAAACCCAGAAAACCTTCGAACTCTCCGCGCGCGAAGCCAAACGCTGGCTTTCCATCGCCCTCGACCCCGTCATCCAGCGCATCCGCGACTACAAGCAGATGCTCGACGAGCGCCTGCAAACCCTGGGCAAGATCACCGACAACGTCGGCGGCGTGCAGGAACAGATGACGCTGGTCAAGGACGGCATCGACAAGCTGCGCAAGCAGAAGGCCGAACTGGACGAGATTGCCAAGCGTTTCGAGTCGCTGAACGCCTGACCCACTTCAAGAATCTTTGCCGCACGCTTGCGGCAATTGTCTGAGTTCGGCCAGAAGCGGACTAATAGGAAATCCAGCCTGGATGAGCGGCCTTGGCCGAACTTCAGACGATTCGCGTGAACGCCGAGACTTCCCGGTTCTCGGCCAGAGCCATCTGTGGCGTACTACTGCCCCCAGGGGATTACGCTGTAAGCTGTCAGATCAAATCATCTAAACACTGCGCAAGTTGGTCAGCAATAACACCAACTCGGCGATAGCAGTAAATGGCTCTGGATCGTCATAGGCGGTGACCCTGGTTGCTAGCCGCCCAGCGCGCTGCGTAGCAACGTCCAAGTGTTGCCGCGTTGTGGCGAACGTGCCTGCCGCGCCCTTTTCATAGCCTGGGAAATATTGCTTCAGACGCCGTATCACTTCATCTCGATGCAGCGGCGCCTGAATGTCCTCGTAGTGCAGCAGCAGCCACAACTCGAAGCTCGGTACCGACGCGATGGCCTTGAAGATGACGGGCTGCTTGTTGTCGTTCCTGAGCTTGCCATCGAGCGATGCGGCAAGGTCCAACGCGTCGAAGTAGCTGGCATGGACGTCGCGATCGAACACGGCATAGACTTGTTCGAAGGCACGGGGCTGAATATGCTTGTGTCGGTCGCCACTCTCGAAAAGTTCCTTGGCATATCTGACCACCTGGATCGATGACGTCCCCAGCTCGCTGGGCTGGACCTCGACGTTGGCAGTATGTAGACGATGGGCTGCGCGGATTTCCTTGAAATAGTTTGGCTCCGTCTTGCTACCCTCGGAAACGATCAGTATTCGGTCGTAGCTGGCACGCCTGTTCAGCTTGCGTTCGAGCTGCTTGCGCTGGCGCTCCTTGGGGGAGTTGTCGAGCGCCATTAGTGCCTCACCCCCAAATCGGGGTGAAGGAAGGGCACGCCTCCGTAACGGCCGATCAGGTAACCACGCTCCAGGGCTTCGTTCTTGCGCGGGCTGAATTCAGACAGGGCCACCAACGTGGACGCCTGCTCCTGATCTTTCTCGACAAACCAGACCTGGTCGCGGCGAAACAGATCCGGTGCATCGAGCAGCGAGGTGTCGTGTGTGGTGAAGATCAGCTGCGCGCCACCAGTGTTGGCCTCAGGCCGGTGGAACAGCCGCACCAGTTCGCGTACCAGCAGGGTGTGCAGACTGGTGTCGAGTTCATCGATGACCAGTGTCAGCCCCTTCTTCAGGATGTCCAGCACCGGCCCGGTGAGAAACAGCAGGTTGCGTGTGCCGTTGGATTCGTCCATCAGGTCGAACACGGCTCGGCCTTGCTCAGTAACGTGGGAGAAGCGCAACTGGTGCTCTTCCATTTCTTCGGCGCGTACCTCTGTCTTGCCGGCCACCACATCGAAATGGACGGCCTGCCCTGGCACCTTGCGCGTGACGACCTCAATGTTGGCAATGCTGATGTCGGCGGCGGTGAGGAAGTCGCAAATCTGTTTGCGGCCTTCGGCTTGCTTGAGCATCTGGATCGACACCTGTGGGCTGAGTTGAACCTGTTCGTTGAAGATCACCAGGCCATTGGCAAACCAGTCGAACACGGGCCGCAGCGCCTCGCTGTTGAGCTGCACCGCCATCGACAGGAATAGGGCATTCGGCCGGGTGGCGCTTTCCCAGAGGTTCTTAGGGCCCTTGA
Source organism: Thiobacillus sp. UBA6205 (assembly GCA_002421825.1). Taxonomy (GTDB): domain Bacteria; phylum Pseudomonadota; class Gammaproteobacteria; order Burkholderiales; family Thiobacillaceae; genus UBA6918. Next base: position 1,910 of record DISR01000058.1, on the reverse strand, counting down.
GGCCGGGACCGAAGTCGTACTCATCCTTGCCGGTCTTGGCATCAAAAGAACGCTCGAACCAGCGCTGTGGCTTGAAGGCCTTATAGACCAGCAAGTGCTCGCGCACGATACGCTGCGGGGTCATGGCAAAGCCATACTGGTAGCGCACGCCGTCCAGAATAAAGGTGACTTCGAACTCGGTCGGCTGGCTGGAAGACTCGATATCGAGCCGGAAAGGCTGCACGGCATAGGTCTGACCGGGCTGGATGACAGTGGCCGACTCCATCACCACACCGCGCATATACTGAAGCCCTTTGATGAGATTGGACTTGCCGCTGGCGTTGGCGCCATAGAGGACAGCGCTTCTCAGCAGGTTGGGCGCAGCCTTGAGGCTGGTCGTGAGCGTGTGAGTGTCTTGCAGAGTCTTGTCCTTGGACGCAACAAGGCTAAGCACCTGCTCATCGCGCAAGCTGCGGAAGTTCTTGATGCGGAACTCGACCAACATCGTATTCACCTTGATTGAATAAAATATTAGATAATTATGCACAAAATACGCAATAACACAATTTATTTTGTGTTTATGGCGCTATTCTGATAAAATTGCCGTCCGCCAATAGCCAATCAGTCGTGTAAAGCGTCGTCGGAGAATAGGATCCGTGCAGGATGATCAACTTGCCGCATTGCAGTCGGAGAACGCCCGCCTGATCTCGCTGCTGGAATCCCACGGCATCGAATGGCGTTTACCTCCTCCGCCGGCAAAGCCCGCTCCAGAATCCGAATCGTCACGACTCACCACCAGCGAGAAGGTCGCACTGTTTCGCCGCCTGTTTCGGGGGCGGACCGATGTGTACTCCGTCCGATGGGAAAGCAAGACCACCGGCAAGTCTGGGTACTCGCCTGCCTGTGCCAACGAATGGCGTGCCGGGGTATGCGAAAAACCTCGCATTAAATGCGGCGACTGCGGCAAGCGCCTGCTGATACAACTGTCGGACTCGGTGGTCTATGACCACTTGGCTGGTGAGCACACGGTCGGAGTGTATCCCTTACTGGAAGACGACAGCTGCTACTTCCTGGCGGTCGATTTCGATGAGGCCGAGTGGCGCGACGATGCGCGGGCATTCATTCAATCCTGCGAAGAACTGGGCGTACCGGCAGCCCTGGAAATTTCGCGATCTGGCAAGGGCGCGCACGCCTGGGTGTTCTTCGCCGGAAAGGTTTCGGCCCGCGATGCCCGTCGCCTCGGCACCGCCATCATCAGCCACACCTGTGCCCGCACCCGGCAACTGAAGCTTGAATCCTATGACCGTTTGTTCCCCAATCAGGACTCCCTGCCAAAAGGTGGCTTCGGCAATCTGATCGCGCTGCCCTTGCAGAAATATGCTCGCGAAAATGGGTGCAGCGTATTTGTCGATGCCGATCTGCGCCCCTACCAGGATCAATGGGGATTCCTGTCAGGCATCCAGCCGATGGTGGTCCACGACATTGAGCCCACCATCTTCAGGGCGACGGGCGTTTCGCATCCGCTCGACGTCACCTTCATTGATGATGAGGACTTGAAGGAGCCGTGGAAGCGCTTTAGCGTCAAGAAGTTGGTCGGCCCGATGCCGAATTCGCTGACGGTGACGCTCGCCAACCTCATCTATTTCGAGAAGGCGCAACTGCCACAGGCACTGGCCAATCGGCTGATCCGCCTGGCCGCGTTCCAGAATCCTGAGTTCTACAAGAAGCAGGCGATGCGCTTCTCGGTATGGGACGAGCCGCGCGTAATCGGCTGCGCCGAGAACTACCCCAATCACATCGCACTCCCGCGCGGCTGCCTCGATGCAGCCAGGGATTTGCTACGGGACAACGGGATTGCCTGCGATTTGATTGATGAGCGATACGCCGGTGTCGCTTTGGATGTCGGTTTGACCTTCCCCTTGTTTTTCGTC
>DISR01000014.1 GCA_002421825.1 Thiobacillus sp. UBA6205 | reverse complement strand
GGCGCCACCGCGCTCATGGGGCCGTCGTGCTGTTCGAGCGGAATGCCCACGCCCAGGAGCAGCTCGCCCGCGCGCGCCTCGGCGGTGTAGCCGTCGTACTCGGCGAACAGGCCTTCCAGCTCGGCGGCGCGCATGTAGTCTGCCTCGGTCGCGTCCGGGTTGGCGTAGATGGCATCCTTCTCGGCGCTGGCGCGCCACATCTGTTCGTGCCCCATCATCACCACATCCAGCACGCGCTGGTCTTCGTAGCCGAACTGGTCCTGGCGCAGCCAGGCCATGCGCTCGTTCTTGTCGATGCTGACGTTGCCCGCGGAGGGTTCCAGCACGCCGGCCAGAATCTTCATGAAGGTGGACTTGCCGCAGCCGTTGGCGCCGATCAGGCCGTAGCGGTTGCCGTCGCCGAACTTGACCGAGACGTTTTCGAACAGCGGCTTGGCGCCGAACTGCATGGTGATGTTGTTGCTGATGAGCACAGGGAAAATCCAGAGAAATGAAGCAAACCGCGCATTTTACCCGTTTCGTGCGCACCGGCAGGGCCGACAAACGGCGCCAGGCGCGCGCGCGGAACGGGCGCCTGATTGCCAAGTAGCTGATTTTATTGATACATCAGCGTTAATCTTGGGCTGCTGACATGCAAAAAGCCGCTCCCCGCCTTGCTGGTTTTGCCGCCATGCGGGCGCGCGGCACGGCCTCTGCCGCCGAGCCCATGCGCCTGCGCGCCCATGCCATCAAGCTCAAGCGGGTGTCCGCGCAGTCCCTGTCCGGGCAAGTCGAGGCCATGGCCCGAAAACCGCAGCAAACCACATCGCCATCTTCCGTTTTTTTGGCGTGCTGGCTGGCAAGCTGCTGGTCGACATCGGCATCGCCTTGGTCGGAAAGACCTCTGGCAGCCTGGGCCGCCCCTTTTGTTTGTAATGCCAGGCGTCAACGCCGTTCCGTTCAATACTCCACCGCCACCGGGTCCAGGCTGCGCCAAAGATACCAGGTGGCGACGGTACGCCAGGGCTGCCAGTTCTCGCCGATTTCCTTCGCTTCTCTTGCGCTGACTTTCTCACCGTCTCGATAATGCAGGCCGATGGCCTTCAAGAGGCCGAGGTCGTCCGCCGGCCAGACGTTGGGGCGCAGGAGGTGGAAGATCAGGAACATCTCGGCGGTCCAGCGGCCGATGCCGCGCACGTCGGCGAGCTCATCGATGATGGCCTCGTCTTCCATGCGCGCCCAGCGCCGGGGCCGGATCTTCCCCGAAACAAAATGGCTTGCGAGGTCGATGGCGTACGCCGCTTTCATGCGCGAGAGACCGCAGGCGCGCAAATCATCGATGCCGAGTGCCGCCACGGGTTCGGGTTGTATGGCCGTGGCGGCACGCACCCGCGCCCATACGGCGTCGGCCGCCTTGACCGAAATCTGCTGGCCGACGATGGCGCGCAGCAGCGTTTCGAAGGCGTTGCCGCGGCTTCTCAGTGCGACGTCTGGATAGGCGCGGATGAGCCCGGCCATGACCGGGTCGGCGCGCGACAGCGCACGGCAGGCGGCGGGCCAGTAGTCGGGTTTTCTCATAAAAAGCAAAAGGCAAAAGGCAAAAGGCAAAAGGCAAAAGGCAAAAGGCAAAAGGCAAAAGGCAAACCAACCTGGCTGCTTGGGTTTACGCCTTTCAATTTTGCTTTTTGCTTTTTGCCATTTGATTTGCCCTTCAAGCGTTCAGCTTGTCGAGCAGGGCGGACGTCTTGTCGGGGTTGGTGTTTCTAAGCAGGCGCCGGGCGAGGTCGTTGACATCGCTGATCATGCTGCGCATGACCTGCTGTTTCACGGCCAGTATGCTGGCGGGCTGCATGGAGAAGTGGCGCAGGCCCAGGCCCAGCAGCAGGCGTGTGAGCCGCGGGTCGCCGGCCATCTCGCCGCACACGGCAACGGGCTTGCCGGCCTTGTTGCCGCACTTGATGGTGTGCCGGATCAGGCTCAGCACTGCAGGATGCAGGGGGTCGTAGAGGTGCGCGACGGCGTCGTCGGCGCGGTCGATGGCCAGCGTGTACTGGATGAGGTCGTTGGTGCCGATGGACAGGAAGTCGAGGTGCCTGGCGAATTGGTCGGCAAGCAGGGCCGCGGCGGGGATTTCGATCATGCCGCCGACCTGGACGTCTTCGTCGAACTTGAGTTTTTGCTCGTGCAGGTCGCGCTTGACGCTGTCGATCAGCTGCAGCGTGGCGCGCAGTTCGCCGAAATTGCCCAGCATGGGGATGAGTATGCGGGTTTGCCCAAATGCCGACGCGCGCAGGATGGCGCGCAGCTGGGTTTCGAACAGTTTGGGCTCGGCCAGGCACAGGCGGATGGCGCGCAGGCCCAGGGCAGGGTTGTCGGCCACGGTATGGCCCCAGGGCGCCTGCTTGTCCGCGCCCAGGTCCAGGGTGCGGATGGTGACGGGCTTGCCTTCCATGGCCTCGATCACGGCTCGGTAGGCCTCGAACTGCTCGTCTTCGGAGGGCAGATCGTCGCGGTTGAGGAACAGGAACTCGCTGCGGAACAGGCCGATACCCTGGGCGCCGGCTTCCTTGACCGCCGGCATGTCGTCCTGCAGTTCGATGTTGGCGTACAGTTCGACGGTGGTGCCGTCGAGGGTGACGGCGCGGCTGGACTTCAACCTCTTGAGTTTCTCGGTGGCCTGCCGCCACTTGGCCTGCTTGGCGCGGTACTCCTCGAGAACCGTTTCGTCAGGGTCGACGATGACCACGCCCTCGCGCCCGTCGACGATGATCCATTCGTGGTCGCGGATGAGGTTTCGGGCCTGGTGCAGGGCCATCACCGAGGGGATGGCGAGGCTGCGCGCGAGAATTGCGGTGTGCGAAGTGGCGCCGCCGAGGTCGGTGATGAAGGCGGCGAACTTGGTGTTCTTGAACAGGATCATGTCCGCCGGCGTCAGCTCGTGCGATACCAGCACGCACTCTTCTGCCTCGGCCTGCGGCACGGCGATGCCGGGATGGCCTACCAGCGTTTTCAGCACGCGTTGCACCACCTGCACCACGTCTTCCTGGCGCGAGCGCAGGTAGGCATCCTCGATTTCGTTGAAGCGTGCAACCAGCGCGTCCATTTGCTGGGTCAGCGCCCACTCGGCATTGCAGCGCTGTTCGCGGATCAGGCGCTTGGGCTCCTCGTCGATCATGTTGTCGTCGAGGATGAGCATGTGCATGTCGAGGAAGGCGGGCAGTTCCGCCGGCGCGTGCGGCGGAATCTGCGAGCGCAGCGTGCGCAGTTCTTCGCGCGTCTGCTCCACGGCTTTCTCGAAGCGATCGAGTTCGGAATCGATCAGGTTTTCAGGCAGCACGTAGTGCGCCACTTCCACGCGCGAGGGCGTGGCGAGATGGGCGCGGCCGATGGCGATGCCGGAGGAGGCGCCGATGCCGTGCAGCGTGAAACTCATTCTGCCCTCGAATCGAAAAGATCGCGAAGGCGCGCCGCAGACAGCACGCCCGGTGCGGCAAGGCGAGGCCGGCAAGGAGATTCTTGATTCTGGGTCGGAATCATTCGCCTTCCCCGAACTTGTCGGCAAACAATGCGCTGATCGCGGTCATGGCCTCGTTCTCGTCGGGCCCGGAGGTCTCCAGGGTCACGGTGGCGCCCCTGGCGGCGGCCAGCATCATTACACCCATGATGCTCTTGGCGTTGACGCGACGGCCATTGCGCGAGAGATGCACATCGCTCTTGAACCTGGAGGCGAGCTGGGTGAGCTTGGCCGAGGCGCGCGCATGCAGGCCGAGCTTGTTGGTGACTTCAATGTCCTGTTGCGGCATCGCACATATCCTGGGAAACGATGGAAATGCCTTCCTGCCCGCCCTTTGCCGCCTTGACGGCGAGTTGGTCGAGAGGCAGGTCGCGGTAGTTGAGCATTTTCAGCAGCATGGGGAGATTGACTCCGGAAACGCCTGCGGCATGGCCGGGGGCCAGCGCGCGGCACATGCAGTTGCTGGGTGTGGCGCCGTAGACGTCGGTCAGCACCAGCACGCCGTCGCCCTTGTCGAGCGCCCGCATGCGCAGGGTAATTGTCGCTTCGATGTCCTTGGGCTCGGCGCGCGAAGAAACGTCGAGCGCCTCGAGCAGTTGCGGCCTCGATCCGAGCACGTGTACGGCGGCATCGATGAGGTTCTCTCCAAGCGGTCCGTGGGTTACGAGCAGTACGCCGATCATGATGAATTCTTTTTCGAAAAAATATTTCCAGTCAGGGTTTATCTTACCGTCTTTGGCGCGGCAAAGGCTTGCCCCGGATTGCTCCATTGCAGGCGTTTCAGCAGATCCGGCGTGACCAGTACCTCGCCATCCGCTGTGACAGCCAGCATGCCGGCAAGTTTTGCGCGTGCCGCCATTTCTGCCAGCCGCGCCGGCCCTGCGATGAACAGGGGTTTGCTCAGCACGTCGGAACGCGTGCCGGCATGGCTGCCGGATGCCAATACGGTGACCGACTGCAACCCGCTGGCGGGCCGGCCGCTGCGCGGATCGATGAGGTGGCAGTAGCGCAGCCCGTTTGCCTCGAAATAGCGCTGATAGTCGCCCGAAGTGCCGACGGCTTCGCCATCGCGCAATTCCAGCGTGGCGATGACGCCGGTCTTGCGCGGGTGCTGGATGCCGACTTTCCATGGACGTTCCCCGCGCATGCCCAGCGCCATGACATTGCCGCCGATATTGACGAGGGCATTGTGGATGCCGTGCCGCCTGAGGATTTTCTCCGCCTCGTCAAGCGCGTAGCCCTTGGCGTAGCCGCCGAGGTCGATGTGCACCGCCGGGTTGTCGCTGAAGGCTTCGCCGTTTTCCACATGCACGTCACGCATGGAGGGGGCGGCCTTGACCGCGGCCTCGATTGATTCATCGCTGGGCACGGCGGCTTGCGGCAGGTCTGCATGGAACCCCCACAGCCGGATGAGATTGCCTACGGCGGGATTGAACAGTTCGCCGCTTTGCAGGGAAAAGGCGCGCGCGTCCTGCAGGATCGAGGCCAGTTCGGCATCGAGCGGGGCCCTGGCGCCGGCGGCGAAGGCGGCATTGAGCCGCCCCAGTTCCGAGGGCTGCCAGGCGTGCAGCTTGCGGTGCAGTTGGTCGAAGCGGACAAGCACGGCGGCAGCAGCGGCCTCGGCCTTGGCGGTCTTTGCGCCGAAAATGCTGATTTCCACGCGCGTGCCGAAGACGAAGCTTTCCTGGCGGTAGACCTCGTCCCGGTTGCCGCAGGCAGCCAGCAGAAATGGCAGCAGCAGAATTGCAGCAGCATTTTTTACAAGGAGGACAAGAGGACAGGAGGAAAATCTGGAAAGAGGCTTCCTCCTGTCCTCTTGTCCTCTTTGTGGCGATTTATCCAAGCCTGTTTTCCAGTGCAGTGACAAACGTATCGGCCACATCGAAGCCGGTCTGCGCGGCGATTTCGACGAAGCAGGTCGGGCTGGTGACATTGACTTCGGTGAGGCATTCGCCGATCACATCCAGCCCCACCAGGAACAAGCCGGCCTCCTGTACGACGCGGCCGACGGCGCGGGCGATTTCCTCGTCACGCTCGCCAAGCGGCTGGGCGCGGGCGCTGCCGCCGGCGGCGAGGTTGCCGCGAGTCTCGCCCGGCCGGGGGATGCGCGCCAGCGCATAAGGCACCGGCTCGCCGCCAATCAGCAGGATGCGCTTGTCGCCTTCGCCGATCTCGGGCAGGTAGCGCTGCGCCATGACGGCATGGCTGCCGCAGCCGGTCAGCGTTTCCACGATGGCGTTGCGGTTGGGGTCGGCGGGGGCCAGGCGGAACACGCCCTGGCCGCCCATGGCATGCAGCGGCTTGACGATGATGTCGCCATGCTCGTCAAGGAATCCGTCGATGAGTTCGGCGCGTGCGCTTACCAGGGTCGGCGCGATGAACTGCGGGAAGCGAAAGATCGACAGCTTCTCGTTCCAGTCGCGCAGGGCGGCGGGGCGGTTGAACACGCGTGCGCCATGTTCCTCGGCCAGGCCCAGCAGATGCGTGGCAGCGAGGTAATCCTGGTTGACGGGCGGATCCTTGCGCATCAGCACGGCGGAAAAATCCGTGAGCAGGCGCACGCGTGCCCCGGTCTCCCCGAACCAGTCCGCCCCCGGCTTGACTTCGGCCTGCGTGGCGAAGGCCACCACGCGGCCTTCCCACAGATGCAGGTCGTGTTGCTGGCAGACCCAGACGGCATGGCCATGTGCCTGCGCCGAGCGCATCATGGCAATGGAGGAGTCCTTGTATTCCTTGAGGGATTCCGGCGGGTCGATGATGAACAGAATTTCCATGGGCGTTCAGCCTGCTGCCTGATAGGTTCCATTATGAATAAAGCTTGAACAAGGAGGACAAGAGGACAAGAGTCTTATTGGTTTTCCTCCTGTCCTCATGTCCTCTTTGTTCATGATTTCAACTTGGTGTTGATTGCCCATTTATTTCCTTTTGAATCTCTTCCAGCTCCACGCTGGCGGCGAGCATGGCCAGGCGCGCGATGACGCCGTAGGCATAGAAACGGTTGGGGCTGGCGTCCGGGTTTAGCCCGCGGTCGGGCAACTGGCAGGCGGAGTCGAAGGCCAGCGGCACGAAATGCATGCCGGGCGAGTTGAGGTTCTCGTCCGCGCCGCGCCCGGTGTGCACGCGGTAGAAGCCGCCCACCACGAAATGGTCGAGCATGTACACCACCGGCTCGGCCACCGCGCCGTTGATGCTCTCGAAGGTGTAGACGCCTTCCTGGATCAGCACCTCGCTGACCTCGATCCCTTCCTTGCCGACCGCCATCTTGTTGCGCTGCTTGCGGTTGAGTTCGCGCACGTCGTCCGGCGACTTCACCGTCATGATGCCCATGCCGTAGGTGCCGGCATCGGCCTTGACGATGACGAAGGGCGGCTGGTCGATGCCGTATTCGGCGTATTTGACGCGGATCTTTTCCAGCATGTTGCCGACCTTCTCGGCCAGGCAGTCTTCGCCCTGGCGCGCCTGGAAGTCGATCTTGCCGCACTGGTCGAAGTAGGGGTCGATCAGCCAGGGGTCGATGCCGATCAGCTGTGCGAATTCGTCGGCGACATGCTGATACGCGGCAAAATGGTGCGACTTGCGGCGCGTCGCCCAGCCTGCGTGCAGCGGCGGCATGATGTTCTGCTCGATGCCCTTGAGGATGTCCGGCACGCCGGCCGACAGGTCGTTGTTGAGCAGGATGGCGCAGGGATCGAAACCGGCGACGCCAATGCGTCGACCGCCGGGCAGGCGGATCAGCGGTTCGACCGTCAGCGTCTGGCCGTCGCCCAGGTCGAGCTGCGTCGGGCCGGCGAGGTCGGGAATCAGGCTGCCGATGCGCACGTTCAGACCGGCCAGCTTCAGGATCTGCGCCAGCCGGGCGACATTGCGCAGATAGAACAGGTTGCGCGTGTGGTTTTCCGGCACCAGCAGCAGGTTGCGTGCTTCCGGGCACAGCTTTTCGACCGCCGTCATCGTCGCCTGCACGCACAGCGGCAGGAACTCGGCGTTCAGGTTGTTGAAGCCGCCCGGAAACAGGTTGGTATCGACCGGCGCCAGCTTGAAGCCGGCATTGCGCAGGTCGACCGAAGCATAGAACGGCGTGCCATGTTCCAGCCATTGCGTGCGTAGCCAGTATTCGATGCGGGGCATCGCGTCCAGGATGCGTTGTTCAAGTTCGAGAAGAGGGCCGTTAAGAGCAGTAGTGAGATGAGGGACCATAGTCTCACGATTGTAGCGCAAAAAAAATGCGGGCCGAGGCCCGCAGAGGGAGGAGAAGGAGAAATAAAAACCGAACATGGAAGATGAATCAGTTTTCGGTTTTTAATTAGCATTTAACGTGCCAGATATTAATTTCCATATTTATCAAGTTTTTATGTGGCTGCAGGGTTGCGCGGTGAAATGTTTTGCACGAGTTTGATGCGATGCGCACCAAAATATATATATGGAGCATGAGTGTGCGACGCCTGAACCTGTGTTTAACTATTTTCATTCCTTGAAAGAATTGCAGCCATGAGCGAAAAAAACGACAGAGAACAAACAGGCATCACATTCGGTGCGGCAGCCATGGAGGACGTGCCGCAACTTGCCGAATTGCTTAAGGTGTTATTCGGCATCGAGCAGGATTTCCATGCCGATCCGGAAAAGCAGTCGCAAGGATTGCAGCACTTGATTTCGGAATCCAAGCGCGGTGTTGTCATGACGGCGCGCGACGACACCTCTGGAAAAATCATCGGCATGGTCAGTGCGCAGCTGGTTGTTTCGACTGCCGAGGGTGCGTATTCCGCATGGATCGAGGATATGGTGATAGATGAAGCGTGGCGTGCCAAGGGACTCGGTAGAAAGCTGCTGGAATCGGCGCTGGTCTGGGCCAGGTCGCGCGGAGCGACGCGTGCGCAGTTGCTGGTCGATCTGGATAATGCGCCGGCGCTTGGGTATTACGATCATCTCGGATGGCAAGCGACCCGCTTGGGCGCGCGTCGGCTACTTTTGAAGGACGACGCTTAACTGCTTGAGGCTGATCGTTCGATACGTATCGGCCATCTTCCGCATTTTCGCAAGCCAATAAAAAAGCGGGCACTTTCGTACCCGCTTTTTTTGTTGCTTTTACTGCGTCAATGCTTAGTAGTTGTAAGCACGTTCGCCGTGGTCGGATGTGTCCAGACCTTCGCGTTCAGCTTCTTCGGTGACGCGCAGGCCGATCACGATATCGACGATCTTGTAGGCAAGGAAGGCGACTACGCCAGACCAGACCACGGAGGTGCCGACAGCCCAGCCTTGAGCGATCAGTTGCGCGCCCATATCGAACTCGGCAGCGGAGTTGGCAACGTAGTCGTACCAGCTGGTACCGCCCAAAGCGGGGCTGGCGAACACGCCGGTCGCCATCGCGCCGAAGATACCGCCGATAGCATGCACGCCAAACACGTCGAGTGCATCGTCATAGCCCAGCATGTATTTCACCTTGGCTACGAAGTAGTAGCACAGCGGGGAAACCAGCAGACCGATCACAATCGCGCCCATCGGGCCGACGAACCNNCCGGAAGCGGCACCCAGCATGGAAGGCTTGCTCTTGCCGAACCATTCCACCAGTACCCAGGACATCGTTGCCGCACCAGTAGCCAGCATGGTGTTCAGGAATACCATTGCGGTCAGGCCGTTGGCCTCCAGGTTGGAGCCGGCATTGA
>DISR01000023.1:20450-62642 GCA_002421825.1 Thiobacillus sp. UBA6205 | reverse complement strand
TCGAGCAGTTCCACCTGCGCAAGGCTGCCTACAAGAAACACGACGGCCTCGGCGGACTGCAGCTCACCTATTTCGAGGAAACCACCGAAGCCCTGCTGGTGCAGCCGACCTTCATCATCGACTACCCGGCCGAAGTTTCGCCCTTGGCGCGCCGTTCCGACAAGCAGCCCGAGATCACCGAGCGTTTCGAGCTCTTCATCACCGGGCGCGAAATGGCCAACGGCTTCTCGGAACTGAACGACCCCGAGGACCAGGCCAACCGTTTCCTGGAACAGGTCAAGGCCAAGGAAGCCGGCGACGAGGAAGCCATGTACTACGACGCCGACTTCATCCGCGCCCTGGAATACGGCCTGCCCCCGACGGGAGGCTGCGGCATCGGCATCGACCGCCTGGTCATGCTGCTGACCGATTCGCCTTCCATCCGCGACGTCATCCTGTTCCCGCACATGCGCCCCGAACAAACGTCCTGACAGACAGGTTACAGAAGGCATTTACAGGGAGGCATCGGAGGTTAAGGGGGGAAACAAAAGAAAATCCTCCCTTGCCTCTCTTGCCTCCCTGTTAATCTTTTACTGCCATGCCTATTACGCCCGGTGAAATTGCATTTGCTGAGAACGGCGTTCCCGCCAGCCCGGCATACGGCGACATCTATCACAGCGCAGACGGCGGGCTGCAGCAGGCAAGAAACGTGTTCCTGCAAGGCTGCGGCCTGCCGCAGGCCTGGCAGGACACAACGCGCTTTGTCGTCCTGGAAACCGGCTTCGGCCTCGGACTCAACTTCCTCGCCACCTGGCAAGCCTATCGGGAGCAGCCGGGGCGCTGCGGCCGCCTGCATTTCATCTCCGTCGAAAAACATCCGCTGTCAAAGAATACCTTGGCGCGCTGCCACGCCGCCTGGCCAGAGCTATCGGAGTTTGCGAATCAGTTGCGCGAACAATCGCCGCTGCTGGTCGCCGGCTACCACCGCCTCAGTTTCGACGAAGGCCGCGTGCAGCTCACCGTCATCTTCGACGACGCCGAAGCCGCGCTGAAACAGCTCGATGCCAACGTCGATGCGATCTATCTCGACGGCTTTTCGCCGGCGAAGAACCCCGACATCTGGTCACCCACGCTGCTTTCACAACTCAAGCGCCTGTCCAGCCCCGGCGCGCGACTCGCCACCTGGTGCGTGGCCGGTGCCGTCCGCCAGGCCTTGCAGGAAGCCGGCTTTAGCGTGGAACGCAAACCGGGCTTCGGCCACAAGAAGGAAAGACTCGAGGCACGCTTCTCTTCCGCCTCGCACCTCCCTTGCAGGGCGCGTTCCGGCTTGCATGCCGGAACCGCTCGCCCGGTGCAGAGCATGCTCTGCGAATTCCCGGTCTCGCCCCCTCACGCCTCACCTAGAAACGCCGCCATCATCGGCGCCGGCATCGCCGGTGCCGCGCTCGCCCATGCCCTGTGTCGCCGCGGCTGGCTGGTCACCCTGATCGAGCGCCACCCCGCCCCCGCCATGGGTGCCTCGGGCAATCCCGCCGGCGTGGTGCGCCCGCAGCTTGCCCTGGACGACAGCTTCAACGGCCGCCTTTCCAGACAAGCGTTCTTACATAGCGCGAAAATTATTTCCACCCTGGATTCACACCCTTCCCCCTTCTCCCTTCCCCCTTCACACGCCTTTGAAGGCGTGCTGCAACTCGCGCGCGATGATGCCAATGCCGCGCACATGCAGGCCATGCTGGCAGCGCACCGCTATCCCGCGGAATTCGCACGCTGGGTCAGCCAGGAAGCGGCCGGCGAACTCGCCGGGGTGCCGGTGGCCGCTGCCGGCATCCATTTCCCGCGTGGTGGCTGGATGACCGGTCCGCGCGTGTGCCAAATGCTATTAGCGCAATGCGGCGCAACGCTCACACAGTGCTTCGCGCAGACGGCAACGCGGATCGAGCAAACCGCAGACGGCTGGCGCGTCTGGGAGAAAGACACGCTGCTCGCAGAAACCTCGACGGTGATCCTGGCCGGCGCGCATGAGGCGATTCAGTTCGCAAACCTGCCGCTCACCCCCGTGCGCGGCCAGATCACCGCGCTGCCCGACGACTGCCTGCCCGGCCTGAACATTCCCGTCACCCGCGAAGGCTACGTGCTGCCAACACGGCACGGCATCGGCAACATCGGCGCCAGCTTCGGCTTCGACGACGATCCCGCCCCGCGCGAATCCGACCAGACGGCCAACCTTGCGCGGCTGTCGCGCCTGCTGCAACTTCCGCCCACGCTGGATGTCAGCACACTTGAAGCGCGCGTGAGCTTTCGCGCCGCCACCCCGGACCGCCTGCCGTTTTCCGGGCAGGTCATGGACGACAGCGCCAATGTCAGGCCCGAGACGGCATTCGCGAAACTGCCGCGCAAACCCGGCCTCTACGCCCTGACCGGCCTGGGCGCACGCGGCCTGGTCTGGGCCCCCTTCCTGGCCGAGGCATTGGCGGCTAGACTGGACCATGAACCCTGGCTTCTGCCGCGCGATCTTTGGCAGGCGATCGACCCGGCCCGTTTTCTGCTGCGCGAAGCCAGACGAAAAAGAACCTGACGTAGAGAGACCCTGAAAGCATTTACCGGGGGGTGCAAGAGGATAAGGGAGGAAAATTGGCATTACTCCCTTGCCTCCCTTAACCTCTCTGTTATCGAATTTCTCCGCGTCTTTGCGCCTCTGCCTCAAAAGATTGTTGTGATGGAAACAAAACAGAAACTCTCCCTCCCCATCTCCGGCATGACCTGCGCGTCCTGCTCCACGCGCCTGGAAAAACAGCTGAACAAGCTGCCGGGCGTGGAAGCGGCGGTGAACCTCGCCTCAGAGACCGCGACCATTCGCTTCGTCACCGCTGGAACCACCTCGGCGCAAATCCTCGACGCCATTCGCAAGACCGGCTTCGACGTGCCGCCGCGCCATGTGATGCTGAAGATTTCAGGCATGACCTGCGCCTCCTGCGCGGCGCGCATCGAGAACGTGGTCAACAAGCAACCGGGCATGGATATCGCGGTCAACCTCGCCTCGGAGACCGCGCGCGCCGTGCTGCAGCCGGGTGTGGGAATCGGCGACCTCGTCGCCGCCATCCAGAAAACCGGTTATGGCGCGGAAGTCTGGGACGAGAAGAACCGCGAGGAAGCGCACGCACGCGAGGCGCAAACCGCACGCAAGGACTGGCTGGTATTCTGGGGCGCAGTCGTCCTCACCCTGCCGCTGCTGGCCGGCATGTTCGCGCCGAGCCACGAATGGCTGCCGCGCTGGCTGCAATGGCTGCTGGCCACCCCGGTGCAGTTCGTCGCCGGCTGGCGCTTCTACCGCGGCGGCTTCAACGCCCTGCGCGGCGGCGGCGCCAACATGGACGTGCTGGTCAGCTTGGGCACCAGCATGGCCTGGGGGCTCAGCACGGTCGTCACCTTCATGGGCCTGCATGAACAGCCGGTGTATTTCGAGGCCGGCGCCGCCGTCATCACGCTTGTCAGACTGGGCAAGCTGCTGGAAGCCAGCGCCAAGCGCAAGACCCTGGATGCCATCGAGAAGCTGCTGGCCCTCACGCCGCAGACTGCATGGGTGGAGAAGAACGGTGAATTCGTCGAAACGCCGATGCATGAAATCAAGGCCGGCGATCTCGTGCGCGTGCGCCCAGGCGAACGCGTGCCGGTGGATGGCACGGTGGATGCGGGCGAATCCGAAATCGAGGAAGCCGCGCTCTCCGGCGAATCGCTGCCGGTGCTGAAGCGCATCGGCGACAAGGTTTTTGCCGCCACGCAAAATACCTTGGGCACCCTGAACATCCGCGCCATCGGCGTGGGCGAGCACACCCGCATCGCCGAGATCATTCGCCTGACCGAAGCGGCACAGGGCTCCAAGGCGCCGATCCAGAAACTGGCCGACCAGGTCTCGGGCATTTTCGTGCCGGTGGTCATCGGCATCGCGCTGCTTGCACTCATCGCCACCGGACTGTGGCTGGGCGACTGGAGCGAGGCCCTGATCCGCGCCGTCACCGTGCTGGTGATCGCCTGCCCCTGCGCGCTGGGGCTCGCCACGCCGGCCGCGATCATGGCCGGCACCGGCTGGGGGGCGCAGTACGGCATCCTGTTCCGCAATGCCGAGGCGCTGGAAACGGCGGGCAGGCTCGACATCCTGGCAGTGGACAAGACCGGCACGCTCACCACCGGCGAATTCAGTCTGTCGCTCATTGACCCCGCGCACGGCGTGAGCGAGGAACATCTGCTGGCCACCGCCGCCTGCCTCGAACAGGGCTCCGAGCATCCGCTCGCCAGGGCCATCGTCAAGGCTGCGCGTGACCGAGGCCTCACGCTCGAGAAGGTAGCGCAGTTTGCCGCCCTGCCCGGCCAGGGCGTGCGCGGCAATATCGGCGGCGAAGCCGCACTGGCCGGCACTGCAGATTTCCTGCAATCGGAGAATCTGCGCCTTGCCGCGCATACCCACGTCGAGGCTTCCACCCCCATCCTGGTTACGCGCAGCGGCCAACATCTGGGCACGCTGTGGCTCACCGACACCCTGCGCAACAACACGCCGCAGGCCTTGCAGGCCCTGCGCGACATGGGCGTGGACGTGGTAATGCTCACCGGCGACCAGGAATCCTCTGCGCGCGCGGTGGCGGAAAAACTCGGCATCGCCAGTTTCCATGCGCACCAGTCTCCCCAGGACAAGGCGGCAGCCGTCAAGCGGCTGCAGGACCAGGGGAAAAAAGTCGGCATGGCCGGCGACGGCATCAACGACGCGCCGGCGCTGGCGCAGGCGGACGCCAGCTTCGCCATGGGCATGGGCACCGACATCGCCAAGGAAACCGCCGACATCACGCTGGCACGCCATGACCTGCTTGGGCTGGCCGAGGCCATCGCACTGTCGCGCGCGACCCTGCGCAAGATCAGGCAGAACCTGTTCTTCGCCTTCATCTACAACGTGCTGGGCATACCGCTCGCCGCGCTGGGCCTGCTCTCCCCGGTGTTCGCCGGCGCGGCGATGGCGATGAGTTCGGTATCGGTGGTGACGAACGCCCTGCTGCTGAGGAAGCGGAAACCTTTGGCCTGATGCAGGCTAATGAAGAGGTCCGTTCAAATGCGATTATCCGACCGCGTCCAGACGTCGCCCTCGATCTGGTAGTCGAGCAGGCCGTAGAGCATGAACAGCTCCATGCTGACCTCGGGCGGAAAGCCCTGGCGGCCGCCGCGTTCGTCGAATACCAGACTGCGCAGGTAAGGCACGTACGCCGGCTTGCCCCACAGGTCGCAAAGCGCCCGGGCAATGCGCGGAAACTTTTGCTCGATTGCCGACAGGCCGGATTCAGCGTCCATATCCCTGGTCGGCTTGTCTCAGGCTTTCCAGGGCTTCATCTTGGTGCGCAACCGCGCCACCGCCTGGGAATGCAGCTGGCAGATGCGTGATTCCGACACGCCCATGACCGCACCGATTTCCTTGAGGTTCATGTCCTGCTCGTAATACATGCCCATCAGGTTCTTCTCGCGCTCCGGCAGGTCCTCGATGGCCTGGACGAGCCCCTTGCGAAAACCGTCATCCTCCAGCAGCGAAAGCGGGTCGGACACGTCGTCGACCAGATAGCGCTCGAGGAAGTCGCTGCTTTCCTCGTCGGAAAAATCTTCGTAATACAGCAGCTGGTTGCCTTTCACGTCGCCCAGCATGCTTTGATAATCGGAGAGGGAGATGCCCAGCTCCGCCGAGATTTCCGGTTCGGTCGGCTGACGCCCATGGCGCTGGGCCAGCCTGTTGATGGCCGACTCGATGGAACGTGATTTCTGGCGGATATGTCGCGGGAGCCAGTCGGCGTCGCGCAGGTCGTCGAGCATGGCGCCGCGTATCCTTTGCGTGGCATAGGACTCGAACTGTGCACCCTGGCTGCCGTCGAAACGGTTTACCGCGTCCATGAGGCCGATCAGGCCGACCTGAATCAGGTCGTCGACTTCAACGCTGGCTGGCAGGCGCGCCATCATGTGATAGGCAATACGCTTGACCAGCGGCAGGTACCGCCGGATCACGTCATCGTTCGTAGACTTCTTCTGCACCCTTGCCACTGCCCCCATGCGCCACCTTCGGTTGGTCGTTTTGCATGATTCTAGACACAACCGAAGTCAAATTGGGCGCGATAGTTAATGTATCACTTGAAGTTTCTGGACGGGTGTTGCCAATTTGACACACGATACCGGCCGTTGGGCTGCCATCCATCGGCCGCTTCGTGAAATGGGCATGGGTCCGTGATATCGACTCCGCGGCGTCGCCCATCAGCACAAGCCGGGCTGGCGAGCGCGCCGCCTGCAGCGCCTTCACCAGCGCATAGCCGGCCTCGGCATCGTGCACCCCCAGCAGGACAATCACGCTCTGCGCCATGCGCGGATCGAGCGGCGCCTCCTCTTGCGAAAACCGTCCGCCGTCGAACAGCAGGAAATCACAGCCGCGGCTTTCCCTTGCCGCGGCCGCCAGCGTCGCATCCCCCGCCATGCCGCCCGGCGCATGAATCAAGCCATAGTCCCCTGCCAATATCACCTGCTGCACCAATGGCAGGCTCGCGCGCCAAGGCAACAAGGGGCGGCAGCCCAAGGCCTGCGAGATTGCGCCGGGCTCGCGCTCTACCAGCCACACCCGCCAGCCCTGGCGCGAAAGTTCTGCTGCAAGCGCAAGCGTAAAAGCGTTGCTGGCAGGCGCCGAGGGAGCGGCCAGCACGCTGACAAGATGCGTGGCATGCGCCCGGAACATCCGGTGCAAGCCCTGGGCCTGATGCTGCCGCATGCCGTCTAGCCCGAACGGCGCAGTGCGTCCTGTTCGGCCTCCATGCCTGCATAAGCCGCCCAGTCCTCTTCACGCATGGAAAAGCTGCTCGCTTCCCGCGCGCGCAAGGCGCGGTCGACCAGATAGCCGGCATTGACAGGATGCAGGTCTTCCGGCACGCGCTGTCCCGTCGACAGGCAAGCCAGTTCGAGCCGGTAGCGCATCAGGCAATCCAGCACCGCGCCGCACAGTCCGCCTTCGTCGAGTTTGGTGAGAATCGCGCCATCCAGCGGCGGCTGACGCCGGATGATGCTTTCCACCAGGCTGCCCTGGCTCGATGCCGACAGCGTCAACAGGCAGGCGGCTCCCGCCTGCCTGAGCGCAGCGACCTGCCGGGAAAAGCGCTCGTCCGCGGGAGCAAAGCCCGAACCGTCTACCATGACGCAAGCCTTGCCGCTCGTGCCGGACAGGGCCGGCCCCAATTCCGCCGCGTCATCGAGGCCGATAAAATCGACGCCCATCATGTCGGCATAGGCCTGCAATTGCTGCCGCGCACCGACACGGTAGGCATCCACCGAGACCAACGCAATTTTCTCCGGACCGTGGCGCAGGGCCGCCTTGGCCGCGAGCTTTGCCAGGGTGGTGGTCTTGCCGTGGCCGGTCGGACCAACCAGCGCCCAGATGCCGGGCCGGATTCCCGGCATGTCGGCGGGCGCAGCCGCAAGCAGGTTGCGAAGCAGCGCCTGGCGCAGCCAGGCATCTGCCTGTTCGGGCGAATAACGCCTGGGCAGGACGGCGGCGAAATGTCGAGCAAGCCGCGGACTGAATCCGGCGCCGAGCATTTTCTGGAGAAGATGGACGCGCACCGGATTGCGCCGTTTTTCGGCGGACCAGGCAAAGCCGGCCAGCTGGTTCTGCAGCAGCGCGCGCAGGCGCGCCAGTTCGCGCAGGATCGCATTGCCGCTCTCGCCCGCGGCCTCCTTTTCCGCAGGCGCCTTTTCGACCTCATCCAGCTCGTCGTAGCGCCCGGCCATGAACTCCACCCCGCCGGGGGCCTTGCGCGAGGAGACGACGACGGCATCGGGCCCCAGCTCGCGGCGAATACGCTCCAGCGCGGCGCGTGCGTCAGGCGCCAGAAATCTGCGCAGATTCATTTTCCTGCTCTTCCTCCAGGCCCATCAGGGTCGTGATCTGCAGCGACTTGTCGGCCGGAATCTCGGCATACGACAGCACCGGCAGGCCGGTACGCCGAAGCATTCTCGCCAGCGGTGCACGCAACGCCGGCGCAACCAGCAGCACCAGTGCGCCACCTCGTTCCGCCTGCCGTGTCATGGCGCGCTCGGCCATTGCCGGCAGTGCCTCGACCAGTTCCGGCGACACCATGGCTTCGCCCTCATCGCCCATTTCCGCAACCAGGCGGCTCTCGACTTCGGGCGCCAGCCCGATCACATACAAGGCCTCGGCGCCCTCGAACAGGCGGTCGACGATGTTCCTGCCGAGCGAAGCGCGCACGGTCTCGGTGAGTTCGTCGATGTCCTGGCTGCGGCCGGCGCGAGCGGCGAGGATTTCCAGGATGCTGCGGATGTCGCGGATGGACACCCCCTCTGTAACCAGGTTCTGCAAGATGCTTTGCACCAAAGTCAGCGGCAGCAGGCGCGGCGTCACTTCCTCCACCAGACCGGGCGTGGTTGCATTCACGCTGTCGAGCAACTGCTGCACCTCGGCACGGCCCAGGAGCTCCCCCGCATGCGCACGGTAGACCGCCTCCACATGGCGCGCGATCACATGGCTGGCGTCGATCACGCGGTAACCGCGCATGAGCGCGCGTTCGCGCTCTTCCGCCTCGATCCAGATGCCGGGTGCGCCGGTGAGCGGATCGATGCCAGATTCGCCCTTCAGCCGGCCCAGCATGTCGGCGGTCTCGATGGCCAGCAGCAGTTCGGGGTAGACATCGCCGCTGCCCGTTTCCACCCCTTTCAGGCTGATGCGGTAAGCCGTCGGTCTGAGTTCCATGTTGTCGCGCACGCGTATCGGCGGGACCACCAGCCCCATTTCCAGCGCGAAGCGCAGGCGCCCCTCGGTAATGAGCTTGAGCGCCTGGCCGCCCTGCTTGCGATCCAGCAGCGGAATCAGGCGATACCCCACTTCCAGCGCCAGCACGTCGACCGGAGGCAGGTCGGACCAGGTCAGTTCGGTGAACGGTTCGACATCCTCCTCCTCCGCCACCGGCAGGTAGGCTTCCCGGCTGCGCTGGCGACGCTCGACGAACCAGGCCGTGGCGGCCAGAATCGCGGCCAGCAGCAGGAAGGCGGCATGCGGCATGCCGGGGATGATGCCCAGCACCGCCAGCACCGAAGCCGCCACGTACAGGATCTGCGGCCGCCCGAACAACTGAGCCATGAATTCGCGGTTGAGATCCTGCTCGCTGGAGGTGCGCGACACCACGATGCCTGCCGCGGTGGAGATCACCAGCGCGGGAATCTGCGCCACCAGGCCGTCACCCACCGTGAGCAGCGCGTAGCGGTCAAGCGCATCACCCAGCCCCATGCCATGCTGGAACATGCCCACGGCAATGCCGCCGACCAGGTTGATCACCAGGATGAAGAGGGCGGCGATGGCGTCGCCGCGCACGAACTTGGAAGCACCGTCCATGGCGCCGTAGAAATCCGCTTCGCGCGCGATCTCGGCGCGCGCGCGGCGCGCTTCCTGCTCGCCGATGGCACCGCTGCCGAGGTCGGCGTCGATGGCAAACTGCTTGCCCGGCATGGCGTCCAGCGTGAAGCGCGCCGCCACCTCGGCAATGCGGCCGGCGCCGCGCGTGATGACGACGAAATTGATGATGACCAGGATCACGAACACCACCAGGCCCACGGTGTAGTTGCCGGCGACAAGGAAATTGCCGAAGGATTCGATCACCTTGCCGGCCGAATCAGTTCCGGTATGGCCCTGAATGAGAATGATGCGGGTGGACGCGACGTTGAGCGCGAGCCGCATCAGCGTGGTCACCAGCAGCACGGTGGGAAACACGGAGAAGTCCAGCGGCCGGCTGGCGCTCAGGCTCACCAGCAGCACGATCACCGCCAGGGCGATGTTGAGCGTGAACAGCATGTCGAGCATGAAGGTGGGCAAGGGCAACACCATCATGGCCAGGATCAGGAGCACCAGCACGGTGCCGGCCAGGTGCACCAGGCTGCGGGCGCGCGGCGCGGCGGGCATGGCGTTCATTCAGGCGTTCCTCTGCGCATGCCCAGCCGGCGCCCGCGGATGCGCGCCTTGAGTTCCGGGCTGCCCTCGGCTTCGCGCGCCTCGGCCAACACCTCGGCGCGGGTCATGGCCAGGCCCTTCAGGTAACGCCACCATTGCCAGGGCGCATCGAGCAGGCTGGCCAGGAGCAGCGCGCCCAGCAGCAACAGCAGGCCGTTCAGCAGCAGGCTCCCGGCCGCAGCCGCGGCCTGTGGCAGCGGCATGAGGGACAGTCCGGCCATTGCGTCCAGGTTCATTCGATAGAAAGCGAACAGCAGCAATGCCAGGGCGGCGATTTTCAATGCCGCCTTGAAGCCGTCGAACAGGCCGTTCGCCGAGAACAGCCTGAAAAGGAAAATGAAAGGATTGAGCCGCCCGCCGCGGAAACGGAAGGCGGCGGGCGCGAAGACCCAGCCGGAAAGCAGCAGGGGCGCCGCCAGCGCAGCGATGAACACGGCGGCGAGGAATGGCAGGATTTCCAGGACGCCCTGTTGCGCCAGGATGAACGCGGATTTCAGCGGCATTTGCGCGGCCTGGGCGAAGTGCCCGGCAAACAGTTCCAGCAGGCGGTCGAACAGGTGCGCGCCCCAGATCGCCAGCCCCCCCGCCATGGCCCCCAGCACCAGCAGCGACGACAGTTCGGCCGATCGGGGGACACGTCCCTCGGACCTGGCCTGTTCCAGGCGTTTTTCGCTGGCCGGCTCGGTACGGGAATAATCGCTTTCCTCAGCCATCCTCTCCTCTTTTGACGGCGAGTTTAGCACGCCGATGCGCTTTCAAACGGGCCTGCGTGCGATTGAGCGGGGGTTCGCAAGCTCCCGTTCGGCGCTCCGAGCCTGCTCTGGATCAATGAATATCCTGAACAAAATGCCGGCACTCACTACAACCTCCGGGAGGGGCGCATGATCGAGCCCATCGCACCGGCGGATTTCTTCATCACCTTCTTTTTGCCCCATGGCCATCCTGAGGGGGGGGGAACGGGGCCTGGCCCTGCCCGGCATCGGCATGATCGGCACGAGCATGTGAATGCCGGCGCCGGTCACGCACAGTCGCAGATCGAGAGCGCCATCGGCGCGCACGAAAAACACGCAGCTGCGGCGCATGTCCCGCAAGCTGCACCCGCCGCCCGATCTCCTGTATGCTTTTCGGCTCTTCCGCTATGGTCGGGACACGTTCCCGGCCTTTTTTGATAGGCTTCATGCATGGCACTGATCTCGATCGAAGAATCCAAACAAAAAGCCCCGCCCAGGGGCTTCGCCCTGTTCGCCCTGGGCTTCAGGCCCTTCTTTCTTGCCGCAGGCATATTCGCAACGGTCTACATGGGCCTGTGGCTTGCCACCCTGCAAGGCGCCATGCAGGCGCCCGCGGGGATCTCGCCGGCTGCCTGGCACGGGCACGAAATGCTGTTCGGCTATGCGGTGGCGGTCATCGGCGGCTTTCTGCTGACCGCGACGCAGAACTGGACCAGCACCCCCATGCCCAGGGGCGGCCCGCTCGCCGCCCTGTTCGCGCTCTGGCTGGCCGGGCGCGTGCTGCCCTGGCTGCCCGTGCCCCAGCCGGCCATATCCATCGTCGATCTGCTGTTCCTGCCGGTTTTGCTGATCGCGGTGCTGCGTCCCGTGCTGCGCGTGCAGCAAACGCGCAATTACGCCTTCTCCGCAATGCTGCTCGGCCTGACCGCGGCCAACGCCCTGTTCCATGCCGCCGCCTTCGGCTATGGGCCGGACTATGCTCTCGCCGGCCTCAATCTCGGGCTCTATCTCATCGTGCTGATGATCGTCGTGATGGGTGGCCGCGTCATCCCCTATTTCACCGAGCGGCGCCTGAACTCAACCGCCAAAAGATGGACGCCAGTGGAATGGCTGGCCCCCGCCACGACCCTGGCCGTGCTGGTCGCAGTGTTTGCCGCCCCGGCATTGCTCTCAGGAACGCTGCTCGCCGTACTCGCCGCGGCGGCCGCCGTGGTGCATGCCATCCGCCTCGCCGGCTGGCATGACAAACGCCTTTGGGGCGTGCCGCTTTTGTGGGTGCTGCACCTGGGCTACGGCTGGATCGTCGTCGGCTTTCTGCTCGATGCCCTGCATGCCGCGGGGATGGTGCCTCCGTTCCTCGCCCTGCACGCCTATGCGACCGGCGGCATCGGCGTGCTGACCCTGGGCATGATGTCGCGCGTCTCGCTCGGCCACACCGGGCGCATCCTGGAAGCCCCGGCAATCATGGTCTGGGTCTACGCGGCCATCAACCTGTCGGCGGGTGTACGCGTGTTCGGCCCCCTGCTGCTGCCCGCGCAGGCACCCATGCTGCACCAGATTGGCGGCGGCCTGTGGATGCTGGCATTCGCCGTTTTCGCAGCGGTGTATGCGCCCATGCTCTGGCGCCCGCGGACGGACGGAAAACCGGGCTGAATCACTGGCGCGCGAGCCGGGCGCCAGAGTTGAGCCGACAGGAAATTTTCGATGAGCTCATGGCCGTCGCCCGCCGCTACCGCGGCGGCGAGTTCCTGAGCAGCGCCTCGAACTCCCCGGCCGCAACGGGCCGGGAGAACAAATAACCCTGGGCGTAATCGCAGCCCGCGCCGGCCAGCAGCGCGCGCTGCGCCCCGGTTTCCACGCCCTCGGCGATCACCTTCATGCCGAGCCGGTGCGCCATCACGATGATGGCCTCGGAAAGCGCCATGCTGCCCGACCTGGGCGCCAGTTCGCGGGTAAAGGACTGGTCGATCTTCAGGTAGTCGATGTCGAACTTCTGGAGATAGGACAGCGCGGAATACCCCGTGCCGAAATCGTCGAGCGATAGCTGCATGCCCGCCTCGTGGAAGCGCCGCAGTTCGTCCGCCACGCCCTGCTCCGTTTCGAGCAGCAACCCCTCGGTGATTTCGATGACCATGCTCTGGCCCGGCAGCCCCAGCTCGCGCAGGTGGGCCAGGCATGACTGGCAGGCGGCAGCGGCACGGAACTGGATGGGCGACATGTTCACGCTGACCTGGAACTCCGGATCGTAGCCGGCCCGCCAGAGCCTGGCCCGGGCCGCCGCTTCCCTGAAGACCCAGTCGCCGATCTCGTTGATCAGCCCGGACTCCTCGGCCAGCGGAATGAATTCGGCGGGGCTGACGAAGCCGCGCTCCGGATGCCGCCAGCGGAGCAGCGCTTCTGCCTTGCGGACGCGGCCCGTGTCCAGTTCGACGATGGGCTGGTAATAGACCTCGAACTGGCCGCCGGCCAGTGCCCCGCGCAGATCATTGGAGAGTTTCAGCCTGACCTGCGCGGCCTGCTGCATGCCCGGGGTGAAGTAACTGAAGCGGTTGCGTCCCGCATTCTTGGCGGCATACATCGCCTGGTCGGCGTTCTTGACCAGCTCTTCCATGTCGGCGGCGTCGTGCGGATACAGCGTGATGCCGATGCTGGCCGACACGTAGGCCGTCTCGCGTCCAAGGCGGAAAGGCTCGGCGAGTTCGCGCAGCACGTCCTGGGTCAGCGCATCGATCCTGGCGGCCTCGTGGAGTTCCGTCAGGACGATGATGAACTCGTCGCCGCCCAGGCGCGCCACCGTATCGCTCTCGCGCACGCTGGCGCCGATGCGCCGCGCCGCCTCCACCAGCAGGATGTCGCCCATGCTGTGCCCGAGCGTGTCATTGACCTCCTTGAAGTGGTCGAGGTCGATATAGAGCAGGGCCAGGGGCAGGCCGGAGCGGTCCGCCTTGCGGATATCCTGCACCAGCCGGTCGTAGAACATGTGGCGGTTGGGCAGGCCGGTCAAGTCGTCGAAGTTGGCCTGGCGCCAGATCACCTCCTCGGATTTCTTCCTGTCGGTGATGTCGTCGATGAAGGCGCTGAACTCGTATCTGTCCCCCATCCGGATCGGGACGATGGAAAGCTCGATGGGGAACTCGTGCCCGTCGCGATGCAGCGCACTCAGCTCGACCTGCGAGTTCAGGATGGCGCCCTCGCCGCTGGCCAGGAAACGCTGCAGGCCCTTCCGGTGCGCCTCGCGGTACTGGTGCGGGATGATCGTCTCGTCCATCGCCCGCCCGAGCGCCTCTTCGCGCGCCCAGCCGAAGGTCTTCTCCGCCTGCGCGTTCCAGCCGGTGATGCGGCCTTCGGTGTCCATCTGCACCACGGCGTCCAGGGCAGTCTCGATGATCGCGTGGAGGCGCTCCCGGCTCTCCGCCAGATTCTGTTCCACCTGCTTGCGTTCGGTGATGTCCAGCCAGGAGCCCACGATCTCCAGCGGCCGGCCTTGCGGGTCGCGGATGATCTGCATTTCATCGAGCACCCAGCGGTAAGTCCCGTCATTGTGCCGAAAGCGGTATTCATGGGCATGGCGCACGGCATCCGAACCCATGACCACGGCCCGCAAGGCGGCCGCGACGCCGTCGCGCCCGTCGGGATGCAGGCCGGACCACCACCACCCGGTATTGCCCAGGTATTCCTCCGGCGCGTAGCCCCACAAGTCCTGGATGTTCGGGCTGGCATAGCTCGGCACGAAGCGCCCGCCGTCGATGCGGCAGGCATAATGCAGCGCGGGCGTGCTGGCAAGGATGTGCTGCAACTGGGCGGAGAGGTCCTTGATCTCCTGCTCCGCCTGCTTGCGCTCGTCGAGCAGGGCGCTGAAGCTTTCAGCCATCCGGTTGAAGCTTTCGCCGATATGGCTGATCTCGTCGTGCGTATCGAGCCAGACCCGCACGTTCAGGTCGCCCGCGGCCAAAGTGTGCGCCGAGCGCACCAGCGTCCGGATGCTGCCCATGATGGCGTAGTAGATGCTGACCGAGACATAGACCACCAGCAGAAACAGCAGCAGGGCGCCGCCAACGCTCGCGAACAGCGTGTTTTTCGCCTTGGCGATACGCTGCTCGATCAGCATCCGCGTCGTCGGCAGCAGGGCCCCGTGCATCTGCGCGTAGCCCTTGTCGATTTCAGCGGTGGCCATGTCGAGGAAGACATGGGGCGCGGTGGCGAAACGGCCGCTCAGGATGTCTGCGGTCACGTGGCCGGCGACCTTGCGCGCCGCGCCGGCGATGCGGCCGTAGGCATCGAGGAGCGCATCCCGCACGGCCGGATTGTGGTGCCCGGCCTTGCGGATGCCGGTCTCGAGTTCGCCGAGGGAAGCTTCAAGGCCGGCGATCAGGCCATGCAGCCTGATTCTCTGGGACAGGCTGATCTGCCCGCCGGCCAGGGCGCTGGTGCCGTAGGCGCGCAGTTGGCCGAGCTGTTCGAGCACGCGCGGCAGGCGTTTGATGGCGGTGTCGATCAGGTAATAAGTGGCAAGTTCGCTGTCCAGGGTCAGCGCATGGTCGTCGGCGATCGACTCGCGCAGGGACTGGAGCTGCCCGACGAGGCGGGTATGGGCGGCAAAGTTCTCCTCGACCGTCCAGTTGAGCCCTTCCGCGCGCAGCCGCTCCCAATCGGCCTCGAGCAACCGGAAGCCTTCGCCCGCGGTCAGGGCGGGAGGCAGCGCCGTGTCCATCGCCCTGAAGGCCCCGGTCGCACGTGTTTCCGCAACGACGCGCCTGTCGCTCAAGCCCCCGCCCCCGTTGCCGGCGAACATGGCGGCCGACACGCCGCGGTGCAGCTGCACCGCCTGCACGGCGCGGGAAACCGGCTCGACCAGCACGAGGCCCTGCAACTCCCGCTGCGAGGGCTGGATGATCCGGTCGAGGCTGGCGAGCAGGCCGTACACGACGACGACGACGGCGACCAGCGACATCAGCCACAGCAGGGTGAATTTCCGCGTGTAGCTCATGCGGTTCAGCAGCGCGATGGCGGGCGAGAAGATCAGCTGCCACATTCCGACTTTGCCGTTGTTTTTCAATGTCGCCAAGCTCCCTCGTGAACGTCCCGCTGGCCCGCGCCCGTACTATAAGCCAGCCGACGCCGAAAGAACATACGCCCGGCACTTCCGCCGGCGCAGCCATCGAAAGTGCCGGGCGGAGCGCCCCTTCAGAACAGGTGGTGCAGGGAAATGAAGACCGGACGCCCCGGCCTCGGCGATCAGCTCGCCTCGTCGATCCAGGCCATCTGGATGGCTTCGAGGATTTTCTCGCTGGAGTGGTCGGGATCGTCGCTGAAGCCGGGCAGCGCCATCACCCAGGCATGCAGGTCGGTGAAGCGGACGTATTGCGGATCCGCGTCGGGATGCGCCTCGCACAGTTCAATGGCAATGTCGTTGACGTCGGTCCATTTCATTGAATGTCCTCCAGCAATCGTGATGAGCAGGCCGGGATGCGCGACGCAGGGCGCGCAGCAACCGGAGTGTATGTTTTATACATGAGGATTGCGAGCACCCTGCAACAAAGCAGACCGGCCGCGCAATAGATTGATGGAGGGCATTCAGTGGCCGCCCTCTTTCACCATGTTGATGGTGTACTTGGGAATTTCGACGACAATATCCGCATCCGCCACCCTGGCCTGGCAGGACAGGCGCGACTGCGGCTCCAGCCCCCAGGCCTTGTCGAGCAGGTCATCTTCCTTTTCCTCGGAAGGCTCCAGCGAATCGAAGCCCTCGCGCACGATGACGTGGCAGGTGGTGCAGGCGCAGGATTTCTCGCAGGCGTGTTCGATCTCGATGCCATTGGCAAGCAGCGTGTCGCAAATGGTTTCGCCGCTCTTGGCTTCGATCACCGCACCTTCCGGGCACAGTTCGACGTGGGGCAGTACGATGAGTTGGGGCATAAAAATATCGGGCTAATCGTTACAGGGAGAGTTCATCCAGCTTGTGGCCGCGCAGCGCTCTTTTTACGCCTGCATCCATGCGGCGGGCGGCGAACTCGGAAGTGGACTGGTTCAACGCTTCCACCGCGCGCTTGATGGCCAGATGATCCGCCCCGGCCATGCCGGCCTCGAGTTCGGCAATTCCTGCTTCGATGGCGGCACGCTCTTCCAGGCTGAGCAGTTCATCGCCATCCTGTGCCAGTGCCGCGCGCGTGGCCTCGATCAGGCTGTTGCCCTCGACGCGCTGCTCGTTGAGGGCGCGCAGCTTCATGTCCGTTTCGGCGTTCGCATTGGCGTCCTGCAGCATGCCGGCGATCTCGTCGTCGGACAGGCCATAGGACGGCTTGACCGTGATGGCCGCCTCCACCCCGCTGGTCTGCTCGCGCGCCGACACCGACAAGAGGCCGTCGGCATCCACCTGGAAAGTGACGCGGATGCGCGCCGCCCCCGCCACCATGGGCGGGATGCCGCGCAATTCGAATTTGGCGAGCGAACGGCAGTCGGACACCAGTTCGCGCTCGCCCTGCACCACATGGAAGCTCATGGCGGTCTGGCCGTCCTTGAAGGTGGTGAATTCCTGCGCGCGTGCGACCGGGATGGTGGTGTTGCGCGGAATGACTTTCTCGACCAGCGCACCCATGGTTTCCAGTCCCAGCGACAGCGGGATCACGTCGAGCAGCAGCCAGTCGTCTTCCTGCGTGCGGTTGCCGGCCAGCACGTCGGCCTGCATGGCCGCGCCCAGCGCCACCACCTTGTCCGGGTCGAGGTTGGTGAGCGGGGTCTGGCCGAAGAATTCGCCCACGGCATGGCGGATGCAGGGCATGCGCGTGGCGCCGCCCACCATCACCACGCCCTTGACGTCTTCCGGCGCGAGCCCGGCGTCGCGCAGCGCCTTGCGCGTCGGCGCCAGGGTCTTGTTGACCAGGGTGGCGGTGATTTCATGAAAAATCGCGGTGGTCAGGTTGAGGTCGACCAGTTCGCCGGTGGACAGGAGCGCGGTAATGCGCGCCTCGTCGTGCTCGGTGAGCTGCTCCTTGGCTTCGCGCGCACGCGTCAGCAGGAGGCGCGTGTCCTTGGCGTTGAGTGGCGTGAGATGCGACTGCTCGACGATCCAGCAGAACACGCGCTGGTCGAAATCGTCACCGCCCAGCGCCGAGTCGCCATTGGTCGACAACACCTCGAACACGCCGCGCGTGAGCTTGAGGATGGAAATGTCGAAGGTGCCGCCGCCGAGGTCGTAAACGGCATAGACACCTTCCGCGGCATTGTCGAGACCGTAGGCAATGGCGGCCGCCGTCGGTTCGTTCAGGAGGCGCAGCACGTTGAGGCCGGCAAGCCTGGCCGCGTCCTTGGTCGCCTGGCGCTGGGCATCGTCGAAATAGGCTGGCACGGTAATCACCGCACCGACCAGTTCGCCGCCGAGCGCGCGTTCGGCACGGTCGCGCAATGCCTTCAGGATGTCGGCGGAAGCCTCGACCGGGCTTTTGCTGCCGGCCACGGTAATCAATTGCACCATGCCCGGCGCATCGACGAACTTGTAGGGATAACGACCGGGGTCGCCGAGGTCGGCGAGGCCGCGGCCCATGAAGCGCTTGACCGAGACGATGGTGTTGTGCGGATCTTCGCTCTGGCGCGCCTGCGCCTCGTAGCCCACTTCCACCCTGCCGTCGGCGTGATAGCGCACCACGGACGGCACCAGCGAGCGGCCGCGTTCGTCGTCGAGCACGCGCGCAATGCCGGACTGCACCGAGGCCACCAGCGAATTGGTGGTGCCGAGGTCGATGCCGACCGCCAGCCGGTGCTGGTGCGGCGCGGTGGACATGCCGGGTTCGGAAATTTGCAGCAGGGCCATATCAGGCGTTTTCTATCTCTTCTTGTGCATCGCCGATCTCTTCGATCAGCTTGTGCATGAATTTCAGTTTGCGCGCCGTAGCGGCGGCAGCTTCGTAATCCTTGCTGTCATCGAGCTCGGCCGCGAGTTGCTCTTCCATGCGCTTCGCTTCGGCACGCAGTTCGCGCGCAAGCTTGTCCAGCGCCTCGATGCTCCGTCCCTGGCGCGCATCGGCGATGGCTTCGCGCCATTCCATCTGCTGCATGAGAAAAGCCGGCGCAAAGGCCGTGTGCTTTTCGGAGAAGGCCTCGATGCCGTGCAGGTGCAGCAGGTAGGTGCCGCGGGCGAGCGGTTTTTTCAGGGTCTGGAAGGCCTCGTTGACCTTGGTCGCCCACTGCATGGACAGGCGCTTTTCAGTTTCGCCGGCGGCGGCGAAGCGGTCCGGGTGCACTTCGTTCTGCAGCTTGCGGTAGGCGGCCTCCAGTTTGTCCGTATCGAGCCGGAAGCTGGCGGGCAAGTCGAACAGCTGAAAGTGGTTGGCGTGGAAATCCATGTTTTAGGGGCCAGGGGCTAGGATATAGGAACTAGTGACAGGGCAGGTTGCATCGCGTTTCATCAAACTCTGCGCGGCCAAAGGCCGCTCATCCCCTAGCTCCTAGTTCCTAGTTCCCAACCCCTAGAATTTAGACGTTAAACGATTCCCCGCAGCCGCAGGTGTTCTTCACATTGGGGTTGTTGAACTTGAAGCCCTCATTCAAGCCTTCGCGCGCGAAGTCGAGTTCCATGCCGTCCAGATAAGGCAGACTCTTGGGATCGACGAACACGGTGACGCCGTTGCTGTCGAAGCGCACATCGTCTGCCTGCGCCTCGTCGACGAACTCCAGCTTGTAGGCCATACCCGAGCAGCCGGTGGTGCGCACGCCCAGGCGCAGGCCGATGCCCTTGCCGCGCTTGGCGAGGAAGTTGCCGACGTGCCTGGCTGCGCTATCAGTTACGGTAATCGCCATGTTTCACCTCAGGCGTTGGCAGCTTTGGGTTCGGCCTCAGCATCACCATGCTTGGCCTTGTAATCGGCCACCGCCGCCTTGATGGCGTCTTCGGCCAGGATCGAGCAGTGGATCTTCACCGGCGGCAGCGCCAGTTCCTCGGCGATCGCGGTGTTCTTGATTTCCATGGCCTGGTCCAGGGTCTTGCCCTTCACCCATTCGGTGACCAGCGAGGAGGAAGCAATGGCGGAGCCGCAGCCGTAGGTCTTGAACTTGGCGTCTTCGATCACGCCCTGTTCGTTCACCTTGATCTGCAGTTTCATCACGTCGCCGCAAGCCGGCGCGCCGACCATGCCGGTACCGATGCCTTCGTCTTCATTGTCGAAACCGCCGACGTTGCGGGGGTTTTCATAATGGTCGAGAACCTTGTCGCTGTATGCCATTTTATTTGCTCCTTTCAGTCGCTTCTCAGGGACTAGGATCTAGGGGCTAGGATTTAGGGGGCTTTGTGGCGCTACGCGCTTTAATTCGCGCGACCTTCAGTCGCTCATACCCTAGCCCCTAGCCCCTAGCTCCTATCTCCTAACCCCTAACAATCAATGTGCAGCCCACTGCACGGTACTCAAATCGACGCCCGCCTTCACCATCTCCCACAAGGGAGACATTTCGCGCAGCTTGGCGACCTGCTTCTTCACCAGGGCGATGGTGTAGTCGATTTCCTCTTCGGTGGTGAAACGGCCGATGGTGAAGCGGATGGAGGAATGCGCCAGTTCGTCGTTGCGGCCCAGCGCCTTCAGCACGTAGGACGGCTCCAGGCTGGCCGAGGTGCAGGCGGAACCCGAGGACACCGCGACATCCTTGATCGCCATCATCAGCGACTCGCCTTCGACGTAGGCGAAGCTGATGTTGAGGTTGCCGGGAATGCGGTGCTCCAGGTCGCCGTTGACCACGGTTTCTTCCATTTCCGACAGTCCCTTGTAAAGCCTGTCGCGCAGCATGCGGATGCGCTCGTTCTCGGCCGCCATTTCCTCGCGCGCGATGCGGAAAGCCTCGCCCATGCCCACGATCTGGTGCGTGGCCAGGGTGCCGGAGCGCATGCCGCGCTCGTGGCCGCCGCCGTGCATCTGCGCTTCCAGGCGAATGCGCGGCTTGCGGCGCACGTAGAGGGCGCCGACGCCCTTGGGCCCGTAGGTCTTGTGCGCGGAGAAGGACATCAAATCCACTTTCAGCTTCTGCAGGTCGATCTCGACCTTGCCGGTGGCCTGAGCCGCGTCGACGTGGAAGATCACGCCCTTGGAACGGCAGATCTCGCCGATGGCGGCGATGTCCTGGATCACGCCGATCTCGTTGTTGACGAACATCACCGAGGCCAGCACGGTATCGGGGCGAATGGCCGCCTTGAATTTTTCCAGGTCGACCAAGCCGTTGGGCTCGGGCACCAGGTAGGTGACTTCGAAGCCTTCGCGCTCGAGTTCGCGCATGGTGTCGAGCACGGCCTTGTGCTCGGTCATCACGGTGATCAGGTGCTTGCCCTTGGTGCCGGCATAAAAATGCGCAGCACCCTTGATGGCGAGGTTGTTGGATTCGGTGGCGCCGGAGGTCCACACGATTTCCTTGGGGTCGGCGTTGACCAGCCGGGCCACGTTCTCGCGCGCCTCTTCCACCGCCTTGTCGGCTTCCCAGCCATAGGCGTGCGAGCGCGAGGCCGGATTGCCGAAATGCTCGGTCAGCCAGGGAATCATTTTTTCCGCGACGCGCGGGTCGACCGGGGTCGTCGCCGAATAATCGAGATAGATGGGAAATTTCATGTTTCTTAAAACCTCAATCAAAACGTGGCAACGACCTTGGTGGCGCGGGGGGTTTCCGCCACCGACGCAACCTTCTGCCTCTCCTGCTGCTTGGCCACCAGTTCGGCAAGCGTTACGGAATCCAGGTACTCGTAGATTTTCTTGTTCAGGCTGGTCCACAGGTCGTGGGTCATGCAGCGGTGCTCATCGTGGCAGTTTTCCTTGCCGCCGCACTGGGTGGCGTCGACCGGCTCGTCCACCGCGCGGATGATGTCCGCCACCGAAACCGTATCCAGCGACTTGGCCAGGGTATAGCCGCCGCCCGGTCCGCGCACGCTGTCGACCAGTTGATGACGGCGCAGCTTGCCGAACAACTGCTCCAGGTAGGAAAGCGAAATATCCTGACGTTCGCTGATGCCCGCCAGCGTGACTGGGCCCTTGCCGTGGCGCAGGGCCAGGTCCAGCATCGCGGTCACCGCAAATCGTCCTTTAGTCGTCAGTCTCATGATGTTTCACCCGTGGTAAGTGACTGAAATATAAAATACCCGATCATTTCAGTCAACTATTTTAGTTACCCGAGCAAATTAGTCAACAATTTTATTCAGTTGTTCCGGATCGAAGTCGTCCTTGGCCTTTTGCGCCTCGGAAAGCTTGACCCCCAGCTGCTCCAGTTGGGCCATGACTTCGGCCAGTTTCTGGTCCATATTGGCGGCGTGGTCGATCAGGCCGTGCACCGCTTTCACCATGGGGTCGTTCATGTCGGCCGAGATGGCGTAGGCCGAAAACCCCATCTTCTTGGCCTGGTCATCGCGCGCCTTGGTCTGCTCGTCGAGGATGCGCGCGGGAATGCCGATCGCCGTGGCGCCGTCCGGCACGTCCTTCACCACCACTGCATTCGAGCCCACGCGGGCCTCGCGGCCGATGGTGATCGGGCCGAGGATCTTGGCCCCTGCCCCCACCACCGCCCCGGGCATCAGCGTGGGATGGCGCTTGCCCTTGTTCCAGGAGGTCCCGCCCAGGGTGACGCCGTGATAAAGCGTGCAGTCGTCGCCGATTTCGGCCGTCTCGCCGATGACCACGCCCATGCCGTGGTCGATGAACACGCGGCGGCCGATGGTGGCGCCTGGGTGAATCTCGATGCCGGTGAACCAGCGCGCGAAATGGGAAATCCAGCGCGCCAGCCATTTCAGTCCCATGCCCCACAGATGGTGCGAAAGACGATGGAACACGATGGCATGGAAACCCGGATAAGTCGTGACGACCTCGAACACCGAGCGCGCAGCCGGATCGCGGTCAAAAACGACAGAGATTTCCTCTTTAAGCCTGGCAAACATAGCGAGGGAAAGTTTTCCGACTAATTCAGTCGATTATTTTACACTAATGTTCGCCGTTCTTTCCGCTCTCCATGGCGGACAGCATGCCGCGCAGGATGTTGATTTCCTCCCGCTGCAAACGGGTGCGCGAAAACAGCCGGCGCAGCTTTGGCATCAGCCGCTTGGGCGAGGCAGGGTTGAGAAAACCGATGCGGATCAGGGCCGTTTCCAGATGGGCATAGAAGCGCTCCACTTCCGCGAGGTCGGCCGCATCCAGCTCGGGCTGGGCAAAGGTTTCATTCAGCGCAGTGCGACGCAACTCGTAAGCCATCACCTGCACTGCCGCGCCGAGGTTGAGCGAACTGTATTCCGGGTTGGCCGGGATGGTCATCAAGGCCTGGCAGCACGCCAGCTCTTCCTTGGACAGGCCGAAAGTCTCGTTGCCGAACACCATCGCCACGCAGCCAGACTGTGCTTCCGCCAGCGCCTGGCCGGCCGCTTCCGCAGGCGTCAGCAGCGCCGTCTGCAAGTCGCGCTGGCGCGTGGAGCTGCCGATGGCCAGCACGCAGCCTGCCAGGGCCTCTTCCAGCGAAGCGCATACCTGCGCGCTTGCCAGCACGTCGACCGCGCCCGAGGCCATGGCCTCGGCATCTTCATGGGGAAATTTCTTGGGGCTGACGAGATAGAGCTGCGACAGGCCCATGGTTTTCATGGCGCGCGCCGCCGCGCCGATGTTGCCGGGGTGGCTCGGACGGCACAGCACGACGCGGATATTGGAAAGAAGATTCTGGGATTCGGCAGCCATGATTTAAAATAGCGTTTTGCTCTTTATGAAGTTGCCGTCACATGCATCCCATGCTCAATACGGCGGTGAAAGCCGCCCGCAAGGCCGGGGCGATCATCAATCGCGCCGCCAATGACATCGACCGCCTGACCGTCCAGTCCAAGCGGCCGCGCGACTATGTCAGCGAAGTCGACCGCGTCGCCGAACAGACCATCATCGAAACCCTGCTCGACGCCTATCCGGGCCACGGGATTCTAGCAGAGGAGTCCGGCCGCTCCGGCGGCGAGGAGCATGTGTGGATCATCGACCCGCTCGACGGCACCACCAACTTCCTGCACGGCCTGCCGCAGTACGCGGTGTCCATCGCGCTCCTGCACAAGGGCGTGCTGACCCACGCCGTAGTGTACGACCCCGCCCGCAACGAACTCTTCACCGCCACCCGCGGCGCCGGCGCCTACCTCAACGAACGCCGCATCCGCGTGTCCAAGCAGGCGAAGATGGACGACGCGCTCATCGGCACCGGCTTCCCCTTCCGCGAATTCCACCACGCCGACGCCTACCTCGGCATGTTCAAGGACATGATGCTGAAAACCGCCGGCTTGCGCCGCCCCGGCTCCGCTTCGCTCGACCTCGCCTGGGTGGCCTGCGGCCGCTACGACGGCTTCTTCGAACTCGGCCTCAACCCCTGGGACCTCGCCGCCGGCGCGCTGCTGGTGCTCGAAGCCGGCGGCCTCGTAGGCGACTTCCAGGGCAATGACAGCTATCTCCAGTCCGGCCACATCGTCGCCGGCAACCCGAAAATCTTCGGCCAGATGCTACCGGTGTTCGCGCCGCACCTGACCCAGGCCATCCGCGCCGCCGAATGACCCCCTGCGGATAAGTCCTGTCGGCTTCGGATAGAATTGCCAGAAATGGCAAAAAACGAAGCCTTCTCGCGCGTCGTTATTGACGCCCAACTGGCCGATCAGGGGTGGAACGTCCAGGACACCAATAGCGTCCGCTATGAGGTTGTGCTGGGAGACGGCACGCGCGCGGACCATGCCCTCTGCGACCGCCACGGTCGCTCCCTCGCCGTCATCGAAGCCAAGCGCTTTTCCGTAAATCCAGCCGATGCCGCCATGACTGTGCCCAAAGGTTTGAAAGCGTGAACAACAACAAAGAAACCGAACGGGCGGAGCTGCACAAGACCATCTGGCGCATCGCCAACGATCTGCGCGGCAGCGTGGACGGCTGGGACTTCAAGACCTACGTGCTCGGCATGCTGTTCTACCGCTTCATCTCGGAAAACCTGACCAGCTATCTCAACGAACAGGAGCGCAAGGCCGGCACTCCTGATTTCGACTATGCACGCTTGAGCGATGCCGATGCCGAATTCGGCCGCGCCGAGACGGTGAAGGAGAAGGGCTTCTACATCCTGCCTTCCGAACTTTTCGCCAATGTGCGCGCCCGTTCCCGTCATGACACCAATCTCAATGAAACGCTCTCCCGTATCTTTGCCGACATCGAAGGCTCGGCCACCGGCAGCGACTCGGAGAACGACATCAAGGGCCTGTTCGACGACCTCGACGTGAACAGTTCGAAACTGGGCCCCACCGTGGCCAAGCGCAACGAAAAACTGGTCAAGCTGCTCGACGCCATCGGCGACCTGCCACTGGCCAGCAGCGAAGGCGGGTTTACGGAAAACACCATCGACCTGTTCGGCGACGCCTACGAATACCTGATGCAGATGTACG
Organism: Thiobacillus sp. UBA6205; assembly: GCA_002421825.1. Lineage (GTDB taxonomy): Bacteria > Pseudomonadota > Gammaproteobacteria > Burkholderiales > Thiobacillaceae > UBA6918. Next base: position 37,522 of record DISR01000023.1, on the reverse strand, counting down.
CCTCCACCGCCGGCAAGTCCGGCGGCGAGTTCTACACGCCGCAAGAAGTTTCCGAACTGCTCGCCCGCATCACCGTCGTCGGCAAGACCGAAGTCAACAAAGTGTATGACCCGGCCTGCGGATCGGGTTCGCTGCTGCTCAAGTTCGTCAAGGTGCTGGGCCACGACAAGGTGCGCCAGGGCTTCTTCGGCCAGGAAATCAACCTGACCACCTACAACCTGTGCCGGATCAACATGTTCCTGCACGATGTCAATTTCGAGAAGTTCGACATCGCCCACGGCGACACCCTCACCGACCCGGCCCACTGGGATGACGAGCCCTTCGAAGCCATCGTCTCCAATCCGCCGTACTCGATCAAATGGGATGGCGACGCCAACCCGCTGCTGATCAACGATCCGCGCTTTGCGCCCGCTGGTGTGCTTGCGCCGAAAAGCTATGCCGATCTTGCTTTCACCCTGCACATCCTCAGTTGGCTTGCAGTCAGCGGTACGGCAGCCATCGTCGAGTATCCCGGCGTGCTGTATCGCGGTGGCGCAGAACAGAAGATCCGCCAGTATCTGATCGACAACAACTACGTCGATACCGTCATCCAGCTGCCGCCCGACTTGTTCTTCGGCACCACGACCGAAACCTGCATCATCGTTCTAAAGAAATCCAAGAACGACAACGCCACCCTGTTCATCGACGCCTCTGCCGAATTCGTGCGCAACGGCAACAAGAACAAGCTCCTGCCCAAGCACCAGCAGAAAATCCTCGATGCCTTCGTCCAACGAAAGAGCATTGACCACTTCGCGCGGCTGGTGGGCAATGGCGACATTGCAGAGAACGGCTACAAGATTACGGTTTCGTCCTACGTCGAACAGCCAGATACCACCGAACCGGTGGACATCAAGTCACTCAACGCCGAGATCGCCCACATCGTGGCGCGGCAAGCGGAATTGCGGACACAGATCGATGCCATCGTCGCCGATCTGGAAGGGGAGCAGGCATGAGCCGTATTGATCGCCTTATCGCCGAGCTTTGCCCGGATGGCATCGAATTCAGGAAGCTTGGAGACATCGCCGATCTGATTCGCGGCAATGGGATGCCAAAATCGGATTTCACGGAAGCTGGCGTGGGCTGCATCCACTATGGCCAGATATACACTCACTACGGCGTCTGGGCGACCGAAACAATTTCGTTCGTCGCATCTGAAACCGCCGCTCCGCTTGCCAAGGTTGATACGGGTGATCTGATTATCACCAACACCAGCGAAAACATCGAGGACGTGTGCAAGGCTGTCGCGTGGCTCGGCGAATCGCAGATCGTCACTGGTGGGCACGCCACGGTTATCAAGCATGGGCAAGACCCGAAGTACCTGTCGTACTACTTTCGAACGCCTAATTTTCTCGCACAGAAGAGGAAGCAAGCCACGGGCACCAAGGTCATCGACGTGTCGGCCAAGAGCCTAGCGAAGATTCGCGTTCCCGTGCCGCCGCTAGAAATTCAGCAGGAAATCGTGAAAGTGCTTGACGGATTCACTCGGCTGGAGGCGGAGCTGGAGGCGGAGCTGGAGGCACGTCGGCGGCAGTACCAGTACTACCGCGACGCGTTATTGACGTTCGACGAACGCACGGACGCTGACGCAAGCAAGCAAGCAAGCAAGCAAGCAAGCAAGCAAGCAAGCAAGCAAGCAAGGTGGATGACCTTGGGTGATATAAGTTCCCACATTTCGTCGGGGGGCACCCCTCTTTCAACTCGCCCCGATTACTACGACGGTAATATTCCTTGGCTGCGCACGCAGGAAGTCGATTACACGGATATTCATTCGACCGCCGTCACGATCACAGAGGCAGGCTTACACAATTCATCGGCCAAGTGGGTGCTGGCAAATAGCGTCATTGTTGCGATCTCGGGAGCCGGTGTCACGCGAGGTCGTGTCGCGGTAAATAGGATTCCGCTTACGACGAATCAGCACTGCTGCAATATGGAAATCGACCCCGCGCAGGCACATTACAGATTCGTTTACCACTGGCTCGTCAATCAATACGACGATCTGCGTTCTCACGGCCACGGGAACCGTTCCGACCTGAACATTGGAATCATCAAGGCATACCCAATTCCTGTGCCTTCGCTCGATGAGCAGGAACGCATCGTCGCCATCCTCGACCGCTTCGATGCCCTGGTGAACGACATCTCCATCGGCCTGCCTGCCGAAATCAAGGCGCGCCGCCAGCAATACGAACACTATCGCGACCGTCTGCTCACCTTTCGGGAGGCGGCATGAGCGAAGACCTCAAGTCTTGCCGCTACGAACCGATTGCACTATCCAACGAGAGCACCGTCGTTGCCGAATTCCTGCCTGAATTCCTGGGCGTTCGGGAAGCTGCCTATCAGTCCGAGGCCGGACTGGAAAAGGCCTTCATCAAGCAGCTGCAAGTGCAGGCTTATGAATACCTGCCCATCACCTCGGAAGCGGAGCTGATCGCCAACCTGCGCCGCCAATTGGAAAAACTGAACAAGATTCAGTTCTCCGACGCCGAATGGGAACGTTTCTACGGTAGCTGCATTGCCGGCAGCAACGACGGTCTCATCGAAAAAACCGCGCGCATCCAGGAAGACCATATCCAGATACTCAAGCGCGACGACGGTAGCATCAAAAATATCTACCTGATCGACAAGCAGCACATCCACAACAACAGCCTGCAAGTCATCAACCAGTATGAAGTCCCCCAAGGCGATCAAGGCGCTGCGCGGGCAAATCGCTACGACGTAACGGTGCTGGTCAATGGCTTGCCGATGGTGCACATTGAGTTGAAGCGGCGTGGCGTGGATATCCGCGAGGCCTTCAACCAGATCAACCGCTACCAGCGCGACAGCTTCTGGGCAGGTTGCGGCCTGTTCGAATACGTACAACTGTTCGTCATCAGCAACGGCACGCTGACCAAGTATTACAGCAACACCGTGCGCGATGGCCATCTGGCGGAGCAGCGCAGCAAGCGCTCACGCCAGAAAACCTCCAACAGTTTTTCGTTCACCAGCTGGTGGGCCGATGCGAAAAACCAGCCGATCACCGAGCTGACCGGGTTTGCCAAGACCTTTTTCGCCAAGCACTCGCTACTCAACGTCCTGACCCGTTACTGCGTTTTCGACGTGGATCGCAAGCTGCTGGTGATGCGGCCCTATCAGATCGTCGCGGCGGAACGCATCCTGCAACGCATCGGCACCGCCACCAACCACAAGCAGTTGGGCACCGTCGCGGCGGGCGGCTACATCTGGCACACCACCGGCAGCGGCAAGACGCTGACCAGTTTCAAGGCGGCACAACTGGCGCGAGGCTTGCCGGACATCGACAAGGTACTCTTCGTGGTAGACAGGAAAGACCTCGACTACCAGACCATGCGTGAGTACGAGCGCTTCGAGAAAGGGGCGGCCAACTCCAATACCTCGACGACGGTGCTGAAAAGGCAGCTGGAAGACCCGAGCGCACGCATCATCATCACCACCATCCAGAAGCTTTCCCGCTTCGTGGCGAAGAACAAGAAGCATCCGGTCTATGACCAGCATGTGGTGGTAATTTTCGACGAATGCCATCGCAGCCAGTTCGGCGACATGCATGACGAAATCACCCGGGTTTTCAAGCGCTACCATCTGTTCGGTTTCACCGGCACGCCGATCTTCGCCGACAACGCAGGCGCCAGCGGCAACCCGCTGCGGCGCACCACGGAACAGGCCTTTGGCGACAGGCTGCACACGTACACGATTGTCGATGCCATCAACGACAAGAATGTGCTGCCCTTCCGCATCGACTACATCAACACAATCAAGGCCTCATCGAGCATCAAGGACAAGAAGGTATCGGCCATCGATACAGAGCGGGCGCTGCTGGCACCGGAACGCGTCACGCAGATCGTGGGCTATATCCGCGAGCACTTCGACCAGAAGACCAAGCGCAGTGCCAGCTATCGTCACGATGGTAAGAGGCTGGCCGGATTTAATTCACTGTTTGCTTGCGCCTCCATCGACGCGGCCAAACGCTACTACGCTGAATTTTCGGCACAGCAGAAGGATTTGCCTGAGGCTCAGCGCCTCAAGGTTGGTCTGATCTACAGCTTTGCCGCCAACGAAGAAGAATCCGACGGCCTGCTGGGCGAGGAAGAGTTCGAAACCGAGGGGCTGGATAAAAGTTCGCGCGATTTTCTGGATGCGGCCATCGGCGACTACAACGCCCTGTTCGGCACCAGTTTCGACACGTCTGCCGACAAGTTCCAGAACTACTACAAGGATTTGTCGCAGCGTCTGAAGAAACGTGAGCTCGACTTGGTGATCGTGGTCAATATGTTCCTGACCGGTTTCGACGCCACGACGCTGAACACCCTGTGGGCGGATAAGAACCTGCGTGCGCACGGACTGATCCAGGCCTATTCGCGTACCAACCGCATCCTCAATTCGGTCAAGACCTACGGCAACATCGTTTCCTTCCGCGATCTGGAACAGGAAACCAACGACGCCTTGGCGCTGTTCGGCAATAAGGACGCCAAGGGCATCGTGTTGCTCAAGCCTTACGCCGAGTATTACAAGGAATACCAGAAGCGGATCGAGGAACTCGTCACCAATTTCCCGCTCGGCAAGGCGATCACCGGAGAGGCGGCACAGAAGGCGTTCATCAAGCTCTTTGGTTCGATCCTGCGGCTGAAGAACATCCTTACCGCCTTCGATGATTTTGCCGGTAACGAAATACTCAGCGAACGAGATTTCCAGGATTACCAGAGCCTGTATCTGAATCTCTATGCCGAATTCCGTAGTACGTCGGATGCCGACAAGGAGTCGATCAACGACGACGTGGTGTTCGAGATCGAGCTGATCAAGCAGGTCGAAATCAACGTCGATTACATCCTGATGCTGGTCGAGCGGTATCTGAAGACCAAGGGCAGCGGGCAGGACAAGGAAATCCGTGCCACCATCGAGCGCGCGATCAACGCCAGCCCCAGCTTGCGCAACAAGAAAGACCTCATCGAGCAGTTCGTGGATACCGTTTCCACGAAAGCCAAGGTGGATTCGCAATGGCAGGCTTTCGTGGCGAAGAGGAAGGTGGAGGAGCTGGATCGGATCATCGCCGATGAAGGCTTGAACGCCGACGAGACCAAGGCATTCGTGGACAACGCCTTCCGCGATGGCGCGATCCCGACCACGGGCACGGCAATCACGAAGATACTGCCGCCGGTTTCAAGATTTACCAAAAACAACGGCCACGCGACAAAAAAGAAAACAGTGCTGGATAAGCTGGTAGCGTTCTTCGAGCGCTATTTTGGCCTCACTTGAATGGAAGAAAAACGATGAGCCAGGGCTTTTGGCCTTTCCATTACATGGCTATGTAATGTGTCGCCACAACTCGAATATTGGAAAAGTTTGATGGCCGCTCTTGTGAAATATCGATATGAAAACCCAGAAATACGCCGTCAACCAATACCTCATCGAGAGCGTCCTCTCCAAGGTGCGCGAGGGCGAGATCGCCATCCCGGAAATCCAGCGGCCGCTTAGTGGAGGCCTGTGAGTGCCCAAAACCATCACCCTGCCACCCTACCTCTCTGCCCGCTCGGCTGATGATACGGTGGCAGTCTGCGGCCTTTTGCTGGAAGGTGGCGGGGCCGTGCTGGTCGATGCCAGCCGGCTGAAATTTGCCGACCCTTTTGGCCTGGCCATGCTAGGCGCCACCTTCCAGATGCTGCGCGACGTAGAACGCACCGTGCAGGTTTGCGGTCTGGGCGCAGCGGCGGCCGGCTACCTGGGTCGCATGGATGTGTTCGAGGGGGTGGAACGGGTGGACTGCGGGCCGCCGGCGAACCAGCGGCACAACCGGGGCGACAGCCTGGTGGAGCTGACCCGCTTGGATACCCCGCAGGAAGTCGACCAGGCAGCCTATCGGCTGGCGCATGCGCTGGTTGGGCACTTACCCGGCATTGACCCTGACGAGCCCCCGGATGAAATGTCCGGCTATACCACCTTCGACCGGCTGGTCGAGCCCATCCAGTACGCCTTGAGTGAACTGTTGGAAAACGCACTGACCCATGCCAGGGGACATGGCTTTGCTCATGCCAGCGTTTGGGTGGCAAGCCAGCATTACCCCAGCAGCGGCATAATCAGGCTGGGCGTGGTGGACAACGGCTGCGGCATTCTTGCCTCACTGCGCGGGCATCCGGAACTGAAGCACGAACGCCACCTTGAGGCGATTCTGGCGGCCTTGCAGCCCCGCGTCAGTTGTAATCGCGATCTGCGCCTGAACCTGGAGTCGGTCAACCAGGGCGTCGGCCTGACGACGACCTGCCGCATCGCCGAACACGCAGGCGGCCGTCTGGTGATTGTAAGCGGGGATGCCAGGCACGATACGGCCGGCAAGAGCGGTGAACTGGCCGGCCATGCCTATTGGCAGGGCACGGCCATTGCCCTGGAATGCAGGCGGGTAGGACTGCCCGACATACGCTATCGCGAGCTCTTGCCGGCTTACGAGGGCCAATACAGGCCCGGACTGCGGTTTGAATAGCTTATTGATTTTTATTGGGAATTTCTGTTACCTTGGCGCAATGCGCTCTCAAATCACCCTGAACCAATATGCCCGCGGCCACATGGTTGGCACGCGCCATACCGCCTCCCCACTGCGGGACGAGGCGGAAAAGGCTTTGGCACGCGGGTATGAAGTGGTACTCGATTTCGCGGGTGTCGAAGCCACGCAGTCATTTGTCGATGAACTGGTCGGCGGCCTGATTCTCCGTCATGGTCCCGATATCCTGAGCCGCCTGATTTTCAGGGCCTGTTCTGACGACGTGCGCGCCATCATCGAATTCGTCGCAGCGGATCGTTGCGACCAGTACCTCAAAGCTCATTCCCATTGACCGGGCCTGCAGCGAAGCCGCTGCCAAGAGTTCGAGCATCGAGCCCAGCCGCACCGTAGTAAAATTCACAGGTCACAAACGGCGCGCAGACGCCCATAAAGAATCCGTGGAACCCCCCAAGCACACCCCCATGATGGCCCAGTACCTGGGCATCAAGATCCAGCACCCCGACATGCTGGTGTTCTACCGCATGGGGGATTTCTACGAGCTGTTCTTCGACGACGCCGTCAAGGCCGCGCGGCTGCTGGGCATCACCCTCACCACGCGCGGGCAGTCGGCGGGCGAGCCGATCAGGATGGCGGGCGTGCCCTACCATGCCGCCGAGCAGTATCTGGCCAAGCTCCTGAAACTGGGCGAGTCGGTGGTGGTATGCGAGCAGGTGGGCGACCCCGCGACGTCCAAGGGCCCGGTGGAACGCCAGGTCACGCGCATCATCACGCCGGGCACGCTGACCGACGCCTCGCTCATGGACGAGCACCGCGACACCCTGCTCCTGGCGCTGGCGCACGACAAAAACACCGTGGGCGCAGCCTGGCTCAATCTCGCCGCCGGGCGCATGACGGTGGCGCAGCTTGCCGAAAACGAGTTGCCTGCCCTGCTCGCGCGCCTGAAACCGGCGGAATGCCTGTTGCCGGACAGCCTGTCAATCGAGTTCAACGGCCCGCACCGGAAACTCGCGCCCTGGCAATTCGACAGCACGCGCGCCGCGCATGATCTTGCCAAACAGTTCGGCAGCCGCGACCTGTCCGCCTTCGGCGTGGAGGATCAGCCGCATGCCATCGCCGCAGCCGGCGCGCTGCTCGATTATGTGAAGCAAACCCAACGCAGTGCGTTGCCGCATTTGCAGGGATTGTCGATCGAGCGCAGCGACGCCTTCGTGCGCATGGATGCGGCCACCCGCCGCAACCTGGAACTGACCGAAACCCTGCGCGGCGAAGCTGCGCCCACCCTGCTTTCCGCCATCGACGCCACGATCACCGCCATGGGCGCGCGCCTGCTGCGCCACTGGCTGCACCATCCGCTGCGCGATCGGGGAAGGCTTGCACAGCGCGCCGAGGCCATCCGCGCGCTGTCGGAAGACGGCAATTTGCGCAGCCGGCTTGCGACGCTGCTGAAATCCTGCGCCGACCTCGAACGCATCGCCGGGCGCTGCGCATTGCGCACTGCGCGGCCGCGTGATCTTTCGGCCATGCGCGATACCCTCGCCCTGTTGCCCGAAGTGCAGGCGCTGCTGGGCCTGGATTCGCCCGCACTCATGGCAATCAAGGCTGCCTGTGCGCCGCTGCCGGAGCTGCACGAACAACTCGCCCGCGCCATCCAGCCGGAGCCGGCCACCGTCCTGCGCGAAGGCGGCGTCATCGCCGACGGCTTCGACCCGGAACTCGACGAGCTGCGCGCCTTGACCGAAAACGCCGGCGCCTTCCTGCTCGACCTGGAAACACGCGAGCGCGAGCGCACCGGCATCCCCAGCCTGAAAGTCGAATACAACAAGGTGCATGGCTTCTACATCGAGGTCACCCATGCGCATGTCGAGAAAATCCCCGACGATTACCGCCGCCGGCAGACGCTGAAGAACGCCGAGCGCTACATCACCCCGGAACTGAAAGCCTTCGAGGACAAGGCGCTGTCTGCACGCGAACGCGCGCTGGCACGTGAGAAGCTGTTGTTCGAGCAAGTGCTCGACGCCATCGCGCCGCAGGTGCCGCAGCTTTTGAGAGCCGCTGCCGCGCTGGCGGAGCTCGATGTGCTGGCAAGCCAGGGCGAGCGCCTCGCCACGCTGGACTGGGTGCTGCCAGAATATGCCGAAACTGCCGGAATCGACATCGAGGCCGGCCGCCATCCGGTGGTGGAAGCGCAGGTGGACAATTTCATTCCCAACGACACCCTGCTCTCGCCCACCCGGCAGATGCTGCTCATCACCGGCCCCAACATGGGCGGCAAGTCCACCTACATGCGGCAGACCGCGCTCATCACCCTGCTCGCCTGCTGTGGATTGCCCTTGCCGGCCAAATCCGCCGTCATCGGCCCGGTTGACCAGATCTTCACCCGCATCGGCGCCTCCGACGACCTGGCCGGCGGCCGCTCCACCTTCATGGTGGAAATGACCGAGACCGCGGCCATCCTGCGCCATGCCACCGAACACAGCCTGGTGCTGCTGGACGAGATCGGCCGCGGCACCTCGACCTTCGACGGTCTGGCGCTGGCCTGGGCCACGGCGCGCTTTCTGCTCACCGACTCACACGCGCTCACCCTGTTCGCCACGCATTATTTCGAGCTGACCCAATTGGCTTTGCAGCACCGCCAGCTCGTCAACGTGCATCTCGACGCGGTCGAGCATGGCGAGGACCTGGTATTCCTGCATGCAGTGGAAGACGGGCCCGCCTCGCAAAGCTACGGCATTCAGGTCGCGCGCCTGGCTGGCGTGCCGCCCAAGGTCATCGCCGCGGCGAAGAAGCGTTTGAAGGAGCTGGAAGACGCCCAGGTGCAGCAAGGTCCGCAGGGCGACCTCTTCGTCGAGCCGATGGAAACCAAGGCCGCAGCGCCGGATGCAGAACTGCTAGAAGCGCTGCATGCGCTGAACCCAGACGATCTCAGCCCGAAGGAGGCGTTGGAGAAACTCTATGAGCTGGCCGCGTTGGCCAACACTCGAGATTAAGTGCCCTTCTTGCGCCAGAGATAGCGGTAGATGAAACCCGGAAAGGCGAACACCGCGAACAGCGAGGCGGTGACGGCATAGAACTCCCAGTTCTGGGCATGGATGTCGCCGCCCTTCCTTTCCAGCAGCAGGCCGATGCCGCCGACCACGAAATACAGCACCACCAGTTCCAGCAGGCGCCAGCCCAGGTGCTTGCCCGAGACCAGTGTTTTAACGAAGAACAGCCGTTCCCCCAGGAACGGCAGGTTGGCGGCAATCAGCGCGATTGCCAGCAGCAGCGAGGCTTCCATACAGATTCAGGCCGGATAGGTCCAACGATCAAAGCGAGGATTGTACGGCAATCAGGCATACGCCCATCAACGGGCCGGGCAGAATGCCCAGCGCCAGGATGGCGAGGCCGTTGATGGACAGGGCAAGGCGCATGTCGCCTGGCGCCTCGATTGGCGCAACCTGCAGCGGCTCGTCGAAGTACATGAGCTTGACCACGCGCAGGTAGTAGAACGCGCCGATCAGCGAGAACAGCACCGCCACCACGGCCAGCCACACCAGGCCGGCTTCGACCACGGCCTGCAGCACCGACAACTTGGCATAGAAGCCCACGGTCGGCGGGATGCCGGCCATGGAGAACATCAGCAGCAGCATGAGGAAGGCTGCCCAGGGGCTGCGCTGGTTAAGGCCCTTGAGATCGTCCAGTTCATCCGACTCGAAGCCCTGGCGCGCAAGCAGCAGGATGATGCCGAAGCCGCCCAGGCTCATCAGGGCATAGATCACGCTGTAGAACATGGACGCGGCATAACCGTTCTGGCTTCCCGCAAGAATGCCGAGCAGCAGGAAACCCATGTGCGAAATGGTCGAGTACGCCAGCATGCGCTTGATGTTGTTCTGGGCGATGGCGGCGAGGTTGCCGACGGCCATGGACAGCACTGCCAGCAGCACCAGCATGTCGCGCCAGTCCGTATGCAGCACTTCCAGGCCCTGCACCAGCAGCCGGATGCTGAAGGCGAAGGCAGCGAGCTTGGGCGCACTGCTGATGAACAGCGTCACCGCGGTGGGGGCGCCGTGGTAGACGTCCGGCACCCACATGTGGAAGGGCACCGCGCCCAGCTTGAAGGCGAGACCGGCGACGATGAACACCAGGCCGAACACCAGCGGCACCTTCTGTCCGGCGCCTTCCTGCAGCGCAACCGAGACATCGGACAGCATCAGCGAGCCGGTGCTGCCGTAGACCATGGACATGCCATAGAGCAGCATGCCCGAGGCGATGGCGCCCAGCACGAAATACTTCATCGCCGCCTCGGTGGCGACGGCGGAATCGCGCTGCAGCGCAACCATGGCGTAGAGAGACAGCGACAGCAGCTCCAGGCCCAGGTAGAGGGTGAGGAAATGGCCGGCGGAAATCATCACCATCATGCCCAGCGTGGCGAACAGGGTCAGCGCATAGAACTCGCCCTTGAACAGCCCGCGCGCCTGCAGGTAGCTGCGCGAATACACCAGCATGAATGCCACTGCAAGGTAAAGCGCCAGCTTCAGCACGTCTGCCAGGGTGTCGTCGACGAACATGCCCGAGAAGGCATGCACAGGATCGGTACGGTGGCCGCTGAAGGTAAGCCAGGCGCAGCCGGCCAGCGTGAGCAATGTGAACACATAGGTGGCCGTACGCTGGCTGTCCTTCAGCATCGTGTCCACGACGAGAATGAGCGAAAGCATGGCCAGCAGGAAAATTTCCGGCAGCAACGGAACGAGTTCGGCTAGGCTGAAGTTCATGGCAGTTTGCTCTGCCCCACATGGGCGATCAGGTTGTCGACCGATGCATGCATGACATCGGTAAAGGGCTTCGGATACAGGCCCATGCCCAGCACGCACACGGCCAGCACGCCGAGAATGAGGAATTCGCGCTTGTTGATGTCCTGCATTTCTTCCACGTGCGGATTGGTCACCTTGCCGAACACCACGCGCTTGTACATCCACAGGGTGTAGGCGGCGCCGAAAATCAGCGTGGTGGCGGCGATGAAGGCAAACCAGAAGTTGACCTTGGTCGCGGACATGATGACCATGAACTCGCCGACGAAGCCGGAAGTCGCCGGCAACCCGGAGTTGGCCATGGCGAACAGCATGAAAAAGGCGGCAAACACCGGCATCCTGTTGGCCAGCCCGCCGTAGTCCTTGATCTGGCGCGAATGCAGGCGGTCGTACATCACGCCGATGCACAGGAACAGCGCGCCGGAAATGAAACCGTGCGAGATCATCTGCACCAGGCCGCCCTCGATGCCGAGCGGGTTGAACATGAAAAAGCCCAGGGTGACGAAACCCATGTGCGCGATCGACGAATAGGCGATCAGTTTCTTCATGTCGGCCTGCACCAGCGCGACCAGGCCGATGTAGGCCACGGCAATCAGGGACAGCGTGATCACGAACCAGGCCAGCTCATGGCTGGCGTCCGGCACAATGGGCATGGAAAAGCGCAGGAAGCCATAGGCGCCGACTTTAAGCGTGATCGCCGCCAGCACCACGGAACCGCCGGTGGGCGCTTCCACGTGGGCGTCCGGCAGCCAGGTATGCACCGGCCACATCGGCACCTTCACCGCAAACGCCAGGAAGAAGGCCACGAACAACAGCTCCTGCGCCGTCATGCCGATGGCGAGCTTGTGGTAGTCGAGGATCTCGAAGCTGTTGCCGGCCTGGAAGTACAGGTAGATGAAGGCCACCAGCATCAACAGCGAACCCAGCAGGGTGTAGAGGAAGAACTTGAACGCAGCGTAGACCCGGTTCGGACCGCCCCACACACCGATCACCAGGTACATGGGAATCAGCATGGACTCGAAGAACACGTAGAACAGCACCGCGTCGAGCGCGGCGAACACCCCGTTGATGAGGCCGGACATGATGAGGAAGGCGGCCATGTACTGGGCGACCTTCTTCCGGATCACCTCCCAGCCCGCGATCACCACCAGCAGCGTGGTGAAGCTGTTCAGCAGGATGAAGGGCATGGAAATGCCGTCCACGCCCAGGTGGTAGTTGACGTTGAAACGGTAGATCCAGGGCGCCAGTTCCTCGAACTGCACGGCATGGGTAGTGGCATCGAAGCCGGTGTAGAGCGGGATGGAGACGATGAACCCCAGGGCGGCGGCAACCAGCGCGAGCCAGCGCGCAAGAGGCGCATTCCTGTCGTTGCCGGTGGCGAGCACGGCGAGACCGCCGAGGATCGGCACCCAGATGACGAGACTAAGAGGCGGCATACCGAACATTGTTTTTCTTTCTTAAGCCGTAGCTCTGACAAACCAGGTCACCAGCACGAACACGCCGATGATCATGGCAAATGCATAGTGATAGATGTAGCCGGACTGCACATGGCGGATGAGGCGCGAAGCGCAGCCGATCAGACTGGCCGTTCCGTTCACCAGCCAGCCGTCGATCACCATCTGGTCGCCGCGCCGCCACAGCCCGCCGCCAAGCTTGCGCGCGCCGCCGGCGAAGAACCAGTCGTTGAAATCGTCGAAGCCGTACTTGCGCTCGAGGATGGCATAGATCAGGCTGAACTTCTTCTGGATCATGGCCGGGATGTCCTGGCGCTTGAGATAGAAGAACCAGGACAGGCCCACACCGGCCACCGCCAGCCAGAACGGCAGCGTGGACACTGCGTGCAGCGCCATGGCGGCGGCGCCGTGGTAATGGTGCTCGAGTTCCTGCATCGCCGCATGGCGATCGGCCACATAAATTGCGTTGCCGAAATATTCCCCGAACAGCATCGGACCGACGGTCATGTAGCCGATGGCCAGAGACGGGATGGCAAGCGCCAGCAGCGGAATGGTCACCACCCAGGGCGATTCGTGCGGGGTGTGGTCGTGATGGTCCTCGGCATGCTCCTGCACCTCATGATGATGGTGGTGCGCGTTGTGGAAGCGCTCCTTGCCGTGGAACACCAGGAAGTACATGCGGAAGGAATAGAACGCGGTCACGAACACGCCGATCAGCACCGCCCAGTAGGCGATGCCGGACACCGGCAGGTTGGAGAACTTCACCGCCTCGATGATGTTTTCCTTGGAATAGAAACCGGACAGGAAAGGCGTGCCGATCAATGCCAGCGAGCCGATCAGCGAGGTGATCCAGGTGATGGGCATGTATTTCCTGAGGCCGCCCATGTAGCGGATGTCCTGGTTGTGGTGCATGCCGATGATGATCGAACCCGCGGCGAGGAACAGCAGCGCCTTGAAGAAGGCATGGGTCATGAGGTGGAACACCGCCACCGAATAGGCCGAGGCGCCCAGGGCCACGGTCATGTAGCCCAGCTGCGACAGCGTGGAATACGCCACCACGCGCTTGATGTCGTTCTGGATCACGCCGAGGAAGCCCATGAACAGCGCGGTGATGGCGCCGATGATCATGACGAAGGACAGCGCCGTGTCGCTAAGCTCGAACAACGGCGACATGCGCGCAACCATGAAAATGCCCGCCGTCACCATGGTGGCGGCGTGGATCAGGGCGGAAATCGGGGTCGGGCCCTCCATCGAGTCGGGCAGCCACACGTGCAGCGGGAACTGCGCCGACTTGCCCATGGCGCCGATGAACAGCAGGATGCAGACCACCGTCATCAGCGACCATTCCTGGCCGGATATGAGGGTGATGGTGGCGGTGGCCAGCTCCGGCGCGCGCGCGAACACGGTAGCATAGTCGAGCGAGCCGAAGTGTGCCAGCACCAGGCCAATTCCCAGGATGAAGCCGAAGTCGCCCACGCGGTTGACCAAAAATGCTTTCAGATTGGCGTAGATGGCGGTGTCGCGCGTGTACCAGAAGCCGATCAGGAGGTAGGACACCAGGCCCACCGCTTCCCAGCCGAAGAACAGCTGCAGGAAGTTGTTCGACATCACCAGCATGAGCATGGAGAAGGTGAACAGCGAGATGTAGCTGAAGAAGCGCTGGTAGCCGGGATCGTCGTGCATGTAGCCGATGGTGTAGACATGCACCATGAGCGAGACGAAGGTCACCACCAGCATCATCATGGTGGTGAGCGGATCGATCAGGAAACCGACCTCGAAGCGCACGTCGCCGCTGGTCATCCAGGTGTAGACGCTGCCGTTGAAGACATGGCCGGCCTGCACGTCCTGGAAAATCACCGCGGAGGCGACGAAGGCGATCGCCACGCCGGCAATGGTCACCGCGTGCGACAGCGTGCGGCCGATGAATTTGCCGAACAGGCCGGCCAGGATGGCGCCGAACAGCGGGGCGAGGGGGACGGTTAGATACCAGGCTTGCATGCTCATCGTCAGCCTTTCAACTGGTCGAGGTCATCGACGTTGATCGTTTTCAGGTTGCGGAACAGCACCACCAGGATGGCCAGGCCGATGGCAGACTCGGCCGCGGCCACGGTAAGAATGAAGAACACGAACACCTGGCCGTGGATGTCGCCCAGGTAATGCGAGAAGGCGATGAAATTGGTGTTGACCGCGAGCAGCATGAGTTCGATCGCCATCAACAGGATGATGACGTTCTTGCGGTTGAGGAAAATGCCCAGCACGCTGATGGCGAACAGCAACCCGCCCAGAATGAGATAGTGAGATAGAGAAATCACTTCGCGCTTCCCCCTGATTCCTGATCCCTGATTCCTGATCCCTGTTCCGCCGGCATTTTCACCAGGCGCACGCGGTCGGCGCGCTTGACGGCAACCTGCTGGGCCGGGTCGATGTATTTGGTGTCTTTCCGCTTGCGCATGGTGAGCGCGATCGCCGCCACGATCGCCACCAGCAGGATGACGGCAGCGAGTTCGAAGGCGTAGACGTACTCGGTGTAGAGCAGGCGCCCCAATTCCTTGGTATTGCTGTAATCGGCCGCCTTCGCGACAGGGGCCGAATATTTGTCCAGGCCGAAGAAGCGCCCGCCCAGCACCACGGCCATCTCCAGCATCAGCAGGATCGCCACCGGCAAGGCCAGCGGCAGGTAGTCCCAGAAGCCCTCCTTCAATTTATCCAGGTTGATGTCCAGCATCATCACCACGAACAGGAACAGCACCATGACCGCGCCGACATAGACCAGCACCAGGGTGATGGCGAGGAACTCGGCCTCCAGCGTCATCCACAGGCCGGCCGCGGTGAAGAAAGCCAGCACCAGGTAGAGCGCGGCGTGCACCGGGTTGCGCGCGGTGATCACACGCAGGCCCGCGAACAGCAGGATGGCGGAGAAGAAGTAGAAAATGAACTGGTCGAATGTCATTGCATCACCGGTATTGGGCGTCCTGTTCGCGGCGCGCGGCGATTTCCGCCTCGTACTTGTCGCCCACCGCCAGCAGCATGGGCTTGGTGTAGTAGAGGTCGCCGCGCTTCTCGCCGTGGTATTCGAGGATGTGGGTTTCCACGATCGAATCGACCGGGCAGGATTCCTCGCAGAAGCCGCAGAAAATGCACTTGGTCAGATCGATGTCGTAGCGCGTGGTCCTTCTCGAACCATCAGCGCGCTGCTCGGATTCGATGGTAATGGCCAGCGCCGGGCATACCGCCTCGCACAGTTTGCAGGCGATGCAGCGCTCCTCGCCGTTGGGGTAGCGGCGCAGCGCATGCAGGCCGCGGAAGCGCGGACTTTGCGGAGTCTTTTCTTCCGGGAACTGGATGGTGATCTTGCGCGAGAACATGTAGCGGCCGGTCAGGCGCATGCCCTTGAGCAGTTCCCACAGGATCAGGCTGTTGAGGAAATTGAAGATGCGTTTCATCCCATTCTCCTCAGTGGAACCAGTGCTTGAACGGGGTCTGCATCATGCCGCCGACGACGACGATCCAGACGATGGTGATGGGGATGAACACCTTCCAGCCCAGGCGCATGATCTGGTCGTAGCGGTAGCGTGGGAAGGTGGCGCGGAACCACAGGAACAGGAACAGCACGAAAGCCACCTTGGCCGCCCACCAGATGAAACCGTCCTGGAGGAGCCATCCGACCAGTGGAATCCTGGCCAGGAAGGGGAACGGCGACAGCCACCCGCCCAGAAACATGAGCGTGGTCAGCGCCGCGATCAGGATCATGTTGGCGTATTCGGCGAGGAAGAACACGGCGAAGGCCATGCCGGAATATTCCACATGGAAGCCGGCGACGATCTCGGACTCGCCCTCGGCCACGTCGAAGGGCGCGCGGTTGGTCTCGGCCACACCGGAAATGAGATAGACGAGGAAAAGCGGGAACAGCGGCAGGAAGTACCAGTGCCAGAATCCGCCCGCCTGCCCTTCGACGATGTCGACGAGGTTGAGGCTTTGCGCGGCCATGAGTACGCCGACCAGGGCGAAGCCCATGGCGATCTCGTAGGACACGATCTGCGCCGCCGAGCGCATGGCGCCGAGGAAGGCGTATTTGGAGTTGGAGGCCCAGCCCGCCACGATCACGCCGTACACCCCCATGGAGGTGATGGCCATGACGTACAAGAGGCCGGCGTTGATGTCGGCCAGCACCCATTTTTCCGTGAAGGGGATCACCGCCCACGCCGCCAGCGCCGGCGCGATGGCGAGGATGGGGCCGAGGATGAACAGGCCCTTGCTGGCGCCGCTCGGGATGATGATTTCCTTCATCAAGAG
>DISR01000023.1:0-20425 GCA_002421825.1 Thiobacillus sp. UBA6205 | reverse complement strand
GATGAGCATGATCTTGACCAGGGTCCACACGGGCGTCCAGGCCGGCCCGAGGAGATTTTGCACATACGCGAAAGCGCTTTGAATCAGCTCCATCACGCTCGTTCCACGGTCAGTTCACCGAACAGCGGACCCAGCGCCTGGGTCACGGCATGGGCGCCTGGCAGCCGCACGCAATTTGCCGGCAGGCGGTCGTCGCGGTCGATGCGGATCACGATGGAACCCTGACCGTGGCGAATCACCGCCATGCCGCCATCGCCCAGGCCCAGCTTTTCCAGCAGCATGCCGGAGGCGCGCGCCACCGGCGGTGCGGCATCGGCCGTACGCTGCAGCGAAGTGGCGCGGCGCACGATGGGATCGGCCTGATAAATCGGCACTTCGCCGATGCGCTCGATCTTGTCGGAGCCGGCCAGCGACACGGCCACCGGCTCGATGCGGTTGTCGAGCAGCTTGCACACGCGGGCCTGGGCGTCGGGATCCGGCGCCGCAATGCCAAATACTTCGGCGCGCACCGCCTCGCTGGAATCGAACTCGAAGCCCGGCAGGTTCAGCAGATTGCCCAGCACGCGCAGCACCTTCCAGGCCGGGCGGGTTTCGCCCAGCGGCTTCACCGCGCCGTTGAAACTCTGGATGCGGCCTTCGATGTTGATGAAGCTGCCGGAAGTTTCGGTGAAGGGCGAAATCGGCAGCAGCACGTCGGCATAGTCCAGCGCGCCATGCTTGTAGGATGACAGCGCCACCACGAATTCGGCCTGCTTCATGGCGGCAAGCGCCGCCTGCGGATCGTGGCAGTCGTACTCGGGTTCGGCACCCAGCAGGATCACGGCCTTGCGCGGCGAGGCCAGCATCTCGGCAACGTCCATGCCAACAAGGCCCTGATGGCCCATGGCCGCGCGGCCGGGAATCGCGCCGGCGGCAATGGCGCCGACGCCGTTGCCGGAATCGCCCAGCACGCCCCATTTCGCGCCGCACAGGCGCGCGGCTTCCTGCGCCAGCGTCGCCATTTCGGCAAAGCGCGGATGGTGCTGGGCGAGGTTGCCGATGAAGATGCCCTTTTTCTCGCCGCCCGCCATGCTGTCGGCGATGGCCCGGATCTCGGGCGTAACTTCCGCATTGCCGGCAACGGCCGGCACGGCCTCGCCCTTCGATTCCGCCAGCGCCCGCACCAAGGCAGCCAGTGCGCTGACCATGCCTTCGGGCGAGACGATGGCCTTGTTCGCCACCTTGCACAGGTAGTCCTCGACCACCGGGTTGATGAGGTTCATGCCCGCGCCCCAGCGCACGGCATGGCGCAGGCGCAGGGCCAGCAGCGGATGGTCCTTGCGCAGGGTCGAACCCACCACCAGGAAGCGGTCGAGCTTGTTGAGGTCAGCCACGTCCATGCCCAGCCAGAAGGCGCCATGCGCCTGGGCATCGAGGCGGAAGTCGCTTTGCCTCAGGCGATGGTCGATATTGCCCGAGCCCAGTTCGCGCATCAGCTTCTGCAAGAGGTACAGTTCTTCCACGGTCTGCGTGGGCGAAGCCAGCGCACCGATCTGTTCGGCACCGTCTTTGACCTGGATTTCACGCAAACGGCTGGCGACCAGCGTCAATGCGGCCTGCCAGTCGGCTTCGACCCACTTGCCGTTTTCCTTGACCATGGGCCCAGTCAGGCGCTCGTCGCTGTTGAGCCCCTCATAGGAGAAACGGTCGCGGTCGGACAGCCAGCATTCGTTGATGTCCTCGTTTTCCAGCGGCAGCACGCGCATGACGCGGCCGTTCTTGACCTGTATCTGCAGGTTGGAGCCGAGCGAGTCGTGCGGGCTCACACCCTTTCTCCGCGACAGCTCCCAGTTGCGCGCGCTGTAACGGAACGGCTTGCTGGTAAGTGCACCCACCGGGCACAGATCGATGATGTTGCCGGACAGTTCCGAATCAATGGTCTTGTCGATGAAGGGCATGATCTCGGAATGCTCGCCGCGGAAGGCCTGGCCCATTTCCATGATGCCGGCGATTTCCTGGCCGAAGCGCACGCAGCGCGTGCAATGGATGCAGCGTGTCATGTCGGTGGCCACCAGCGGGCCGAGGTTCTTTTCCACCACCACGCGCTTGGGCTCGGCATAGCGGGAGCTGCTGCCGCCGTAGCCCACTGCAAGATCCTGCAACTGGCACTCGCCGCCCTGGTCGCAGATCGGACAGTCGAGCGGGTGGTTGATGAGCAGGAATTCCATCACGCCCTTCTGCGCGGCGATGGCGTAATCGGAGCGCGTCATCACCTTCATGCCTTCGGACACGGGCGTGGCGCAGGCCGGCAGCGGCTTGGGCGCCTTCTCCACCTGCACCAGGCACATGCGGCAGTTGCCGGCGACGGACAGCTTCTTGTGGTAGCAGAAATGCGGGATGAAAATGCCGAGCCGGTTGGCAGCCTCCATCACCGTGGTGCCGGCTTCCACCTCGATTGGCTTGCCATCAATTTCTATGTTCAGCATAGTCCAGTTGTCAGTCATCAGTTGTCAGTGATCAGTACCGAGTCGCCAGCCCCTGCTGACAACTGAAAACCGATGACTGAATACTTTCTTCATGCCAGGCACTTCTTGTGTTCGATGTGGTGCTCGAACTCGCGGCGGTAGTGCTTCAGCATGCCCTGCACCGGCATCGCCGCGGCGTCGCCCAGCGCGCAGATGGTACGCCCCATGATGTTGCCGGCCACCGAGTCGAGCAGGTCGAGATCCTCCGGCCGCCCCTGGCCGTGCTCGATGCGGTGCACCACCCGGTACAGCCAGCCGGCGCCCTCGCGGCAGGGCGTGCACTGGCCGCAGGACTCCTCGAAATAGAAATAGGACAGCCGCTCCAGCGCGCGCACCATGCACACCGTGTCGTCCATCACGATCACCGAACCGGCGCCGAGGTAGGAGCCGGCCTTGGCAATGGAGTCGTAGTCCATGGTGAGGTCCATCATGACCTCGCCCGGCAGCACCGGCACCGAGGAGCCGCCCGGAATCACCGCCTTGAGCCTGCGGCCGCCCTTGACCCCGCCGGCCATCTCGAGCAGTTCGGAAAAAGGCGTGCCGAGCGAAATTTCATAGTTGCCCGGCTTTTCGACGTGGCCGGAGACGGAAAAGATCTTGGTGCCGCCGTTGTTCGGCTTGCCCAGTTCGAGAAACTTCTGGCCGCCGTGCCTGACGATCCAGGGAATCGACGCCAGCGTCTCGGTGTTGTTGATGGTGGTGGGCTTGCCGTACAGGCCGAAACTCGCGGGGAACGGCGGCTTGAAGCGCGGCTGCCCCTTCTTGCCCTCGATCGATTCGAGCAGCGCGGTTTCCTCGCCGCAGACGTAGGCGCCGTAGCCGTGGTGGGCATGGATGTCGAAGTCCCAGCCGCTGCCGAGGATGTTCTTGCCGAGCAGGTTGGCGGCGCGCGCTTCTTCCAGCGCTTGCTCGAAGCGTTCGTATTCGGCCCAGATCTCGCCGTGGATGTAGTTGTAGCCCGCCTTCGCCCCCAGGGTGTAGCCGCCGATGATCATGCCCTCGATCAGCGCATGCGGGTTGTAGCGCAGGATGTCGCGGTCCTTGAAGGTGCCCGGCTCACCCTCGTCGCTGTTGCACACCAGGTACTTGTCGCCTTCGTAATTGCGCGGCATGAAGCTCCACTTGAGGCCGGTGGGGAAACCCGCGCCGCCGCGCCCGCGCAGGGCCGAGGTCTTCAGCTCATTGATGACGTCCTCGGCCGGCG
The DNA here is from genome assembly GCA_002421825.1 of Thiobacillus sp. UBA6205. Classification (GTDB taxonomy): domain Bacteria; phylum Pseudomonadota; class Gammaproteobacteria; order Burkholderiales; family Thiobacillaceae; genus UBA6918. The sequence goes on along the minus strand of DISR01000023.1, from coordinate 16,717 downwards.
TCTTGTCGGCAAGAATCTTCTTCAGCGCGGCATAGCCGCCGGCGCTTTCATAGGTCGACAGCTTCCATGGCTCCGGCAAATGGAGCGTGTTGAAGATGACGGGACCGCCCTGGATAACCATGCTTATTTGCCCTTCAATTCATCGAGCAGCGCGTCCACTTTCCCTTCGTCAAGAAAGCTTTCCATGCGATGGTTGTTGACCAGCAAGAGCGGCGCATCACCGCAGGCGCCCATGCACTCGCCTTCAACGAGAGTGAATTCCTTGTCTTCCGTGGTTTCGCCGAACTCGATGCCGAGCTCCTGTTTCAGCTTGTCGGCGATGCGATCCGCACCCATCAGCTTGCACGGCAGGTTGGTGCACACGCAGAGCTTGTGCCTGCCCAGCGGCTTCATGTTGTACATATTGTAAAAAGTCGCCACCTCGTACACGGCAACCGGCTGCATGCCGAGGTAGTGCGCGACAAAGTCCATGACTTCATTGGACAGCCAGCCCTTTTCCACCTGCGCGATGCGCAGCGCGGACATCACTGCCGACTGGCGCTGCTCGACCGGGTACTTGGCGATTTCCTTGTCGATCTGGGCGAGGGATTCAGCGGACAACATCAGCGGTCGATCTCCCCGAAAACAATATCCTGCGTGCCGATGATCGCCACCACGTCGGCAATCATGTGGCCGCGGCTCATTTCGTCCAGTGCCGCCAGGTGGGCGAAGCCGGGAGCACGGATTTTCAAACGATAAGGCTTGTTGGCGCCGTCGGACATCAGGTAGATGCCGAACTCGCCCTTGGGATGCTCCACCGCCGCATAGCATTCGCCTTCGGGTACGTGCATGCCCTCGGTGAAGAGCTTGAAGTGGTGGATCAGCTCTTCCATGTTCTGTTTCATGTCCAGGCGCGAAGGCGGTGCCACTTTGTGGTTGTCGGTGATGACCGGGCCGGGATTCTTGCGCAGCCAGTCCACGCACTGCTTGATGATGCGATTGCTCTGCCTGAACTCTTCCATGCGCACCAGGTAGCGATCGTAGCAGTCGCCGTTGACGCCCACCGGAATGTCGAAATCCATGCGGTCGTAGACCTCATAGGGCTGCTTCTTGCGCAAATCCCATTCAATGCCGGATCCGCGCAGCATGGGGCCGGTAAAGCCCAGCGCCTGAGCACGTTCGGGTGACACCACGCCGATGCCGACGGTGCGCTGTTTCCAGATGCGGTTGTCGGTCAGCAGGGTCTCGTATTCGTCGACGTAACCGGGGAAGCGGTTGGTGAAGTCCTCGATGAAGTCGAGCATCGAGCCCTGCCTGTTTTCATTCAGCTTCTTCACCGCCTCGGCGTTGTGGAACCTGGACGCCTGGTATTGCGGCATGCTGTCCGGCAGGTCGCGATACACTCCGCCCGGGCGGTAGTAGGCGGCGTGCAGGCGGGCGCCGGACACGGCCTCGTAGCAGTCCATCAGGTCCTCGCGCTCGCGGAAGGCGTAGAGGAACATGGTCATGGCGCCCACGTCGAGCGCGTGCGCGCCGATCCACAGCAAGTGGTTGAGGATGCGGGTGATCTCGTCGAACATCACGCGGATGTATTGCGCGCGCAGCGGCACTTCGATGCCGGCCAGCTTCTCGATGGCCATGACGTAGGCATGCTCGTTGCACATCATGGACACGTAATCCAGGCGGTCCATGTAGGGCACCGACTGGATGAAGGTCTTGTGCTCGGCCAGCTTCTCGGTGGCGCGGTGCAGGAGACCGATGTGCGGGTCGGCACGGCAGATCACCTCGCCGTCCAGTTCCAGCACCAGGCGCAGCACCCCGTGCGCGGCCGGGTGCTGGGGGCCGAAGTTCATGGTGTAGTTGCGGATTTCAGCCATGCAGAAACTCCGCGACGAAACCGGTTGATTTTGCGTAGTTGCGGATTTCAGCCATCAGCGACCTTCCCCGTAATGCTCTTCGCGCACGATGCGCGGCGTGATTTCACGCGGCTCGATGGACACCGGCTGGTAGATCACGCGCTGCTGCACCGGGTCGTAGCGCATTTCAACATGACCCGAGAGCGGAAAGTCCTTGCGGAAGGGATGGCCGACGAAGCCGTAGTCGGTAAGGATGCGGCGCAGATCAGGATGGCCCTCGAACACGATGCCGAAAAGATCGAAGGCTTCGCGCTCGAACCAGTTGGCCGAGGGCCAGATGTCGGCGACCGATGCCACCATCGGCAGATCGTCATCGGCACAGAACACGCGCACGCGCAGGCGCACGTTGTGCATCATCGAAATCAGGTGATAAACGACCGCGAAGCGCGGGCCTTCCCAGGCGCCCTCCTTGTAGCCGCTGTAGTCCACGCCGCACAGGTCGCTCAGTTGGGTGAAGCGCAGATCCGGGTGGCCATGCAGCGCCTGCATGGCGGCCGGCAAGGCGCTCGCCTTGATTTCGGCGGTCAATTCGCCAAGACGAATATCGGTTTTGGCCAGAGCATCGCCGAGCGTGTTTTGCAGGCAAGTGGAAAGCGTGTCCAGGGAACGGGCCATGAATTGTTTTTCGAGTTATCTGGCAATGGTGTTGGTGCGCTTGATCTTGTTCTGCAGCTGGATCAGGCCGAACAGCAGGGCTTCGGCCGTGGGCGGACAGCCGGGCACGTAAATGTCCACCGGCACGATGCGGTCGCAACCGCGCACCACCGAGTAGGAATAATGGTAATAGCCGCCGCCATTGGCGCAGGAGCCCATGGATATCACCCAGCGCGGCTCGGCCATCTGGTCATACACCTTGCGCAGAGCCGGGGCCATCTTGTTGCACAGCGTGCCGGCGACGATCATCACGTCCGACTGCCTGGGGCTCGGGCGAAACACGATGCCGAAGCGGTCGAGGTCGTAGCGCGACGCGCCTGCCTGCATCATTTCCACTGCGCAGCAGGCCAAACCGAAGGTCATCGGCCACATCGAGCCGGTGCGCGTGTAGTTGATGATGGTATCGAGCGAGGTGGTGACGAAACCTTTGTCGAGGACGCCTTCAATGCTCATTGTGCCCCCTCCGCCCGCTCTGTAACCAGCAACGCACCATCCGCGGACTGTGTGTCGCGGGCAGGCCTTTTCGCCGGGTCGATCCCCATGCCCTGCATGGGGCCCCTCGCCCAACGGCTCAAAAGCCTTACTCCCATTCGAGCGCACCCTTCATCCATTCGTAGATGAAGCCGACGACAAGAATGCCAAGGAAAATGACCATGGCAACGAAACCGAACATGCCGATCTCTTCCAGCACGACGGCCCACGGAAACAGGAAGGCAATTTCCAGATCGAACAGGATGAACAGGATGGCGACGAGGTAATAGCGCACGTCGAATTTCATGCGCGCATCCTCGAACGCTTCAAAACCGCACTCGTAAGGGGAGAGTTTCTGGCTGTCAGGCCTGTTGGGGGCCAGCAGCTTTCCGGCCATGATGGGAACAATGCCGAAGGCCAATCCCACCAGGATAAACAACAGTATGGGGAGATAATTCTCCAGCATCCTTGGTCCTTACCCTCGCGATAAAAAACCGTCCTGCTTGGGGACGGTGTTATGTGAAGTGAGTGTAGTGTTTCATGACGAAAACTGTCAAGCGCAGAAGCGCTTGTTTTCCCATTAAAACAATAGGATATAAGATAGTCTTAACTGATGATCGGATTATTAAAACTAATGGTGCCGACGGCGAGACTCGAACTCGCACGACTTTCGTCACTACCCCCTCAAGATAGCGTGTCTACCAATTCCACCACGTCGGCCGGTGAAGAACGCGCCCGTCTTATACAGCGCATTCAATTGAACTCCAAATCAAATTACTTGGGGATTTCCCCGGATGTCGGCGGCGTGCCGCCCTGGGCCGGTTCAGCCTGCTGGGCCGGCACGGCCTGCTGAACCGGGGCCTGCTGTGCAGCAGCGGGGATCTTGTCCAGCACGCCCCCCGGAGCAGCCCGGTTCAGGGAAAAGTAAGTCAGGCCCATGCTGGTCAGGAAGAAAATCGTTGCCGCAATCGCCGTCGCGCGCGACAGGAAATTCGCCGAGCCGCTGGCGCCGAACAGGCTGCCGGAAGCCCCGCTGCCGAACGCCGCGCCCATGTCGGCACCCTTGCCGTGCTGCAAAAGTACCAGGCCGACCAGCGTCGTTGCGCCCAGCAAGTGAAGAACCCAGACTACAGTTTCCATTTATCCGATATCCAAAAAATCAGGCCGCAGCTTTGCAGATCGCGATGAACTCTTCGGCAATCAGCGAGGCGCCGCCAATCAGCCCGCCGTCGATGTCCGGCTGCGAAAAGAGTTCCGCTGCATTCGAGGCCTTCACGCTGCCACCGTACTGGATCACCAGTCCGTCGGCGACGGCCTTGCTTAGGCCGGCAATCTTGCCGCGGATGAAGGCATGCACCGCCTGCGCCTGTTCGGGGCTGGCCGTCTTGCCGGTACCGATCGCCCACACCGGCTCGTAGGCCACCACGGCCTTGGCCAGGGATTCCACGCCGGCCGCATTGATCACCGCGTCCAGCTGGCGCCCGACCACCTGCTCGGTCACGCTGCCTTCGCGCTCGGCCAGGGTCTCGCCAACGCACAGGATGGGGGTCAAGCCCGCCGCCTGCGCCGCCATGAATTTCTTCGCCACGATCTCGTCGGATTCGCCATACAGGCTGCGCCGCTCGGAATGGCCGACGATGGCATGGGTGCAGCCAAAGTCCTTCAGCATCGAGGTGGAAACCTCGCCAGTGAACGCACCCTTGGCATGCTCGCTCACGTTCTGCGCGCCCCAGGCCAGGCTGGTACCGGCCAATTCGGACTGCAACTGCGCCAGGTAGGGAAAAGGTGCGCACACCGCTACGCCAGCGCCTTGCAGCCCGTTCAGCGCCGCTTTCAATGCCCCCAGCAAAGCCTGGTTATCCGCCAGGCTGCCATGCATCTTCCAGTTACCGGCCACGAGCTTGCGACGCATCCCCCACCCCACTAAAAAGCTCGCTATATTAAAGCAGGCCAGAAGTGCGGTCAATGAGGGGGGGCAAATAACTTTGCGGGCGAGCCCTGTCAGGTATCGCTCAAATCGAGGTACTTCTGGATGCGCCGTTCGGCGATCAGGCGGTCAATGCGCCATTCGTCCAGAAGGTCCATGGCCATTTCAAAGGTTTTGAGCTTGAGCGTAAACAACTGATGCAATTCAAATGCAGATTCGCTTTCCAATGCCTTGCAAAGCGCCCACAAAATCGTTGCCTCATCGCTTTCCGGGTTGCGCTTGATGAATTTAGCAATGTTTCTTACGGCATTTGCCATTTGTGAGTCTCCGCTCGCGCTGATGTGTTGAATACACAAGACAGCAAGCGAAATCATACTCTCGGACCCCGTCCGGGAAATGACGGTTTTATGACAAATGCACCCCGACGGCAGCTTGTCGATGCGTCAACATGACAAACCTGCCGTCAGCCGAAACGACCGGTGATGTAATCCTCGGTCTGCTTGATCTTGGGCTTGAGGAACAATTGGTCGGTATCGCCCATCTCGATCAGCTCACCCAGGTACATGAAGGCCGTGAAATCGGAAATGCGCGCCGCCTGCTGCATGTTGTGGGTCACGATGGCGATGGTATATTCATTCTTCAGTTCGTAGATGAGTTCTTCGATCTTGGCGGTGGAAATCGGATCCAGCGCCGAGGTGGGTTCATCAAGCAGCACCACATCGGGCTTGACTGCAACGGCACGGGCGATGCAGAGGCGCTGCTGCTGGCCGCCAGACAAGGAAAGACCGTTCTGCTGCAGCTTGTCCTTGACCTCCCCCCACAGCGCAGCCTTTTTCAGCGCCCACTCAACACGGTCGTCCATCGCCGACTTGGACAGACGATCGTACAAACGCACGCCAAAGGCGATGTTCTCGTAGATGGTCATGGGAAACGGCGTCGGCTTCTGGAACACCATGCCGATCTTGGCGCGCACCAGGTTCACGTCCTGCCTCTTGTCCAGCAGGTTCTTGCCGTTGAACAGAATCTCGCCTTCGGCACGCTGCCCCGGATAAAGATCGTACATGCGGTTGAATGTGCGCAGCAGCGTGGACTTGCCACAGCCGGACGGGCCGATGAAAGCAGTGACTTTGTTGCGCGCAATATCCATGTTGATATTGTTCAGGCCCTTGAAGTCCCCGTAAAAGAAATTCAGGTTGCGGACCAGCAGCGCTGCTTCCTGGCTGCTTGTAGTTGCTTGGTCTGACATGGTTTCTCCGTGAACGATCAGCGTTTGTCTTTTTGGCGGAAAGCGACGCGTACGCCGATGTTGACCGCCAGCACCAGAAGGGCGATCAGCAGCGCCCCGCCCCAGGCCAGATTGATCCAGTTGTCATAGGGGCTCAGCGCGAATTGGTAAATCACCACCGGCAGGTTGCCCATGGGTTCGCCCATGTTGGTGCTGAAAAACTGGTTATTGAGGGCGGTGAACAGAAGCGGCGCGGTTTCGCCTGTGATGCGCGCCATGGCCAGCAGCACGCCGGTTACCACGCCGGACTTGACGGCGCGCAGCGTCACCTTGAGCGAGACCTGCCAGCGCGGCGCCCCGACCGCGAAAGCGGCCTCGCGCAGGCTGGTCGGCACCAGCTTGAGCATGTTTTCCGTGGTGCGCACCACCACCGGGATGGCGATCAGCGACAGCGCAAGCGAACCCGCCCAGCCGGAAAACCCGCCCGTAGTTGCCACGAACAGGGCATAAACGAACAGGCCAATGACGATGGATGGAGCCGACAGCATGATGTCGGTCATGAAGCGGGTAAACGAGGCGAACTTGGAAATTCGCCCGTACTCGGCGAGGTAAATGCCGGCGAGGATGCCGATCGGGGTAGCGATGAGCATGGAAAACAGCAGGATCAGGCCGCTGCCGACGATGGCGTTGCGCAGGCCGCCGCCCTCGGTACCGGGCGCCGGGGTGTCCTGGGTAAACATCTCAATGCTGAGCGCGGCAAAGCCCTTCGAAAACAATGTCCACAGAATCCACATCAGCCCGATCAGGCCGAGGCTCATCGCGATCATGGACAGCGCCATGCCGATACGGTTGGTCCAGACGCGCCGGGTATACAGGTTCATCATCGACTACAGGCCCTCCGAGCCCATGCTGCGGCTGATCAGCCAACGCGATATCGCCAGCACGATGAAAGTAATCACGAACAGGACCAGGCCCAGCGCGAACAGCGATGCGATATGCAGTCCCGGATCGGCCTCGCCAAACTCGTTTGCCAGGGTGGAGGCGATCGAAGTGCCCGGCGCGAACAGGCTGGGAATGATGCGGTTGGCGTTGCCGATCACGAAGGTGACCGCCATGGTTTCGCCCAGCGCCCGTCCCAGCCCCAGCATGATTCCGCCGATGACACCGACGCGAGTGTAGGGCAGCACGATGTTGCGCACCACCTCCCAGGTTGTGCAGCCGATGCCGTACGCAGACTCCTTCAGCACATGCGGCACGGTTTCGAACACGTCGCGCATGACCGAGGCGATGAACGGAATGATCATCATCGACAGCACCAGGCTGGCCGTCAGAATGCCGATGCCGATGGGCGGGCCGGAAAACCAGCTGCCGATGACAGGCACCTCTCCGAGCAGATTCTGCAAAGGAGGCTGGAAATACTCGGCAAACAGGGGGGCAAAAACGAACAGGCCCCAAATGCCGTAAACGATGGAGGGAATTCCCGCCAGCAGTTCGATCGCCGTGCCCAGTGGGCGGCGCAGCCACAGCGGGCAGGTTTCCGTCAGGAAAAGCGCGATGCCGAAACTGATCGGCACCCCGATCAGCAACGCCAGAACCGAGGTCACCACCGTGCCATAAATGGCGGCGAGCGCACCATACTCGTCGTCCGGCACGCTCCAGACATTTGTCCACAGGAAATCCGGGCCGAAGGCCTTCAGGCTCGGCCAGGCCTCGATGGCGAGCGAAACCAGGATGCCGAGCAGGCTTGCCAGCACGACCAGCGCGAACAACTGGGTGCTGTAATGAAAAAATTTGTCCTGCAACCGGAATTTCGCAACCTGCCGTGCATGCAGGTCGATTCCGGCAGATTCGCTGGGCTCACTCACTATAAAGGTGCCTGTCGGTTAGATTTTTATCTGTGGAAACGGCCTCTGACACAAACAGCCGCTTTCACAGAGCGCCGGGGGCAGCATGCTGCCCCCGGCCGAATTACATCCCAGGTCGCAATTGTATTACTTGATCTTCTTCATTTCAGCTTCGACCATTTTAACCACGTTCGGCGGCAGCGCCACGAAGCCGAGGTCCTCCGCCATCTTCTGGCCGTTGTTGAGCGACCAGGTGAAGAAATCCACGACAGCCTTTTGCTTGGTGGCATCGCTGCCCTTCTCGTAAGCCAGCATGTAGGTGGCGGTGGTAATGGGCCAGGCATTCTTGTGGGTCTGGTCGAGCAGGTCCGGGGCCATTCCCTTCACCTTGAAATCGGCGCCGCTGGCAGCATCGGCCACAGCCTTCTGGTTGGGGACGATGTAGCTGCCGGCCTTGTTCTTCAGGGCCACAAAGCTCATGTTGTTCTTCATGGCATCGGCGATATCGACATAGCCGATGGCGCCTGCGATCTTCTGCACGTTGGCGGCCACACCGGGATTGCCCTTGCCACCCACGGCGTTCATGGGCCAGTTCACGGTGTTGCCGGCGCCGACGTCACGCTTGAAGTTCATGGACTGCTTTGCCAGATAGTTGGTGAAGGCATACGTCGTGCCGGAGCCGTCGGAACGATGGGAGATGGTAATGGCGGTATTGGGCAGGCTCTTGCCGGGATTCAGCCCGGCGATGGCGGGATCGTTCCACTTGGTGATCTTGCCGCCGAAAATGTCGGCCGCAGTCAGGCCATCCAGCTTGATTTCGCCGGACTTGAAGCCAGGCAGGTTGTAGACGACGGTCACCGCGCCCATCACGGTCGGGACCTGCACCAGGCCAGCCGCATCCAGGTCAGCTTCCTTGACCGGGGCATCGCTGCCGCCAAAATCGACGGTCTTGGCCTTGATCTGCTTGACGCCGCCAGAGGAACCGATGCCCTGGTAGTTGACCTTGTTGCCGGTGGCCTGCTGATAGGCTTCGGCCCACTTGGTGTAGACGGCATAGGGGAAGGTTGCGCCCGCGCCGGTGATGTCAGCGGCCATGGCGCCAACAGAGAAGGCCAGGCCGAGGGTGGCGGCCAAAGCGCCTTGGGCCAGTTTGTTCAGAGTACGCATGTAATATCTCCAGTAGTGGTTAACGTTGCCGCACGGGCGACACAACCATACTAAGGGCGGAATATTACAGTTTTATGTCATTTCTCTGAACTGCGGGCCGTAAATGCTCTGAAACATTCCACCCGGCCTGCGAATGACAGAATCAGTCAGGTTGCAGCTGTCAGCCTCACCGACTCGGCAATATGCTCGGCCCATTTGCGCGCCTGCGCTTCCGACGAAGATTCGACCATGACGCGGATCAGGGGCTCGGTGCCCGAGGGGCGCAGCACGATACGCCCTCCCTCGCCCATGTCGGCCTGAGCCGCGGCCTGCGCCTCGATCACCGGCTGCGCGCTGGCCAGGTCGATGCGCCCGGCGATGGGCACGTTGACCAGCACCTGGGGATACAGCGTAAGATCGGCCGCATATTCGGCCAGGCTGGCGCCGCTGTCCTTCAGCGCGTGCAGCACCTGCAGCGCCGAGATGATGCCATCGCCGGTGGTGTGCTTGTCCAGACAGAGGATGTGTCCGGAGGTCTCGCCGCCCAGCTGCCAGCCTTTTTCCTGCAACAATTCAAGCACATAGCGATCGCCGACCTTGGCGCGGCCGAAGGGCAGCCTGAGCCTGCCCAGGGCATGCTCCATGCCGAGGTTGGTCATCAGCGTGCCCGCAACGCCGCCTTTCATGCTGCCGGTTTCGACACGGTGGCGCGCGATGATGTAAACCAGCTCGTCGCCGTCGAATACCCGCCCGTTGCGGTCCGCCATCATCAGGCGGTCGCCGTCGCCGTCGAGCGCAATGCCGAAATCCGCCTGGTGCTGCTTGACTGCGGCAGTCAGGCTGGCGGTATGGGTGGCGCCGCATTCTGCGTTGATGTTGAAACCGTTGGGCTCGGCGCCGATGGCAATGACTTCGGCACCCAGTTCATGGAACACGTGCGGCGCGACATGGTAGGTGGCGCCATGGGCGCAATCCACCACGATGCGCAGGCCGCGCAGGTCCTTGTCGAAGGGAAAGCTGCTTTTGCAGAACTCGATGTAGCGCGCAGCGGCATCGTCGATGCGGCGCGCCCTCCCCAGTTCGCTGGAAGGCGCAGTTTGCACCTCGGACTCGACCAGCGCCTCGATCGCCTTCTCGGTCGCATCGGGCAGCTTCTGTCCGGCGCCGGAAAAGAACTTGATGCCGTTGTCCTCGAAGGGATTGTGCGAGGCGGAAATCACCACCCCGGCCTGCAAGCGCAGCGCCCGCGTAAGGTAGGCGATGCCGGGCGTCGGCAAGGGGCCGGTGAGATTGACATGCACGCCCGCCGCAGTAAAGCCGGCAGTCAGGGCAGATTCCAGCATGTAGCCTGAAATGCGCGTGTCCTTGCCGATCAGCACGGTCGGATGCTGGCCTGCCGGCAGCACGCTGCGGTCGGAGGCCAGCACCTTGCCGGCGGCAAAGCCCAGTCGCATGACGAAGTCCGGGGTGATGGGCGACTTGCCCACGCGTCCGCGCACGCCGTCGGTGCCGAAATATTTGCGGCTCACTCTTGTTCTGCTCCTTCTATTGCCTGCCACACGGCCAAGGCATCCTTCATCGCGGCCACGTCGTGCACCCGCACGATGGCCGCGCCGCGCGCCACCGCCGCCAGATGCGCGGCAATGCCGGCGTATTCGCGCTGATCGACCGGCTTGCCGGTCAGCGCGCCCAGCATGGACTTGCGCGACATGCCGGCCAGCACGGGCACGCCCAGGCCGGCCAGCCGATCCAGGTTTTTCAGCAAAGCGAGATTGTGCGCCAGGGTCTTGCCAAAGCCAAATCCCGGATCGATCACCAGGCGGGAACGCCCAATCCCGGCAGCCTCGCAGGCAGCCAGGCGCTGCGCCAGGAATTCGCGCACTTCCTCCACTACATTTTCATAATGCGGGGCGGCTTGCATGCTCTGCGGATCATTTTGCATGTGCATGAGGCATACCGCCGCTTCGGATTTTGCCACCGCCTGGATTGCGCCAGGCTCGCGCAGGGCCATGACATCGTTGATCATGGCAGCGCCGGCCTGAATCGCTTCCTGCATCACTCGCGGCTTGCGTGTGTCGGCCGATACCGCGAGGCCACGCGCGGCCAGCGCCTCGATCACAGGCAGCACACGGCGCAATTCCTCATCCTCGGAAACGGCAGCGGCGCCCGGGCGCGTGGATTCGCCGCCCACGTCGAGAATGTCGGCGCCCTGCTCCGCCAGCATGAGCGCATGGTCGATGGCCTGCCGGGCATTCTGCAGACGCCCGCCATCGGAGAAGGAATCCGGCGTGACGTTGACCACGCCCATGATCAGCGGGCGGTCAAGGGGGAAGGTAAATTTTCCGCAGCGGAGCATGGGAAGGACGCAGGAGTTAGGGGCTAGGATTCAGGGGCTAGGGAATGTGCTTTGCGCTTGTAAAAAATGGTGCGGCTTTCGGCCGCACCATCCCTGACTCCTGATTCCTGGCCCCTGAATCCTGATCAGGCTTCCTGCGCGGGTTCGGTGGTGGGCGCAGGCGCGCTGGGCTTGTTGTCGCTGGGCGGCTTCGGCTGCGTTCCGGCAGGCGGATGCGGGGGACGCGGACTGCGGCCGGCCATGATGTCGTCGATCTGCTCGGCATCGATGGTTTCCCATTCCAGCAGCGCCTTGGTCATGGCCTCGATCTTGTCGCGGTTGTCCTCGATGAGCTTGCGCGCACGCGCGTACTGCTCGTCGATGATGCGGCGGATTTCCTGGTCGACCTTCTGCATGGTGGCCTCGGACACGTTCTTGTGCGTGGTGATGGAACGGCCGAGGAAGACCTCGCCCTCGTTCTCGCCATACACCATGGGGCCCAGTGCATCGCTCATGCCCCACTGCGTCACCATGCGGCGCGCCATTTCGGTGGCGCGCTCGAAATCGTTGGAAGCACCGGTCGTCATCTGGTGCATGAACACCTCTTCCGCGATGCGCCCGCCGAACAGCACGGCGATGGTGGACAGGATGCGTTCCTTGTCCATGCTGTAGCGGTCCTCGGTCGGCAGTTGCATGGTCACGCCCAGGGCGCGGCCGCGCGGGATGATGGTGACCTTGTGCACCGGGTCGGTCTTGGGCAGCATCTTCGCCACCACCGCATGGCCGGACTCGTGGTACGCCGTGTTGCGGCGCTCTTCCTCGGGCATGACGATGGAACGACGCTCGGCGCCCATGATGATCTTGTCCTTGGCGCGCTCGAAGTCGTCCATGTCGACCAGGCGCTTGTTGCCGCGCGCGGCGAACAGCGCGGCCTCGTTGACCAGGTTGGCGAGGTCGGCGCCGGAGAAACCCGGCGTGCCGCGCGCGATGATGTCGGCCTGCACGTCGGTGGCGATGGGCACCTTGCGCATGTGCACCAGCAGGATCTGTTCGCGGCCGCGAATGTCCGGCAGCGGCACCACGACCTGGCGGTCGAAGCGGCCCGGGCGCATCAGTGCGGGGTCGAGCACGTCGGGGCGGTTGGTCGCGGCGATCACGATCACGCCGGCCGAGCCTTCGAAGCCGTCCATTTCCACCAGCAGCTGGTTGAGAGTCTGCTCGCGCTCGTCATTGCCGCCGCCGAGGCCGGCACCGCGCTGGCGGCCGACCGCGTCGATTTCGTCGATGAAGATGATGCAGGGTGCGGACTTCTTGGCCTGCTCGAACATGTCGCGCACGCGCGCCGCGCCCACGCCGACGAACATCTCCACGAAATCGGAGCCGGAAATGCTGAAGAACGGCACCTTGGCCTCGCCGGCGATGGCCTTCGCCAACAGGGTCTTGCCGGTACCGGGGCTGCCCACCATCAGCACGCCGCGCGGGATGCGCCCTCCCAGCTTCTGGAACTTGGACGGATCCCGCAGGAAATCCACCAGTTCGGAGACTTCTTCCTTGGCCTCGTCGCAGCCGGCGACGTCAGCGAAGGTGACCTGGTTGTTGCTCTCGTCCAGCATGCGCGCGCGGCTCTTGCCGAAGGAGAAGGCGCCGCCCTTGCCGCCGCCCTGCATCTGGCGCATGAAGAAGACCCATATGCCAATCAGCAGCAGCATGGGAAACCAGGAAATGAAAATGCTCATCAGCACGGACTGCTGCTGTTCCGGCTTGACCTCGATCTTGACGTTGTTCTTCAAGAGGTCGGAAGTGAGCCAGATGTCCCCGGGCGGCGCATAGGTCACGTAGGGACGGCCGCCTTCGCTCATGCCGCGGATCACGTTGCCCTCGATCACGGCCTGCTTGATCTGGCCTTCCTTCACCTGCTGGATGAAATCCGAATAGGCGATCGTGGTCTGGCTGGTCTGGCGCGCGCCAAACTGCTGGAAAACGGTCATGAGGATCACCGCGATGATGACCCAGATGGCGATATTCTTTGCGAGATTGTTCACTTAACTGCTGCTCCTGTGCGCATTCCGTGCGCATTTAGACTCATTCTAGGCCGCTCCAGTCCCGGTGGCTAGACCTTCAAGCCCTTGCCCACGAGAAAATTCTCCCGGCTTTCGTCGCGCGACGCGTCCGGCTTGCGGACGTGAACCTGACGGAAGGCCTGCCTGGCCTGGCGCAAGAAGTCCTCGAAACCGGTGCCCTGGAATACCTTGACGACAAATGCGCCGTCCGGCTTCAGCCATTGGACGGCGAAATCGAGCGCCAGTTCGGCCAGGGCGTAATGTTTGGCCTGATCGGCGTCCTTCACCCCTGACAAGTTGGGGGCCATGTCGGACAAAACAAGATCCGCCTTCCTGCCGTCAAGCGCGCTTTCCACCAGTTCCAGGCCCTCGTCGCTGGTGAAATCCGCCTCGAACAGCAGCACGCCCGGCATGGGCACGACCGGCAGCAGGTCAATGCCGATCACACGGCCCTTTGCGCCGACCTTTTTTGCTGCCACCTGGCACCAGCCGCCGGGCGCCGCGCCGAGGTCGACCACCGTCATGCCGGGCTTCAGCAAATGGTCTTTTTCGTCCAGCCACACCAGTTTGTAGGCCGCGCGCGATCGGTAGCCCTCTTTCTGTGCGAGTTTGACGAAGGGATCGTGCACATGGCGATCCAGCCACCAGGCGCGGCTGGTTTTGGGTCTTTTCATCGGTCAGGTGGTGCCAATCGGCTAAAATCCGGCTTCACATTTTGAAAGTTGCAACATGATCAAGCTTACCCCCGCCCAGCGCCAATACCTGAAAGGTCTGGCCCATCCGCTTTCTCCTGTCGTCATCATCGGCGAAAAAGGTCTGACCGAGGCGGTGCTCAAGGAAGCCGAACGGGCATTGAAGGCGCATGAACTCATCAAGATCAAGGCCGGCTCGGACGAGAAGGAAACCCGCAGCCAGTGGCTGGAGCAGATTTGCCAGGCACTGGGCGCTTCACCCGTGCAACAGATCGGCAAAACCCTGGTGATCTATCGCGCCGACGAAAAACAGGTGATTCAGTTGCCGCGATAACGCCAAACCAGCACCAGGCCTAGCAGGCTCTCGATCAGGTAGACCACACTGGAAATGCCGTGCCAGGCGGCGAAGCGGCTGCGGAACGCGCTTTCCATCACCGCCTGCGGCATGGCCTGGTCCTTCATCGCCTGCATGACCGGCTGAATGCCGAAATGCCGCCCCAGGACCAACAGCAGCATCACCAGCACGATCCAGAAATAACCCTGCTTCAAGGCGGGGAAGCCGTGTTTCCCCAGGCGGTAAACCAGCAGGTAACTGCCGGCGACGATGCCGACCCAGGCAATCCACTTGAACAGTTCGCCCGCCAGGTTGCCGGCCAGCTGGCGGTCGGCCAGTTCGGCGAACAGCGTGGGTGCGGCGATATAGCCGATCGCCCACAGCCCACCCACCCAGGCGACCAGCAGCACGGCAGCCAGACTGTCGGCGAAATTCCTCATCGATATTCGACGTCGAGGATTTCGTACTGGCGCACGCCGCCCGGCGCCTGCACATTGGCAGTGTCGCCGGCGTTCTTGCCAATGAGCGCGCGCGCCATGGGCGAAGAGATCGAAATCTTGTTGGCCTTGATGTCGGCCTCGTCCTCGCCCACGATCTGATAGGTCACGGTATCGCCGGACTCCAGATCCTCGAGTTCGACGGTGGCACCGAACACGATGCGGCCATCGGAATCCACGGTTTTGGGGTCGATGATCTGCGCGTGCGACAGCTTGCTTTCGATTTCCTTGATGCGCCCCTCGATGAAGCCCTGGCGCTCCTTGGCCGCGTCATATTCCGCATTCTCGGACAAATCGCCGTGCGCGCGCGCTTCGGCAATGGCCTGGATCACCGCCGGACGCTGCACGGTCTTGAGGTTGTGCAACTCGGCTTTCAGCATTTCCGCGCCGATCACGGTCAAGGGTGTCTTGCTCACTGGCTCTTCCTTACAGCAGGTTCTGATGGAGCGCCTGCAGGGAATAGACCTGCAATTCCTGCGAGTGCCCCATGCCCACGCAGGCGGCGCGTGCGCCTGCAAGGGTGGTGAAATAGGCCACGCGGCGGGACAGGGCCT
Organism: Thiobacillus sp. UBA6205; assembly: GCA_002421825.1. Classification (GTDB taxonomy): domain Bacteria; phylum Pseudomonadota; class Gammaproteobacteria; order Burkholderiales; family Thiobacillaceae; genus UBA6918. The sequence continues at coordinate 1,083 of DISR01000023.1, read as the reverse complement.
CGGCGCGGATGGAATAGGAGTCCTTCACCGCACGCTTGTCGTCGACCACGTTGATGATCAGGCTGACTTCGTTGTTCTTGATCATGTCGACGATGTTGGGGCGGCCCTCGGTAACCTTGTTGACAATGGTCACGGGCGTGCCGGCTTCAAGTATGGCCTGGCCGGTTCCGCGCGTGGCCAGCACGGCAAAGCCGAGCTCATGGAAGCCCCTGGCCAGTTCCGCCGCCTGCGGACGGTCCACAGCGCGGACGCTGATGAACACCTTGCCCTTGGACGGCAGGGTCTCTCCCGAACCGATCTGCGACTTGACGAAGGCCTCGGCAAAGCTCGCGCCCACGCCCATGACCTCGCCGGTGGATTTCATCTCCGGCCCCAGCATGGGGTCGACGCCGGGGAACTTGCGGAAGGGGAATACCGCTTCCTTCACCGAATAGTACGGCGGAATGCGTTCGTGCAGCATGTTCTGGCTGGCCAGCGTCTGGCCTGCCATGCAGCGCGCGGCGACCTTGGCCAGCGGCGCGCCGATCGCCTTGGACACGAAAGGCACGGTGCGCGAGGCGCGCGGGTTCACTTCCAGCACGTAGATGGTGTCGCCCTGGATGGCGAATTGCACGTTCATCAGGCCCACCACATTGAGCGCCCTGGCCATGGCCACGGTCTGCTGGCGCAGCTGGTCCTGGACTTCCTGCGACAGGCTGTAGGGCGGCAGCGAGCAGGCCGAATCGCCCGAGTGCACGCCGGCCTGTTCGATGTGCTGCATGATGCCGCCGATCAGCACGTCCTTGCCGTCGGACAAGGCGTCGACGTCGACCTCGATGGCATCATCGAGGAAACGGTCGAGCAGCACCGGCGAATCGTTCGACACCTTCACCGCCTCGGTCATGTAGCGCTTGAGGTCGGATTCTTCGCGCACGATTTCCATGGCGCGTCCGCCCAGCACGTAGGAAGGCCTGACGACCAACGGGTAACCGATTTCTTCGGCCAGCCGAATCGCGTCCTCTTCGGTGCGCGCGGTACGGTTCGGCGGCTGCCGCAGGCCCAGTTCGTGCAGCATCTGTTGGAAACGCTCGCGGTCCTCGGCGG